>JACPCF010000082.1 GCA_016179965.1 Candidatus Rokuibacteriota bacterium | reverse complement strand
TCCAGGGCCTGGGCCAGGAGCTGGTCATGCTCGTGGGTCGCCGCGAAAATCCGGCACTGGGCCACTTTGCCCGGAAGGTATTTCAAGAGATCGGTGAGCGGCTCCGCCGACACCTGGCGCCTCGCCGCATCGTACACGTAGATCTGCCGGTCCCCCATGTTGAGAGGGTTCAGCGGACGAGGATCCTGAAACGCCATGTCAACCTTGAAGGGGAACGTCCGAAGAGGATCTGGCAGGAGTTTCCGGACGCGCGCCTCCACCTCCTCCGCTTTCATGAAGACTTCGCCGGGTCGCAGCTGGTACTTATCGAGGACCTTCTCGTGGCACATGCGCCACTTGAGCCGCCGGTCCAGGATCTGGCGCCACTCCGCGCCGAGCGCCTTCCGCTCCACCTCCTCCGCGTCGTGCCAGCGCCCCACCTCTTCCAGGAGCGTCCATTCCGTCAGATGGAGATAGGGGTGGAGCTCCTTCCTGAGGTCGTACGGAAACACGATCTTCATGGTGTCGCGGAAGATTTCCTTCAGGTGGAGGTCGATGCCCCGCGTCGTCCGGTGGTAGTACACGTTGGTGTACATGTAGAACCGGGCGTTGAGGAACATGATGAAGGCCTGGAGACCGCCCCGATCGAGCGTGAGTCCGTGCTCGCTGAAGAATGAGTAGTAGATGATCCGATCGATGTCGATGGGGCCCACGGCGACGCCGCACATGTAGGAGTCGCGGAGGACGTAGTCCATGTTGTCCGCCGTGTAGATCCCCGAAAGGATCGGCTTCAGGAAGGCGAGCCACCGGGGGTGGCCGGCCTCCGGTCGCGTGAAGGCTTTCCCCATCAGGTAGCAGATCCAGTCGGGATCGATGCTCTCGCCGGAATCAAAGCGCCCGGAGGGGCTGCGCCGCAATCCGCGGACGATGTCGCCCAGCTCCTCACGGATGATGCGCTGGCCGACCATCTCGTGGGTGAGGTCGAAGTCCACCAGGAAGTTGTCGTCGAAGAAATGGCCGAAGGGGCCGTGCCCCACGTCGTGGAGCAGGCCGGCCATGCGGAGCAGCTCCTCGATCAGCGGGGCCGAGGGGCAGTCGGGGAAGACGGCCTTGAGCGAGGGGTAGAGCTGCTGGCCGAACCGGCCGGCCAGGTGCATGGCGCCCAGCGCGTGCTGGAAGCGGCTGTGCTCGGCGGCGGGGAAGACCCAGCGCGCCGACTGGAGCTGTGGGATCCGCCGGAGGCGCTGGACCCAGGAGGTGTCCATCAGGTCCTGCTCGGTGGCCTCCCCGGGGACGCCGTCCGGCCGGGTGTAGAGGATGTAGCGGTGGATCGGGTCGGCGACGAGGCCGCGCCCCTGGTAGGTGTCCGCCCCTTTCATGCGGCTAGGGCCCCGTGGTGCGGAAGAACTGGTAGCGGTCCGCCGGCCGCACGGTGATGGCCTCGAAGCGCGAGCCGCGCAGCACCACCACGGTGAGCTCCTGGCCGACCTCGGCCCCCCAGAGCCGGGCGTAGAACTCTTCCTGGGTCCCGACCTTCTCTGCGTTGAGCCTCACGATGATGTCCCCGCGCTGGAAGCCCGCCTTCCCCGCCGGACCGAACGGAGAGATGCCCGTGATCACCACGCCGCCGCTCTCGACGGGCACGGTGTAGAGCCCGAGCCAGGGACGGGGCTTGCGGCTCAGGACGCGGCCCTTCTGAATCAGCTCGTCCCTTCCCGGCAGGAACTTCTCGATGGGGATGGCCAGATTGACGAACGGGCGCTCGCCGAGCCGGAGGGACGTGATGCCGATGACCTCGCCGTTCAGGTTCACCAGCGGGCTTCCGCCGAAGGCAGGATTGGACGGGGAGACAACGAAGGCCCGATCCAGCATGTACTCCCAGTAGCCGGCGAAGCCGCGGATCTCCCGCACGCTCCCGTTGGTGACGACCAGGTCGTTGTCCTCGTCCACCCCGACGGTCGCGGTGGGTTGTCCCACGGTGACGCCGGTCGAGTCCCCGACGACCGCCGCCGGCCACGGCCCCGGCCCTTCCAGCTTCAAGACGCCCAGGCCCACCTCCAGGTCGAGGCCGACCAGCTTGCCGGGCACCGTGCGCCCGTCCCGGAGCGAGACCTCGATCGTCCCGGCGTCCAGCAGGACATAGCTCACAGTCAGCGCGTACCCCGACGGGTCGAAGATGACTCCGCTCCCCCAGCGCTCGGGGCCGAGCGTCAGCACCGACGGGCGGTTCCGCGGGACCTGGACCTTGATCCCCACCACGGCCGGCTGAACCCGCTGGACGTAGGAGGGCAGGGCGGGGGCGTTCTTGGCGTCGGGCTTCTGCTCGGTGCCGTGCGGGGCCGCCCCGAGGGCGAGCGGCAGCGCCAGGAGGAAGGGAAGCGCCAGGGCCATGCGTCTCATGACTGACCTCTTGCCCTTAGTCTATCCCGCGACTTCGGGGTGAGCCAGATAGTCGCGAAGGGCGTCGGACCAGGAGCGGAGCGGTGGCCACCCCTCGAGCTCCCAGCAGTAGTTTCGAAGCACCGAGTTCCGGGGACGGGGGGCCGGGCGGTCCAGGTCCTTGGACGCGATCGGCTCCAGACGCGCCCCCCCGAGCCCGGTGCTTTCCAGGATCGCGGCGGCCAAGTCGTACCACGAGCAGGCACCGCTGTTCGTGACGTGCCAGATGCCGTAGTGCGGCCCGCTGATCAGGCGCGCGATCGCCGCCGCGAGATCGCGGGTGAAGGTCGGGGAGCCGACCTGATCGTCCACCACCCTGAGGTCCTGCCCCGCGCGGGCTTTGGCCAGAATCGTTTTTACAAAGTTCCGGCCCCCGGGCCCGAAAAGCCAGGAGGAGCGGACGATCCAGTGGCGCGGCGTCAGCGTCTGGACGTAGCGCTCGCCTGCCAGCTTCGAGGCGCCGTAGCACGAGAGCGGGTTCGGCGCGTCGAACTCCGTATACGGGTCCGGCTTCTGCCCGTCGAAGACGTAATCGGTCGAGAGGTAGCAGCACGCGGCCCCGCTCTCCTGGCAGGCGACGGCCAGGTTCCGGCTGCCCAGGGCGTTGACGCGCCAGGCGCGGTCCGGGTCCCGCTCGCAGCCATCCACGTCGGTCCACGCCCCGGCGTGGATCACCACCTGGAGCTTGACGCGCCCCAACGCCGAGAGGGTCACGCCCAGGTTGGTGACGTCGAGGTCGGCGCGGGTGAGGGGAACGACCTCGTGCTCCGGGCTCAGGCACTCCGCCAGCGCCCGGCCCAGCATCCCCCCGGCCCCCGTGATCACGATCTTCATGCGCGGTCGGCGTACTGCTTGGCGTAATACGCCTTGAACTCCCCCGACTTGATCGGTTGCCACCAGGCCTCGTGCTCCTTATACCAGCGGACCGTCTCCGCCAGCGCCGCCCCGAGCTCGTGAGCGGGCTTCCAGCCGAGGGAGTGGATCTTGTGGCAGTCCAGGGCGTAGCGGCGGTCGTGGCCGGGGCGGTCTTTCACGGGCTGGATCAGGCTCTCGGGCTTGCCGAGGAGCCGAAGGATCTGGCGGGTCAGGACGATATTCTCGACCTCGGTGCCGCCGCCGATATTGTAGATCTCGCCCGGCACGCCCGCGTGGAGGACGAGATCGATCGCGGCGCAGTTGTCCAGGACGTAGAGCCAGTCCCTCACGTTCCGGCCGTCCCCGTAGAGCGGCAGCCGGCGGTCCTCGAGCGCGTTGGTGATGAACAGGGGGATGATCTTCTCCGGGTACTGGTTCGGCCCGAAGTTGTTGGAGCTGCGGGTGATGAGGACGGGCAGCCGGTGAGTCGCCCAGTAGGCGCTGACCAGGAGGTCTCCCCCGGCCTTCGATGCCGAGTAAGGGTTCGAGGGCCGGAGCGGCGCGTTCTCCCTGACGGCGCCGTGCTCGACGGAGCCGTAGACCTCGTCCGTCGAGATCTGCACGTACCGGGGAATCCGAAGCTCCCGGGCCGCCTCCAGCAGCGTGAAGGTCCCCAGCACGTCGGTCTTCAAGAACTCGTCCGCCCCCAGGATGGACCGATCCACGTGACTCTCCGCGGCGAAATTCAGCACAGCGTCCACGCCGCGCATGGCGTCGCGCACCACGGCCGCGTCCGAGATGTCGCCGTGGACGAACCGGTAGCGCGGCTCCCGCTCCACCTCCCGGAGGTTCTCGAGGTTGCCGGCGTAAGTGAGCTTGTCCAAATTGATGACGGAGTGGCCCGGGTACTTCCGCAGGACGTGGCGGATGAAGTGCGAGCCGATGAACCCCGCGCCGCCCGTGACGAGGAGCTTCAAGAACTGCCTCCCCCCATTACTCCCGCGTCATCTCCCAGATGTCGGCGCCGGCGAAGTCCCAGGGGAGGCGCCCCTCGTCGCAGGCCTCGGGGGCCGGGGCGAAATGGGTGTCGGTGAAGTAGATGATCCGCCCCGGCGTCGCCGCGAGATTTCGACAGCCGTGGGCCACCCCGGGCGGGATCCGCACCATGCGCGAGTGACCGTCCCCCAGCACGAGCCGCATCCGCGTGCCCTCCGTGGGCGAGCCAGCGCGCACGTCCAGGAGCACCAGGAGCATCTTATCGCCGGGCGGCACGAACCAGAGGTCGCTCTGCCGCCGGTGGAGGTGGAAGGCCTTGATGGCGCCCGGCTCCAACTCGCTGTAGTTCACCTGGGCGAGGACGAAGCCGGGAAAGGCAGCGCAGAGGCCGGCGGTGAAGCGGCCGAGCTCGGTGAAGGAGCCGCCGTCGTCCGTGTGGCGGGAGAGCTCGACGACTTGCAACCCCTGGATCGCGGGCTTCGGCGCGTAGTCCTGGAGCCGGAACCGCCGCTTGGCCTCGCCGCTGAGCTCCACGGGCGCGCTCCCCTCCCGCTCAGACCAGGCCGATCTGCGACCGGTCGCCGAGCATCAAGTTGTAGGACTTGGGCTTGGACTCGCTCCGGTAGATCACCACGTTGCGTCCCACCAGGCTGGACTCGATCCGCCCCCCGACGTCGGAGATGCTGGAGCCCTCCAGGATGATCGAATGCTCCACCTCGCTGCCCCGGATCACCACCTGGTCGCCCACCGCCGTGAAGGGGCCGATGTAGGCGTTCTCGATCATGGCGCCCTTGCCGATGATGGCAGGGCCGCGGATCACGCTGCGGACGATCTTCGCGCCCACCTCCACGATCACCTTGCCGTGGATCTCCGAGGCCTCGAGCTCGCCCTCGACCCGCGGCTCGAGCGTGTCGAGGATGATCCGGTTTGCCTCAAGCAGGTCCTCGAGCTTGCCGGTGTCCTTCCACCATCCCTTGATCACGTGCGGCCGCACCGTCCGCCCGGTGTCGATCAGGCGCTGGATGGCGTCGGTGATCTCCAGCTCGCCCCGCGCGGACGGCCGGATCGCCTTCACGGCCTCGAAGATGGTCCGGTCGAACATGTAGACCCCCACCAGCGCCAGGTCCGACGGCGGCCGGCTCGGCTTCTCGACCAGCCGCACTACCTTCCCGTCGGCGAGCTCGGCGACGCCGAACTGCTGGGGGTTGGGCACGCGGGCCAGGAGGATCTGGGCGTTCGGCTTCTCCTCTCCGAACCGCCGGACGAGCGGCGCCAGCTTTTCCCGGATGAGGTTGTCGCCCAGGTACATGACGAACGGGTCGGCCCCGAGGTACGGCTCCGACACCAGCACGGCGTGGGCCAGGCCGAGCGGCGCCTCCTGCTCGATGTAGGCGACGCGCACCCCGAACCGCGCGCCGTCGCCGACCGCGTCCATGATCTCGCGCTTGGTGTCCCCGACCACGATCCCGATCTCGCGGATCCCCGACTCGGCGAGGGCTTCGATCCCATAGAATAGGATGGGCTTGTTGGCCACGGGGACCAGCTGCTTGGCCGACGTGTAGGTGATCGGGCGGAGGCGGGTTCCCCGGCCGCCAGAGAGGATGAGACCTTTCATAGAAGTTCGTCTAGAATGAGGCGAGTATAGCAGCCGCCCCCGGGGGGGACAAGGACGATGAGAATTCCCCTTTGACTTGATCGGAAAGGGTGTTATTCTATTTTAGTCAATAACGCAAGGAGTTACGAAATGAAGACGCTGAGGGAGATGCTGGCGGAGGCCCGGCAGGCGATCCGGGAAGAAGGGCCCGAGGATCTCAAGGCCCGCCTCGCCACGGGTGAGCCCCTCGTCCTGATCGACGTCCGCGACCCGGATGAGTACCGCGATGGCTACATCGAGCCCGCGGTGAACATCAGCCGGGGGTTTCTCGAATTCCGGATCGGCACCGCCACCACCGACCCCAACGTCTCCATCGTGCTCTACTGCCAGACGGGCCTCCGGTCCGCGCTGGCCGCCAAGGCGCTCAAGGACCTGGGCTACACCAACGTCATCAACCTGGCGGGCGGCTACCAGCGGTGGGTGCAGTCCGGCAACGCCACCGTCAAGGACTCGCCGCTCACCGCGGATCAGATCCAGCGCTATAGCCGCCACTTCCTCCTCGGCCAGATCGGCGAAAAGGGCCAGCGGAAGCTGCTCCGCTCGAAGGTCCTCGTGATCGGCGCGGGCGGGCTGGGCTCGCCGACCGCCTTCTACTTGGCCGCCGCCGGCGTCGGCACGCTCGGGATCATGGACGGCGACCGCGTGGACATCACCAACCTCCAGCGCCAGATCCTCCACCGAACCTCCGACATCGGCCGGCCCAAGGTGGAATCGGCGACTGAGACGATGCGCGCGCTGAACCCCGACGTGACCGTGGTCCCCTACCCGGTCAGGATCACCGTGGACAACATCGAGGAGATCATCAAGGACTACGACCTGATCATCGACGGCTCGGACAACTTCGAGACCCGCTACCTCGTCAACGACGCCTGCTACCTCCTCGGCAAGACGAACGTCCACGGCTCCATCTTCCAGTTCGAGGGGATGGCCACCGTCTTCGCCCCCGACCAGGGGCCCTGCTACCGCTGCCTCTACCCCGTGCCGCCGCCGCCGGGGCTCGTGCCCTCCTGAAGCGAGGCCGGCGTCCTGGGCGTGCTCCCAGGAGTGGTCGGGGTGGTGCAGGCGACGGAAGCCGTGAAGCTGCTGGTGGGATTCGGCGAGCCCCTCATCGGGCGCCTTCTGACTTACGACGCCCTCGGGATGCGGTTCAGGGAAGTGAAGCTCCGCCGGGACCCGAACTGCCCGCTCTGCGGCAAGAACCCGACGATCAAGGATCTCTCGATCCACATGGAGGGGGCCGGCCAGGCCTGCGCCCCTGGCGACAACGGCCAGGGTACGTCCCCGCCTTCGGCGGTGGGCCCGGCGGCCTCCACGCTCCCGCCGGCGAAGCCCGGCGGCTAGACACCCAGAGCCGGCCGTGTCCCGCAGCCTGGGCCCGAGCCTGCCCGCCGATCTGCTCGCGCGTCTCTCCCAGGCGGCGCTCCCCTCCCACCTCGGGAAAGCGATTCCTCTCATCACCCTCGACGCCGAAGGGCGACCCCATCCGATGCTCCTGTCCTACCTCGAAGTCCGAGCCGCAGATCCGCGGACGATCCGGATTGTGATCGGCGCCAAGAGCCGGAGCGCGCGAAACCTCACCGAGCGGCGGGTCGCCACGCTCCTCCTGGTCGAGCCCGAGCGGACGGTCTATGTGAAGGCGCGGGTCCAGACCGGACCCGTCCCGGTGGAAGACCTGCCCGATTGCGGCCTCTTCGTCCTGGAAGTCGAGGACGTCCTCGAGGACGCGCCCGCCGAGTGGGAAAGCGGCCTCAGGATCACCGGAGGGCTCCGCTACGCTCCCGCGCCCTCGCTCGATGAGCCCTGGGCCCGAGCCACGCTGAACGCCCTGACCGGCGCTCCCGGCCAGCCCTAGACCTCGAGCAAGTCTTCGCCGACGACCACCTTCCCCGCGAAATCGCGGGCGGCGGCCGCGGAGAGCTCGGCCGCGCCCGAGCCGGGCATCAGGTGATGGAGGACGAGGGTCGTCACCCCCGCGCGGGCGGCGACCTTCCCGACCTGGTCAGGCTGGGTGTGGTAGGCGGCGAGGGCCGCGACCTTCGCCTCGCGCGTCGGCCAGCCGCACCCCGGAACCCAGCTCGTCTTCGTCGCGTCGGTGCACTCGTGGATCAGGACGTCCGCCCCCCGGGCGGAGCGGATGAGATTGTCGGACGGGCGGGTATCTCCCGAGATCACCACGCCGCGGCCGCCTCCGTCGAAGCGAAACCCGAAGGCGGGCTCCACGGGAGCATGCTCGACCCGGAAGGCCGTGACCCGCACCTCGCCCAGGGTCAGCACGGGCCCCTCGTCGATCTCCGTCACCGTGACCTCCGGGCGGCCCCGCTGCTCCATGTGCTCCCGGCGCATCTCGATGTCCCAGTCGAGGAGGTCGAGGGTCTTCTCCACATGCCGCCTCGTCCCCACGGGCCCCCACAGCCGGAGCGGCGCGTTCTGCCCGAGGATCCAGCGGCTGATCAGCAGATGACCCAGGTCAATCAGGTGGTCCGAGTGGAGGTGGGTGAGAAGGACGCGGTGGAGGTCAAACGCCCGAACGCCGGCCTGGAGCAGCCGGGCGGCGACGCCCGAGCCGCAGTCCACGAGGAGGTGCTCCGCGGCCGTCGAGACGAGCGTGGCGGGGCCGCGCCGCGCCGGATTGGGCGGTGGGCAGCCGGTGCCGAGAAGAACCACCCGCACGGGCGGTTCTGAGGTCGCGGACCCGGCGCCTTACGGAGCGGGGCGGGGCCGGGGCCGGGCGGGGGCCGGCGGCTCCTGGTAGAGCCCGACCGTGACCGACAGGTCCCGCTCCTGCCCCTCGCGGAAGATCGTCAGCTTAACGAGCTTGCCCACCGGGGCCGTGGCGATGAGCCGCTGGAGGTCCCGCGGGCTCTCGACCCGGGTGCCGTCCACCGCCAGGATGACGTCGTTCGCCTTCGCCCCGCCCTTGTCGGCGGGTTCACCGGGCATGACCCGGCGGATCACCACGCCGCGCGCCTCCTTCAGCCCCAGCGTGGCGAGATCCTCTTCCGAGATCTCGTCGATCCCGACGCCGAGCCACCCCCACTCCACCTTGCCCTTCTCGACCAACTGGGGAAGGAGCGCCTTCACGAGATTCACGGGGATCGCGAACCCGATGGAGCCATTCCGGGCCGCCATGCTGTTGACCCCCACCACCTCACCGGCCATGTTCACGAGCGGTCCGCCCGAGTTGCCCGGGTTCACCGAGGCGTCGGTCTGGATGAAATCGAAGCCCGGGGCGGCGACCCGGAGGGGCGCGCCCTTGCGGCTGACGATCCCGAACGAGACGGTCTGCTCCAGCCCGAAGGGATGGCCGAGGGCCAAGACGAATTCCCCCACCCGCAGACGATTGGAGTCGCCCAGCGGGAGGACGGGCAGCCCCTGCGCGCCCTCGAGCTTCACCAGGGCCAGGTCCACGCGGCTGTCCTTGCCGATCAGCTTCCCCTCGAAGCGGCGCCCGTCCTGGAGGCGGATTTGGATCCGCGTCGCGTCGGCGACAACGTGCGCGTTGGTCACCACGAGGCCGTCCTCGCGGATCAGGAACCCCGAGCCCGACGTGCGGCGGGGCTCGTCGGGCGGGGCCGGGTCATCCCCCGCGCCGCCGGGCGGCTGCGCCCGTTGTACCCGCACCTGCACGAGCCCACGCTTCAGACGGTCGGCCAGCTGGCCGAGGTGGTCGTTGAGCCGCGCGATCTCCGCGGGCACGGCCCCGGCCGTCCCCTCCTGCCACAGCGGACCGCCGGTTGGCGCGCTGGCGGCGCACCCGGCGAGCGTGAGGAATGCAAGGATGAAGAGCGTGATTCCCTGAGAGCGCACCAGCCGCATGTGAGCCTCCTCCTCGGCCATGGTCCTACCGGCCCAGTATACCGCCAACCGCAAGCCCCCCGGCGTCGCGGACCCCGGGCCTAGCGCGACACCTCCCGAACGAGGTGACCCAGTTCGGGGAGGATGAGCTTCTCGAGGGCCAGGCGGCAGGCGTTGGGGGACCCGGGAAGGGAGAAGAGGATCCGCCCCTGGCGCACCCCGGCCTGGGCCCGGGAGAGCATCGCCGCCGCTCCGACCTCCTCCCAGGAGAGCATGCGGAAGAGTTCGCCGAATCCCGGCAGGCGCTTGTCCAGCATCCCCTCCACCGTCTCGAAGGTCGAGTCGCGCGAGGTGATCCCCGTTCCGCCCGTCAGGATCAGCGCGTGGACCCGCGGATCCTCACACCCCTGGCGGATCACGTCCCGGACCTGGGCGGGCTCGTCCTTCACGATCGCCGACCTGACGACCTCGTGACCGGCTTTGGTCAGCAGCTCCCTGATCAGGCGACCGCTCGTGTCGGTCTCGGCCATCTTGGAGTCGGAGATTGTGAGCACGAGGCAGGCCACACTCTTCGGCGCCCCGGCCTTGTGCTCGCGCGCAACCGACGCCGGATCCCTCATGCCCGCCGATAGGCCGCGTCCAGAACCTCGACCAGATGCAGAACCTTGACCGCGGCGCCCTGCGCGCGGAGCCCCTGGGCGATCTGGATGATGCAGCCCGGGTTCGCCGTCACCACGGCCTCCGCGCCCGTGGCGAGGATGTTCCGGCCCTTGCGCTCCTGGAGCCGGGTGGCCATCTCGGGCTGCGTCAGGTTGTAGAGCCCCGCAGACCCGCAGCACCAGTCGGCCTCGTTGAGCTCCACGAGCGTCAGCCCGGGGATCTGGCTCAGCAGCCGGCGGGGCTGGGTCCGGATCTTCTGTCCGTGCACCACGTGGCAGGGATCGTGGTAGGTCGCCGTCATGGGCACGGGCGCGAGCGGCCCCCTCAGGGGTTCTCGGGCGAGAAACTCGGCGATGTCCTGGACCTTGAGGGAGAGCGCCCGGGCGCGCTCCGCATAGGCCGGGTCGTCCTTCAGCAGATGCCAGTAGGCCTTCATGTGGGCGCCACAGCCCGAGGTGTTCACCACCACGACCTCCACCGACGCGGCCTCAAAGGCGTCGATCGTCCGCCGCGCCAGTTCCTGGGCCCGGGCATGCTCGCCGGCGTGGGCATGGAGCGCCCCGCAGCACCCCTGAGCGCGCGGCACGTGGACCTCGGCCCCATTCCGGGTCAGGACGCGGACCGTGGCTCGGTTGTGGGCGCCGAAGACGACCGCCTGCACGCACCCGGTGAGGAGCCCCACACGGGCCCGCCGCGCCCCGTCCGCCGGAATGACCTCGGCGAGCGGCTCGCGCTCGTGGGCCGGGGGCAGGTCGGGGAGGAGCGCCTCCCAGGCGGAGAGCGTGCCCGGCAGGATCCTGAGGAGCCCCGTGGCGCGGACCAGCTGCTGCAGCCCGCTCCGCTGGTAGAACCTGAGGGCCGACGCCGCCAGCGCCAGCAGGCGGGGCCGCGGCAGGAGCAGGTCGAGGTTCACCCATCGGACGAGCCGCCGCAGGGGGCCGCCCGGTCGCTGGCGCTCGATTTCAGCCTTGGCGGCCTCGATGAGCTGGCCGTAGGGGACGCCGGAGGGGCAGACGGTTTCGCAGGCACGACAATCCAGACAGAGCGACAGGTGCTCCACCACCGAATCGGTGAGCGCGATGCGCCCTTCGGCCAGCGACTTGATGAGGTAGATGCGACCGCGCGGCGAATCCATCTCCGTCCCGAGCTCTGAATAGGTGGGGCAGTAGGCCAGGCAGAGCCCGCAGTGAATGCACTTGTTGACCCCTTCGTCCACCCCCTCGAGCATCGTGAGCCGATGGGGCGAATCGAGACGCTCGAGCGTGGAGGCGTGCGCCATCTCGTCCTCGATCGCTAGATCCCGCCGACGAAGCGGCCGGGATTGAGAATGCCCTTCGGGTCGAGCTGGGTCTTGATGCGCTCCATGATCCTCAAGGCAGGGCCCGGCGGATCCCACACCGCCACCTGCTCCTTCACCGCCAGCGGGGCCCGCTCCAGGACGGCGTGGCCGCCCGCGGCCCGGACCAGCTCCCGCCATTCCCGAAGGGCGGCGATGACCGGTTGCGCCGAGTCGCGGCCGCCAGCCAGGACCGCGGTGACGATGCCCACGGCCGCATGAGCCGCGAACGCCGCCCGGAGGCCGGACCGCTGGGCCACCGCGCCCGCCTGCTCGATCACCTCCGTCACCTGGGTCGGGAGCACCGCCAGCCTCAGCTGCGCCGCCGGATCGGGAAACGCGCGCCGGCCGACCTCACGCACGAGACGCCACGCCGAATCCCGTTGCCCGCCCTCGAGCACCCGCTGCGCCACCGCGCCGGCCAGCAGCCGCTTCGCCTCCTCGCACTGCCACTCGACCTGCTCGCGCATGCCGTCGAAGCCCAGCAGCAGGGCGCCGCCCGCGCTCCCGCCGTCGGCCAGCCCGAGGCCCCGGAGCGCCTCACCGTCCAGCAGATCCACCGCCGAGGGAATCAGGTCGGAGCCCAGCACCAGGCGGACCGCCTGGCCGCAGTCCTTCAACCGCTCGAAGCTGGTGACGACGAGCCGATCGTCGTCGGGCAGCGGCCGGAGCTTCAGCGTCGCCTCGACGATGACCCCCAGCGTCCCGAAGGAGCCAATGTAGAGCTTCGGCAGGTCGTAGCCCGCCACGTTCTTGACGACCTTGCCGCCGCCCTTCACCAGGGACCCATCGGCCGCGACCACCATGACACCGATGAGCAGGTCGCGGGCGGTGCCGTAGAGATGCCGGCGCGGCCCGGACGCGTTGGTTGCCAGGATCCCGCCGAGCGTGGCCTGTTCCCCGAAGGGGGGATCAAGGGACAGCCACTGCCCGCGGGACGCCAGCTGGGATTCGAGGGCGTCCAGCGTGATGCCCCCCTGGGCCGTCGCGGTCAGGTCGCCGGGCTCGTGCTCGAGGAGCCGATTGAGCCGCCGGAGCCCCAGTACCAGCTCCAGCCGCTTGGGCGGGGCCCCGACCGCGATCTTCGTGCCGCCCCCCCAGGGCGTGACGGCGATGCCCTCCTCCGAGGCCAGCGCGAGCAGCGCGCCGACCTCCTCCACCGAGCCGGGAAAGACCGCCGCCCCCGGCGTTCGACCCTCGAGGACATACGGGGAAAGCGCGACGCCGGTCAGGACGTACTCGGAGCCGACGATTCCCCGGACTTGGTCGAGGAGCGCGGATTGCACCAATCTAGAAGCGCTGGGCGAGACCTTTTTCTTCGATCGGATGCGGGCGGTAGCCGGGCCCCACCTCGACGCAGGACTTCTTGGTCGGGAAGATCTTGCCGGGGTTGCAGAGCCCGCGGGGATTGAAGGCCTCCTTCACCCGGTGCATCGTCGCCAGATCGGCGGGGGAGAAGATGAACGGCATGTAATCCATCTTCTCGAGCCCGATCCCGTGCTCGCCCGAGATGGAGCCCCCCACCTCGGCGCATACCTTCAGGATCTCGGCCCCCGCCTGCACCACCCGGGCCTCTTCCCCCGGCCGCCGGGGATCGTAGAGGATGTTCGGATGGAGGTTGCCATCCCCCGCGTGGAAGACGTTCCCCACGCGGAGCCCGTGAGCCGCCACGATCTCGTTCACGCGGCGCAGCACGTATGGGAGCTTGGTCCGCGGGATCACCCCGTCCATGACCATGTAGGCGGGCGAGACCCGCCCGTACGACCCGAAGGCGGACTTGCGCCCCTTCCAGAGAAGCTGCCGCTCGGCTTCGTCCTTCGCCGTGCGCACCTCGCGCGCGCCGGCCTCCATGCAGGCCGCCACCACGCCCGCGGCCTGGGCCTCCATCCCCGCCGCCAGCCCGTCCAGCTCGATGAGGAGCGCCGCCGCGGCATCGCGCGGGTAGCCGCAGCCGAAGGCGTCCTCCACGGCCTGGATCGTCACCTGGTCGATCATCTCGAGGGCGGCGGGCACCAGACCGCGCGCGATGATCGCCGACACGGCTTCCGACGCCCGATTGATCTCATCGAACACAGCCAGCACCGTCTTCACCGCCTGCGGTTTCCTCAAGAGGCGCACGACGATTTTCGTCGCGATGCCGAAGGTCCCCTCCGAGCCCACGAAGATCCCGGTGAGATCGTACCCCTGCGGTTCGCGCGTCTTGGCGCCGAGCCAGACCACCTCGCCGTCGGGAAGCACCACCTCCAGGCCCAGCACGTGGTTGGTCGTCACCCCGTACTTCAGCGTGTGCGGCCCACCGGAGTTGTTGGCGATGTTCCCGCCGATCGTGCAGGCCTGCTGGCTCGAGGGATCCGGCGCGTAGTAGAAGCCGCGCGGGCCCACGGCCCACGACAGGTGCAGGTTCACCAGCCCCGGCTCGACGACCGCCAGGTGGTTATCGTAGTCCACCTCCAGGATCCGGGTCATCCGGGAGAGCGCGATGACGAGCCCGCCCTCGGAGGGCAGACACCCGCCGGAGAGGCCCGTGCCCGCCCCGCGCGCGACGAAGGGCAGCCCTTCCTGGCTGGCGAGCTTGACGAGCGCCGACACCTGCTCGGTGGAGGTCGGGAAGGCGACGAAGTCGGCCAAGGCCCGGAAGAGCGTGAGCCCGTCGGACTCGTAGACCATCAGCTCCTCGCGATCCGAGAGGACGGCCGACTTGCCCACGATCGCCTCGAGGGCGCGCCGCAGGGACTGCTTGCGGGATTCGGTGAGGGTGGCCATCGGTGGGCCGATTATAGCACAGCGCGATTGTCGGTATTGACACGTCGCGTCGTTCTGTGAGATACGTGAAATGTTGTTCGTCGCATCCCGGAGGAGGCCCCTATGTCCGTCCCTTCGCGGTTGGGCCGGCTCGTGCGCCGCACGCGGTGCGCGGCCGGGCTGCTCGTCCTCGTCCTGCTTCTCTCGCTTCCCCTCCCGGTCAACGCCGACCTGACGCTGTCGGCGGCCGACGCGCGGCTGCTGCGGCAGGGCCGCATCCTCTTCAAGAACGCCATCCCCGCCGGTGGAACGGGCGACGCCGCCATGGGCGGAACCGCGCTGGTCCTGCTCCACACGGACCGGGAGACCATCTGGCGGACGCTGGTGGACTTCCCCGGCCACGCCGGGTTGTTCCCGCGCGTGAAGGAGAGCGCGGTGGTCGAGCGCGGGGGCGGGCGAACCCTCGTCCGCTATCTCGTCTCAGTCGGTCCGTTCGCTTTCCGGTTCTTCGTCAACAACTACGCGGATCCTGCCAATCACCTGCTCCGGTGGCAGCTGGACCGAGGCCGAGACAACGAACTCTTCCGCGACCAGTGGGGGTACTGGAAGGTCGAGCCCTGGGACGACGGCGTGCTCGTGACCTATGCCGTGGGCGGCCGCACGACGCTGCCAGCCTTTCTCACCCGCGGGGCCGGTGAAGAGGGAGCGGTCCAAACCGTGAAGGCGCTGAAGGAGCGGGTTGAAGGACCCGCCACGGGGACGAACTAGGGCGTATCCGGGAACGCTTCCGTCGGCCCGGGCTCGAAGGGATACGCCGGCAGCATGACGGGTTCGTAGTCGTTAGCCGGAATCGGAAACGTCAGCAGCTCGTAGCCGCCCACCACGGTCCGGATCGCGCCCAGGCCGATCCCCTTGAACAAGCCGAC
Source organism: Candidatus Rokuibacteriota bacterium (assembly GCA_016179965.1). Classification (GTDB taxonomy): domain Bacteria; phylum Methylomirabilota; class Methylomirabilia; order Rokubacteriales; family CSP1-6; genus CSP1-6. The sequence continues at coordinate 12,887 of JACPCF010000082.1, read as the reverse complement.
GGTGAAGCCGTAGAGCGCGCCGTGGTCGCGCGACTCGTAGTAGACGGTGCGCGGCACGTCCGTGACCAAGCCGAAGGCCAGGTTCTGCCCGCCGCGCACCGCCTTCCTGAACATCTTCCCTCCGGCGCCTTCCTCGTCCGTCCGCGGCGCGTGGCTCTTCGGGGCGCTCGGCTCGGCCGCCAGCGCCGGGGTCGCCACCCGACAGAGGAGGAGCGCCAGTCCCACCGCGATCACCCTGCGGCGCAACTCCACAGACGTCCTCCCGCTACTCGTCTTCAGGTGCGCACGGCCGTTGGAGGTGCTCCAACGGCCGTGGTAAAATTGGCTCCCCGGGCAGGACTCGAACCTGCAACCTTGTGGTTACGAGTGCCCCGGCATTTCTACCGGGCTCGGACTATCTCTTCACCCGCCTTGATGTCGCACCAAGGGAGGGTGTCGGGCGCTTGCGAGGCCTTATTGGGATGGGCTCCTCAGCCTCTAGTCTCTGCACGTTCCTGCCTACACACTGGCCCTTCGGCAGGCTTCGCTCAGGGTTACCGTGCCGAATCGTAATTCGGGGTAGGCTTCCCTGAATTCACCCGATGTTCCAGCCACAGTTTCCTGTGGGAGCTGCAGTCCGGCGTGAACGTTCTCGATAGCGTTCACCCTCCTTACAGCCACCTGCTCTACCGGTTGAGCTACCGGGGAACATGCCTATTCTACTCGATCTCGCTCCGCCCCCGAAGGGCTTTAGGGGGGCTTCTTACCCCATCTCCTTCCGTCCCTCCAACGCCTTGCCCAGGGTCACCTCGTCGGCGTATTCGAGATCGCCCCCCACGGGCAGGCCCCGGGCGATCCGGGTCACACGACCCACGAGGGGTCTGAGGAGCTTGGCCAGGTAGATCGCGGTCGCCTCACCCTCCACGTTGGGGTTGGTGGCGAGAATCACCTCGTCCACCGGCTGGGCCTCGAGCCGTGCGAGGAGCTCCCGCACGCGGAGGTCCTCCGGACCGATGCCGTCCAGCGGCGAGAGCGCGCCCAGGAGAACGTGGTAGCGGCCGCGGACCTGCCCGGTGCGCTCCAGGGCGAGAAGATCGTTGGGCTCCTCCACCACGCAGAGGGTTTTCGGGTCCCGGGACGGATCCGTGCAGATCCGACAAGGGTCCTCCTCGGTCGCGTTGAAACAGATCGAGCAGTTCACGATCTGCGCCCTGAGGCGGCCAATGGCCTCGCTGAGGGCGGCGATTTCGTCGAGCGGGCGCTTGAGGAGAAAGAAGGTCAGCCGTTGGGCCGTCTTGGGGCCGATGCCCGGTAACTTCTGAAGGGCGTCGATCAGGCGGGCAATGGGCTCGGGGTAATACGCCACGCCGTCCCTCTACGCGGTGAGACCCGGAATCCGGAGGCCGCCTGTGATCTTCCCCATCTCGGCCTGCACCAGCTCGCGGGACTTCCGGAGCGCCTCGTTGCACGCCGCGAGGACGAGGTCCTCCAGCATCTGGGCGTCCTCCGGGTTGATCACCTCGCGCTCGATCTTGATGGACACGATCTCCCCGTTGCCGTTGGCCTCCACCGTGACCATGCCGCCGCCGGCCGTGGCCTCGACCTTCTTCTTGGCCGCCTCCTCGCGGAGGGCCTCCAGCTGGGCCTGGAGCTTCTGCGCCTCCTTCAGCATGTTCCCGAAGCCCTTCACTGGCTTTCCCCTCCTTCCGCGGTCCTGGCCCGCACCGCCACCACCTCGCCCTGAAAGACGGACAGCGCCGCCTGCACGGCGGGATGGCCCTGGGCGCCAGCCTCCGGCGCCGCCCCCACGCTGATCTCGATCCGCTTCGCCCCGGGAATGAGGCGCTGGACGGCCTCGGTCACCAGGTCGTGGTTGGCCCGATCGGCGAGAAGGTCCTTGTGGAAGTGATTCCCGACGAGCGTGACGGTGAGTGTGCCCTCGGCGACGCTCACCGGCGTGGATTGATCGAGCACCGCCCCCAGCGAGGGCTTTCGTCGAAGCACGTCCTCGACAACCCGCCGCCAGCCCGCGTCCAATCCCTGTGCCGGCGGCGCGGCCCCTGGGGTCGGAGGCTTGGCGGGCGGGCTCACGAACGAGCGCGGCGCCGGCGCAGGAGGCGGGGAACCCGGAGTGCGGGGGGCCGCCGACAGCGCCGCCCGCGGCCCAGGCTCGGCAGGGAGGAGGCTCTCCTGAACCGGCCCCGGCGCCGCCGCGGGCGCGGCGCCACCGAGCACCGCCATCTGGCGGAGCCGCTCTTCGGCTTCCTCGACCTTAGCCAGCACGCTCTCGATCGCGGCAGGCACGGGACGCCGGGTGGCCTTCACGGCCGCGATCTCCAGCTCAACGCGCGGATGCGGCGAGCGCCGGAACTCGGCTTCGGCCTCCACGAAGACCTTGAGGACGAAGAGCAGTTCCTCTTCGCTCAGCTGGGCGGCCCGGCTCCGGAACTCGTCGGCCTCGGCGGCGGTCAGGTCCGGCGGGGACAGCCGCGGGGCGACCTTCATGAGGAGGAGCCGGCGGAGCGCCTCCACGGTCTCCCGGCAGAGCAGCGCCAGGTCCTCTCCCTCGCGCGCCGCACGATCGATGGCCTCCAGCGCCGCGGCGCCGTCGCGAGCGACCAGCGCGCCGACGAACTGCCGCACCTGGGCTGGCGCGCTCGCGCCCAGGAGGCGAGCCAGGGTGTCGGCATCGAGCCGGCCGCCGCCATAAGCGAGCGCGGTGTCGAGCAGCGACAAGGCGTCCCGGAGGCTTCCCTCGGCGCTCCGCACCAGCAGCGGCAGCGCGGCGGGATCGAACTCCACCGTCTCCGCCTTCAAGATACGCTCCAGGCTCGCCGACAGCAGCTCGGGCCCGATCGGCTTGAAGTCGAAGCGCTGGCAACGGGACAGCACGGTCAGGGGCATCTCTTGGGGCTGAGTCGTCGCCAGGATGAAGACCACGTGGGGCGGGGGCTCCTCCAGCGTCTTGAGCAGCGCATTGAACGCTTCCTTGGTGAGCTGGTGGGCCTCGTCGATGATATAGACCTTGTACCGCCCCTGGGCCGGCGCGTAGCGCACGTTCTCTCTGAGGGTGCGCACGTCGTCAATGCCCCGGTTGGAGGCGCCGTCGATCTCGATGACGTCCACCAGCGTCCCCGCGACCAGTTCCCGGCAGGCCGGACAGGCGCCGCAGGGCTCCGGCCCCTTGCGGGCGCCGCAGAGCAAGGCCTTCGCCAGGAGCCGCGCCGTGGTGGTCTTTCCCACTCCGCGCGGCCCCGCGAAGAGATAGGCGTGGGCAACCCGATTGGCAGCCAGGGCGTTCTTGAGTGCGGAGCCGGCTCCGGTCAGGTACTCCCACGGCACACGAGAGGGTCGCCTTACCGTTGCTCCCTTCCGGGCCTGGCGGGGTTCGACGATTCTCGTTGCGTGGGGCCCAACCCTCAACGCCGCCCCGTGAAGCTCAATTCAACGCGAAGAGGCCTCGAGAGGGGATTCAACCCCGCTGTAGCGGATTGCGGGCTACAGGGCACCGCTACCTCCCCGTCTAGCACGGCCACGCTGTATGTCCCAAATGGCGGAGAGGGTGGGATTCGAACCCACGGCACAGGGTTTACCCCGTGCACGGCATTTCCAGTGCCGCACCTTCGGCCGCTCGGTCACCTCTCCGGGCGTCAGCAAATGGCGGAGGGGAGAGGATTTGAACCCCCGAGGGACCTTCTGGGCCCCTATCCGATTTCGAGTCGGACGCCTTCAACCGGGCTCGGCCACCCCTCCGATCAACTTTCGATTCGCTTCGTTTCAAAGAACCGGACGATGAGCTCTCGGCCTTCCTCGCCGAGCACGCCGCCGTCCACCCGCGCCCGATGGTTCAGGCGGGGATCGTCGCACAACCGGTAGAGCGAATCGGCGCCGCCGGCCTTCGGATCCGCCGCCCCGTACACGACGCGTTCCACCCGCGCCTGGAGCGCGGCCCCGCAGCACATCGGACACGGCTCCACCGTGACGTAGAGCGTGGCTCCCGGCAGGCGGTAGTTGCCGGCCTTCAGCGCGGCCTCTCGGAGCGCCAGAACCTCGGCGTGAGCCGTCGGGTCGCTGAGGGTGATCGACTGATTGTGTCCGCGGCCGACCACCTCACCGGCCTGGACGACGACGGCGCCCACGGGGACCTCCCTCTCGTGGAGAGCCCGCCGGGCCTCGGCCAGCGCCTCGCGCATGAACCCTTCGTCGCTCGCTCGCTCGCTCACTGCTCGACCATGCTAACACACCCCATCGGCGGCTTCCGGCGACGAAGCGAAGAACCCCCCGAGAGCGGCAACCTCCCGGGGGGGTCGAAATGGCGCGCCCAAGAGGATTCGAACCTCTGACCTTCGGATTCGTAGTCCGACGCTCTATCCAACTGAGCTATGGGCGCGGTGGCGGAGAGGCCGGGATTGAGGCCGGGATTCGAACCCGGGACAGAGGTTTTGCCCCTGTAACCGCTTAGCAGGCGGCTGCCTTCGGCCGACTCGGCCACCTCTCCCAAGCGTCAAGCCCTTCCACTATAAGGCATCCGACCCCCGGGCGAAAGCGAGGGGGTTTCGAGCGCGGGCTTCGCCCGCGCAACCCTCATGGGGGAGGCCTCGGAGGGGGCCGTCGAGGCCCCCTCCGACTCCGTGGCGGAGGGGGAGGGATTCGAACCCCCGATCCCTTGCGGGATTCCGGTTTTCAAGACCGGCGCCTTCAACCGCTCGGCCACCCCTCCGGCGTCTAGGAACTCACCGGCGTGATCCGCTCCAGGCCGTCCGTGTATGGGCGGAGCGCCTGGGGGATCGTGACGCTTCCATCAGCCTCCTGATAATTCTCCAGAATGGCGATCAGCGTCCGGCCGACCGCGAGGCCCGAGCCGTTGAGCGTGTGGGCAAACTCGGCCCGCCCGCCCGAGACCGGCCGGTAGCGGATCTCGCCCCGGCGGGCCTGAAACGCCTCGCAGTTGGAGCACGAGGAGATCTCGCGGTACTTCCCCTGCCCCGGCAGCCACACCTCGAGGTCGTAGGTCTTCGCCGAGGCAAACGACGTGTCCCCCGTCGCGAGGAGGACCACCCGGTAGGGAAGCTCGAGCCGCTTCAACACCTCCTCGGCGTTCCCCACCAGAGACTCCAGCTCGCCATACGACGCCGCGGGCGTCGTCACCTTGACCAGCTCCACCTTGTCGAACTGGTGCTGGCGGATCATCCCCCGCGTGTCCTGCCCCGCCGCGCCCGCCTCCCGGCGGTAGCACGGCGTGTAGGCCACATAGCGCTTGGGCAGTTCCTGCTCCTTCAGGATCTCGCCGCCGTGAAGATAGGTGACGGGCACCTCGGCCGTGGGGATCAAGTACAGCGGGCGGCCCCCTTCTGGCTCGACCGTCTTGAAGAGCTGGTCCTCGAACTTCGGCAGCTGGCCGGTGCCCTCCATCGTCTCCGCGTTGACCAGATGCGGCACCCAGACCTCCCGATAGCCGTGCTCACGGGTGTGGAGATCGAGCATGAATTGGACCAGCGCTCGCTCAAGCCTCGCGGCCGCCCCCCAGAGGACGACAAACCGGGATTTGGCCAGCTTCGCGGCGCGTTCGAAGTCGAGGATCCCCAGGCGCTCCCCCACCTCCCAGTGGGGCTTGGGGTCGAAGGCGAACCGCCGCGGCGTGCCCCAGCGACGCACCTCCTGGTTCTCTTGGGCCCCGCCCACCGGCACGCTCGGATGCGGGAGATTCGGCAGTTGAAGGAGCAGCGCCTGCATCTCCTTCTCCACCTCGCCGACCGCCGCGTCCAGGTCCCTGATCTCGTCGCCGAGCTTCCGCATCCGGGCGATGTCCTCGGCCGGGCTCTCGCCGCGCCGCTTGGCCTGGGCAATCTGCTCGGTGACCTTGTTCCGCTCGGCCTTGAGGCTTTCCACGGCCGTCACCCGCCGCCGCCGGTCGGTATCCAAATCCAGGAGGCGCTGGACGGACTCTGCCCCCCCCCGGGTTTCCAGCGCCCGGGCCACCTCCTCGGGATGCTCACGAATGACCTTGACGTCCAGCATAGGGGTAAAAAAATAGGCCGCCGGAGCGGCCGCTGTCAAACCCCGCGCCGGGGCGCGCTATGACTCGGCGTCGGCCTGCTCCGCCTGCTCGGCCTCGACCCGCGCGACGCTCCCGACCTGGTCATCGGGCTCCAGGTCGATCACGCGCACCCCCCACGTGTTCCGCCCCTGGGAGGACACGTCGGGGGCATGCATCCGGATGATCATCCCCTTGGTCGTGACCACAAGGATATCGTCAGTCGACCTGACCTGGACCACTCCTACCACGTTGCCGTTCCGGCCGCCGGTCTTGATGTCGATGATCCCCTTCCCCGCCCGCCCCGTGAGGCGATACTCCTCCAGCGGGGTCTGCTTGCCGTAGCCGCGCTCGGTCACCGTGAGGAGGGCCGCCCCTTCCCGAACCACTTCGGCGGCGATCACTTCGTCGTCCCCCTCGAGATCGATCCCCCGGACCCCGGCGGTCACCCGGCCCATGGGCCGGCACTCCTCCTCGGAGAAGCGGATGATCAGGCCTTTCTTGGTGGACAGCACGACCTCGCGCTGGCCGTCGGTCCGGCGGGCCGCCATGACCTCGTCGCCGTCCTCGAGCGCGATGGCCTGGATCCCCCCCGCCCGGGGATGCGAGTACGCCTCCAGCTCGGTCTTCTTCACCTTCCCCTGCTTCGTGGCGAACAGGATGAAGCCCCCCGCCTCGAACTCCCTGATCGCCAGCACCGTCGCCACCCGCTCGTTTTCGGCCAGCGACAGGAGGTTGGCCATCGCCTTGCCCTTCGCCTGCCGGCCGCCCTCGGGGATCTCGTGGACCTTCAGCCAGTGGACCTTGCCCTGGGTGGTGAAGAAGAGGAGATAGGAGTGCGTGGCCGCGATGAAGAGGTCCTCGACGACGTCCTCCTCCTTGGTCTCCATCCCCGTCACGCCCTTGCCGCCGCGGCGCTGGCTCCGGTAGAGCTCCACGTGCGTGCGCTTGATGTAGCCGGAGCGCGTGATCGTGACCACCATCTCCTCATCCGCCAGGAGGTCCTCGATCGTCAGCTCGGTCGTCTCCGTGAGGATCTCGGTGCGTCGCTCGTCGCCGTACTCGGCCTTGAGGGTCAGCAGTTCCTCCTTGATGATCCGCATCAGCCGCCCCTCGGAGGCCAGGATGTCCTTGAGATCGGCGATCAGCGCCAGCGTCTGCTCGTGCTCCTCCACGATCTTGTGGCGCTCGAGCTGCGTCAGGCGCTGCAGCCGCATGTCGAGGATGGCCTTGGCCTGGACCTCCGTCAGCTCGAGCCGCCGCACGAGGGCGTCTCTGGCCGCCTCGGGGTTCTCCGCCCCGCGGATCAGCCGGATGACCAGATCGAGGTGCTCCACGGCCTTGCGGAGCCCCTCGAGGATGTGCGCCCGCTCCTCGGCCCGGGCCAGATCGAACCGCGTCCGCCGGGTCACCACCTCCCGCCGGAAGCGGATAAAGGCCTCCAGCATCGCCTTAAGGGTCACCACCTGGGGCCGGCGGTTCACGAGGGCGAGCATGATGACCCCGAAGGTGGACTGCATCTGGGTGTGCTTGTGGAGCTGGTTCAGGAGGATCTGCGGGATCTCCCCCCGCCCCACCTCGAGCACGATCCGGATCCCCTCGCGGTTGGACTCGTCGCGGATCTCCGAAATCCCCTCGATCTTCTTCTCGCGGGCGAGCTCAGCGATCTTCTCGATCAGCGTGGCCTTGTTCACCTGATAGGGCAGCTCGGTCACGATGATCGCTTCCCGCCCACCCCGCATCTTCTCGGCGTGGGCCTTGGCCCGCATGGTGATCGTCCCGCGCCCCGTCGTGTACGCGTCGCGGATCCCTCCCGTGCCATAGATATACCCGCGGGTCGGGAAGTCGGGCCCCTTGATCACCGTCGTGAGGTCGTCCACCGTGGCGGCGGGGTTCTCGATCAGCATCACGAGCCCGTCCACGACCTCCGAGAGGTTGTGCGGCGGGATGTTGGTCGCCATCCCCACCGCGATCCCGGCCGAGCCGTTGACCAGGAGGTTGGGGAGCTTCGTCGGGAGGACCGTGGGCTCCTGTTCGGACTCGTCAAAGTTCGGGACGAAGTCAACCGTTCCCTTGTCGATGTCGGCGAGCATCTCGTGGGCGATCTTGGCCAGGCGGGCTTCGGTGTAGCGATAGGCCGCCGGTGGATCACCGTCGATCGACCCGTAGTTCCCCTGGCCGTCCACCAGCGGGTAGCGGAGGGAGAACTCCTGGACCATCCGCACCAGCGCCTCGTAGACCGGCGCGTCGCCGTGGGGGTGATACTTCCCGAGGACCTCCCCGACCACCTTGGCGGATTTCTTGTACGCCCGGTTCCAGGCGAGCCCGAGGTTCTGCATCGTGTAGAGCACCCGCCGGTGGACGGGCTTGAGCCCATCCCGGATATCCGGCAGCGCCCGCCCGACGATGACGGACATGGCGTAGGCCAGGTAGGACTTCCGCATCTCCTCTTCGATCGGGACGGGAACCTGGCGCTCGTTGGGGGACATGGCGGGGGGCGAGAGACTAGATGTCGATATTCACGGCGTCCAGCGCGTATTTCTCGATGAACTCCCGGCGGGGCTCCACGGCGTCGCCCATCAGCACGGTGAAGATGTCGTCGGCTCCCACGGCGTCTTCCATGGTGACCTTCAGGAGCGTCCGCGTCTCGGGATTCATGGTGGTTTCCCAGAGCTGCTCGGGGTTCATCTCGCCGAGCCCCTTGTAGCGCTGGATCGCGGCGCCCTCCTTGGCGAACCCGAACGCCGCCGCCACCAGCTCGTCGAGCGTCTTGGCCGTGACCTCTTTGCCGCCCCCGTCCACCACCAGGCAGGGGCCCTTGTGCACGGGCGGGATCTTCTCGTGCAGCTCATAGAGCGCCTGGTAGTCGGCCGACCGCAGAGTCTCGAGGCTGATCCGGGCCGTCAGGTCGCCCTCGAGCTCGATAGCCACCTCATCGCCGTTGTCGCCCTCGCGCACCTGCACGTCGAACTGCGCGAGCCCCAGCTCGGCGCCGACCGCCTGAATGGCCGCTGCGATGTCCTCTGGGCGCACCCCCCGCTTCGTCGTCCGGAACCGGGCCCGCAGCAGGCCGTCCACGATCTGCGGCGGCACCCCCCGCTTGAAGAACTTCCGGAAGAGGTGCCGGTACTCCAGCGCCCGCCTCAGCGCGTCCAGAAGGGCCTCCTCGTGGAGCGGGGCCGCCTTGCCGGGCACCTTCAGGCTCGCCTTCTCCACCCAGGAGGCCAGCAGGAACTCCTCCATCTCGCGCTCGCTCATCAGGTACTTCTCCGCCCGCCCCTTCTTGACCTTGAAGAGCGGCGGCTGAGCGATGTAGAGGTGGCCCTGCTCGATGACGGGCACCATGTGGCGGAAGAAGAACGTCAGGAGCAGCGTCCGGATGTGGGCTCCGTCCACGTCGGCGTCGGTCATCAGGATGACCTTGTGGTAGCGGAGCTTGGTGACGTCGAACTCCTCGGGGCCGATGCCGGTCCCCAGGGCGGAGATCAGCAGGCGGATCTCCTGGTGGGAGAGCACCTTGTCGTAGCGCGCCTTCTCGGCGTTGATGATCTTGCCCCGGAGCGGCAGCACGGCCTGGATCCGCCGGTCCCGGCCCTGCTTGGCCGAGCCCCCGGCCGAGTCGCCCTCCACGAGGAAGAGCTCCCGGAATTGGGGCTCCCGCTCCGAGCAGTCGGCCAGCTTGCCGGCCAGGGTTTCGTCGTCGGCCCCGCGCTTGCGCGTGAGCTCCCGGGCCCTGCGCGCCGCCTCCCGCGCCTGGGCGGCCCGGACGCACTTGTCGGTGATCTTGCGCGCCGTCGCGGGGTCCTCCTCGAAGGCCTCCGCGAGCTTGTCGTTGACCGCGGATTCGACCAGCCCTTTCACGTCGCTGTTGCCCAGCTTAGCCTTGGTCTGGCCCTCGAACTGGGGCTCGGGGAGCCGCACCGAGACCACGGCGGTGAGCCCCTCGCGCACGTCGTCGCCGGTGATGCCGCCCTTGAAGTTTTTCAAATACCCGTTGGCCTGGGCGTAGTTGCCGATCGTCCGCGTCAGGGCGGCGCGGAAGCCGGTCAGGTGCGTCCCGCCCTCGCGCGTGTTGATGTTGTTGGCGAAGGTGAAGACGTTCTCCTGGTAGCCGTCGTTGTACTGGACGGCCACCTCCACCTGCATGTCGCCCTTGGCCCCCTCGAAGAAGAGCACCTTGGGGTGGATCGGGGTCTTGTTCTGGTTGATGTGCTTGACGAACTCGATGATGCCGCCGTTGTAGTGGAAGACGTGCTTGCGCTCGTCCCGCTCGTCCTCGATCGTGATCTTCAGCCCCCGATTCAGGAACGCGAGCTCGCGGAGGCGATTGGAGAGTGTGTCGAAGGAAAAGCTCGTCTCCTCGAAGATCGTCGGATCGGGCTTGAAGCGGATGATGGTGCCGTGCTTGGACGTCTTCTCCCCCGGCGCCAGGTCGCCCGTGGGCTCGCCCCGCTCGTAGCGCTGGGAGCACACCTTGCCGCCCCGGCGCACCTCCAGCTCGAGCCACTCGCTGAGCGCGTTGACAACGGAGATGCCGACGCCGTGGAGCCCACCGGAGACCTTGTAGACAGAGTGCTCGAACTTGCCTCCCGAATGGAGCGTCGTCAGGACGACCTCCGCGGCCGGGCGCCCCGTCGCCTCGTGGATGTCCACCGGAATGCCCCGCCCGTTGTCCCCCACGGAGCAGGAGCCGTCCGAGTGCAGGACCACCCGGATGTTGTCGCAGGAACCGGCCAGCGCCTCGTCCACGGAGTTGTCCACCGCCTCGTAGACCAGGTGGTGGAGCCCGTAGGCGCTGGTATCGCCGACGTACATGGCCGGCCGCTTCCGGACGGCCTCCAGGCCCTCCAGGACTTTGATGTCGCTCGCGGTATAGGTCTCGATGCTCATAGGATCGCGCGGGGCGCCCCCCTGCGCCGGACGACGGAACGGATTAGGACGGCAACCGCGGGGCTGGAGACAGGAGCGGGATCGTTAGGGAAGCGACGTGGCGTGGCCCATTGAACACCCACCCTATCCGGCTCCCATTCGATGCTAAATCCTCATGGGCATTATAACACAGAAGTACTCCTCTCCCTCCAAGCTTCGGATGATTCCGGGGCTCAGCGCGTCCTTGAGCTCGGCCACCACCTCGTCGGCCTCGATGGCGCCGAGGGCGTCGAGCACGTAGCGCGAGTTGAACCCGATCGCCAGCTCCTCGCCCGAGTAGTCCACCGGCAGGCTTTCCTCCGCCTCGCCGAGCTCGGGGTTCTGGGCCGTCAGCTTCAACGAGCCCGGCGAGAGGAGCACCTTCACCGGCTTCGTGCGCTCCTCGGAGAGCACCGACACCCGCCGGAGCGCCGCGGCCAGGGCCGACCGCGAGACCACCAGCCGGCACGGGTGCCCCTTGGGCACCACCTGCTCGTAGTTCGGGAACTGGCCCTCGATGAGGCGCGCCACGAGCAGGAAGTTGGGCATCCTGAGCACAAACTGGTTCTCCACCAGGGCGACCTGGACGTCTTCGCCGACCCCCAGCACCCTGACGACCTCCTGGACCGCCTTCCGGGGCACGATGCCCGTGGCGGCCCCGCCGCCGTTCGGCAGCGGTCGCGAGGCCAGGGCCAGCCGATGCCCATCCGTCGCCACGACCCGGAGCCGGCCCGATTGCAAGGAGAAGAGGACGCCGTTCAGCGCGTAGCGGCTCTCGTCGTGGGACATGGCAAAGGCCGTCCGCGTGAGCATCTCCTTCAGCGCCTTTCCCTCGAGGGGGATCCACGCCGGCCCGGCCGTCGGCACCACCGCCGGAAAGTCCTCCGGGGGCAGCCCGACCAGCTTGTACGAAACCCCTCCGCAGCGGAGGACCACCCACGCGTTTTCCTGGACCTTGAGGGACAGCGGCGCCGCCGGCAGCTCCTTGACGATCTCACCCAGCTTTCGCGCCGAGAGGGTAATGGCGCCGGCGGAGGCGACCTTGGCGGGCACCGACACGCAAGCCCCGACGGCGAGGTCCGTGGCCGTCACCCGGAGAGTGTCGCCCTCCGTCTCCAGGAGGACGTTCGCCAGGATCGGCAGAGTCTGCCGGGGCTCCACGATGTTCTGCACCATCTGGAGCCCTTTGGAAAAAGCATCGCGCTCGAGCTGGACGTCCATGGGGTCCTCCGACTCTAAGAAGTATCTGATCGTAAGAAGCTTAGATTAAAACTGACTAGTCGTCATAGGCGTCATCGGGGCCGGGAGGATGGGGAGAACGGGCAAGCCCGCGCCGGCCCAGGCCACATTGCAACGGACGACTGTGGACGCGCCGGTGGGCAGGCAGGGGACGAGCGTGGGTCATGAGGCGATGCCCTGGGTGAGCGCATCGATAGTCTTGCGCACTTTGGGGTCTTCCTGGAGCAACAGCGTGATCTTATCCACAGCGTGAAGCACGGTGGTGTGGTCCCTTCCACCGAAGGCCCGGCCGATCTCCAGGAGGGACGCCGTTGTGTGGTTGCGTGCCAGGTACATGGCGATCTGGCGGGGAAAGGCGATGGCGCGCGTGCGGGTCTTCGCCTTGAAGTCCGACAGCTTGATGCCGAAGAAGTCGGATACCTTTCGCTGGATCTGCTCGATGGTGATGATCCGCTCGTCCTCCCCCCAGAGGTCGGAGAGGACGTCCTGGGCGAGGTCGGTGGTCATCTCCCGACCGGTCAGCGCGCAGAAGGCGATCATGCGCGTCAGTGAGCCCTCCAACTCGCGGATGTTGGATTTGATGCGGCTGGCGATCAGGTAGGCCACGTCGTCGGACAGGCGCACCCGGTCGACGCCAGCCTTCTTTTTCAAAATCGCCACCCGGGTCTCGAAGTCGGGGGGCTGGATGTCGGCGATGAGCCCCCACTCGAAGCGCGAGCGCAGCCGC
>JACPCF010000081.1 GCA_016179965.1 Candidatus Rokuibacteriota bacterium | reverse complement strand
GGGGCCTGGACGAAGAGAGTATGGACCGCTGTCTACCGGTTTCTGGGGCGCGACGGCCGGTTCTCCGGCGACCTGTTCGCCTTGAGGGACGAGCCGTCCCCCGCCGGGGAGGCGGAGATGCTGCTGCAGACGGGGCACGGACCGCGGGTGGCGCGGGCGGCCAAGACGCCCAAGGTCAAGAAGCGGTAGGCGCGGTGCTTCTGATCACGGGGACCCCCGGCAGCGGCAAGACGACCGTCATCCGCAAGGTCGCGGCCGCCCTCTCCGGCCGCCGGCTCGGGGGATTCTACACGGAGGAGATCCGCGTCGGCGGAGAGCGCCAGGGCTTCCGCCTGGCGACGTTCGACGGGCGAGAGGGCGTCATGGCCCACGTGGACTTCCCCGGGCCCCATCGAGTGGGAAAGTACGGGGTGGATGTGTCCGCCATCGATGCCCTCGTGGAGTCGGCACTGGCGGTGACGGGCGGGGTGGACGTGTATCTCGTCGATGAGATCGGAAAGATGGAGTGTCTGTCCGCCACATTCGTGGCCGCGATGCGCCGGCTGATGGACTTGCCGAAGCCTGTGGTGGCGACGATCGGGCTCGGCGGCAGTGGCTTCATCGCCGAGGTCAAGCAGCGGAAGGACGTGGAGCTCTGGAGACTCGCGCGCGGGAACCGCGACGAGGCTCCCGCGCGCGTCCTGGCCTGGATCCAGGGTCGGGTGTCCTCCCCTCAGACGGCGTAGCGGTAGGGGAACTCCGACTTGACCACCAGGTGGCTCTCCACCCCTTTTGCGCCCTCGATCGTCCGCGCCATGGTCTCCAGGGCGGATTTCTCCGCCTCGGTCAGCACCAGGCCCCAGAGCGCGATCAGGCCGTCCTTGGCCTGAACGACGATGCCGCGGTTGGAGATCCAGGGCTCCTGGGCAAGCCGGGCGCGCATCTCGCGGACGAGCCGGTCGTCGGAGGGCGGCCCTCCCGCCGGGGCGGGAGCCCTCGACAGGACCTTGATCAGATCGCCCCGGCTCACGATCCCCACGAGCCGGCCGTCGGCCAAGACCGGCACCCGGCGGATCCGGTGCTGGTCCAGGACCAGAGCCGCGGACTCGATCGGAAGGTCGGGGCTGACGGTGATCAGCGATCGCGTCATGACCTCCTCGACCGTCGTGCCGTGGGCCTTCCGGTACTCCAGGGCCAGTCGCTCGGCGTCCCCGAAGAAGACCCGCCACCAGGGCGTCCGCTCGCGCGGCTTCTCGCGGAGGATCAGGTCCCCCTCGCTGACGATCCCGACCACCTTCCCGTCGTCGTCCACGACAGGGAGGCCGCTGATGGCGTGGTCCACCATCAGCTCCGCCGCCTCGTGAACAGCCGTCTTGGGAGACACCGCGATCACATCCTTGGTCATGATCTCTTCAACCTTCATGCTCTCCTCCCTTCTAGGAAGCGGAACGTAGGACAACCAAACAGAGTTCGTGCAACCCCCGTGCCTTGGGGCGAACCGGCGGAAAACTCGAAGAATCCGGCGCTGCCGGGCGCGGGGCGGCCGGCCCTGAACGCGGGAATTCCCGCCCCAGGTGAGACATCGGCACCCCCTTCCCCCCGGCGGCAGTCATGCGCTAACCGCACATCCCCGCTGCCATTTCAGGCCTCCCGCGCCGTGGCACCCCCGTTGCACTTTCCGAGCTTGTGAGCTGGGCGATCTGGATTACCGGTCCCCCGGGAAGCGGCAAGACCACGCTGGCCCGGGGAGTGGCCGCGGCGCTGGAGGCGCGGGGAGTCGCCGTGAAGGTGCTGGAGCTCGACGAGGTCCGGAAGGTCGTGACCCCGGCGCCCACCTACAGCGAGGCCGAGCGGGAGCTCGTGTATCGCGCCCTCGCCTACATGGCGAAACTGCTGACCGAGGCCGGCGTCCCGGTCCTCATCGACGCCACGGCCCACCGCCGCGCGTGGCGGGAGCTGGCGCGCTCCCTCATCCCCGCCTTCGCCGAGGTCCAGCTCCTGTGCCCGATCGAGGTCTGCCGGGAGCGCGAGGGGCGCCGGCGCCCGGGGTACGCCCCGCGCGCCATCTACGCCCGGGCCGGGGGCCACGGGACGACGGTGCCCGGGGTGGACGTTCCCTACGAGGTATCGCTTCGCGCGGAGCTCACGCTGAAGGCCGACGAGTGCGACCGCTGGACGCAGGCCCAGGAGGTCCTCTACCTCGTGCGGCGGCTCTCCCGAGCCGCGGTGTTCCAGGCGCTGCGCGTGCAGAGGAGGTTCCTATGCGAGTGAACGAGTGGATGAGCCCGTCGCCGACCACGGCCGACCCGAAGGTGTCCGTGTCCGAGGCGCGGGAGCTGATGCGGCGCAAGGTGATCCGCCACCTCCTGGTGACCGAGGGGGAGCGGCTGGTCGGGATCGTCACCGATCGCGACATCCGGCTGAACCTGCCCTCCCCGGCCACGAGCCTGTCGGTGTGGGAGATCAACTACCTGTTGGCCAAGCTCACGGTGGGCGACGTGATGACGAAGGCCGTCATGACGGTCGAGCCGGAGCGACCGATCGAAGAGGCGGCCCGCCTGATGCTCGACCATCGGATCGGTGCGCTCCCCGTGATGGACGGCGGTCGCCTCGTGGGGATTCTGACCGAGACCGATCTGCTCCGGGCGTTCGTGTATTCCCAGACCGTCTTGAGCCCGACGGCCGCCCATGGTTGAGCCGACGACGATCTCGCTGATCTGCCCGCTCTGGGGACAGGTGGCGGACGTGACCGTACTCTGCGACGAGCGCGGCTTCGTCGGCGTGGTCGCCTGTCCGCTGAGCGAGCCCGGGACCGCCTGCCTGGCGCCGTGCGAGGCGGCGATGCGGCGGTGGTGCGAGTACGCGGGGCAAGGGAGGTGACAGCCATGTTCGGCCACGGCCGCCACCTCGATGTGAAGCGCTGCACGAGCGAATCATCGTGACTCCCAGGACCCTGATCGTGGAAGACGAGCCGGACCTGCTGGAAACGTGCGTCCGGCTCCTCCGGCAGGTCGGCCACTCCTGCCTGACGGCTCACACCGGGCGAGACGCGATCGCGCTGATTGACGCCGAGCATCCGGACCTCGTCGTGACCGACCTCCGACTACCGACGGTGAATGGGCTGGCCGTCACCCGGCACGCCAGCCGCGCCTCGCCGCCGATGCCGGTGATCGTCATCACGGCCTATCCCTCTCCTCATACTAAGCGGGAAGCGCACCAGGCTGGCGCGACCATTTTTCTCCCCAAGCCGTTTTCGGCGGCCGAGTTCATGGACGCGGTCAATCGTGCTCTGGCCAGCCCTCCCGCCTGACGCCCCGGCACCTCATGTATAAGAAGATTCTCATCCCGCTGGACCAGAGCGCCGGGGCCGAAGCGGCCCTGCCGGTTGCGGCCGACCTCGCCCGGGCAGATCAGGCGGTGATCCGCCTCCTGCACGTGGCGCCGCCGCCGACCGCGATCGTGGCCGAGGGGCGCGTGATTGCCTACGCCGACCAGGAATCCGAACGCCTCCAGCACATCTGGGAAGTCTACCTGCGTGAGGCGGCGCGCCAGCTGGCGGGTGTGCGCGTCGAGTATGCGGTCCGCTTCGGCGAACCGGCGGAGGAAATCCTCGAGGAGGCGCGAGAGTCGGGCGCCGACCTGATCGCGATGGCCACCCACGGCCGGAGCGGCGTGGCGCGCCTCATGCTGGGAAGCGTGGCCGAGGCGGTGCTCCGCCGCAGCGAGGTCCCCGTCGTTCTGGTGCGTCACGGGCTCGCCGTCGCGGCCTGAGCGGCGCCTTGCAGAGCGGCGAGTTCTGGACCGAACGGAAGGTCGCCTGGTACCGGCGGGCTCTCCGGCGGAGCGACTTCGCGCCCAAGGTGCTGGGGGCCATCGCGCCGCTGGTCGAGGAGTGCGAGACCGCCCTCGACGTCGGGGCGGGGTGCGGGGCCCTGGCCATTCCGCTGGCCAGGCGCCTCCGCCGGGTCACAGCGCTGGAGCCCGCGCCGGCCATGGCCAAGGCGCTGGCCGAGGAGGCGCGCGAGCGCGGCCTCGCCAACCTCGAGATCATGGAGGCCGCGTGGGGCGACGTCCCCCTGCGGCCCCACGATCTTGTCCTCTGCGCCCACGTGGGGCATCTCCTCCAGCGCGACTCCCCCTTCCTCCGCCAGGCTCCGACCTTCGCCCTGAAGGGCGTGGCGCTCGTGCGGGACGCCACCGGGAGCGACGACAAGTTCTTCTTCAGCGAGCTCTATCCCGTCCTGCTGGGGCGGCCCTACGGCGGTCCTTGCGAGCACGAGGAGACCGTGGAGGGCCTCGCCCGGCTCGGTGTCCGGCCGACTGTCACGTTCATCGACTACCGCTCGGACCAGCCGTTCACCGATCTCGCGGAGGCGTGCGACTTCTGGATGGAGTACATGGGCCTCGAGGGTGAGCCCGCTCGAGCCTTCCTCCGGGACTTCCTCGCCGCGCGGCTCGTCCGCGAGGGAGAGGAATGGATCGCCCCCTACGCGAAGCGCGCGGCGGTGATCTGGTGGCGCCGATGAGCCCCGCCGCGCCGCAGTTCCCTGGAATCACGGCTACCGCCGACGGGTCGGAGACGGTGGTGTGGGTCGAGACGCACATCACCCAGGGCGCGTGCGCCTATCCGATCACCTCCTCCACCAACATGGGCGCCGGCTACCAGGCGGCCCAGGCCAGCGGCAAGAAGAACCTCTGGGGCGAGCCGCTCTTCTTCCTGGAGCTGGAGTCCGAGCATTCCTCGGCCTCCACGTGCGAGGGGTTCGCCCTGGCCGGCGGGCGCGTCACCAACTTCACCTCCGGCCAGGGCCTGGTCCTCATGAAGGAGGTCCTCTACACGATCGCGGGCAAGCGCCTGCCCGTCGTCTTCCACGTCGGGTCCCGGGCGCTCACCTCCCAGGCGTTGAACGTCCACTGCGGCCACGATGACGTGATGGCGGTGGCCGATACGGGGTGGGGAATCGCCTTCGCCAAGAACGCCCAGGAGGCGGGAGACCTCGCGCTCATTCTGCGCCGCGCCGCCGAGGAGGGGGAGACGCCGTTCCTCTCGGTGCAGGACGGCTTTCTCACCACCCACACCGTGGAGAACGTCCGCCTCCTCGAGCCTGAGCTGATGGCCGAGTTCGTGGGCGACCCGTACGCGACGACGCGGCTGCGGAACCTGATGAATCCCGCGAAGCCCATCATGTCGGGCGTGGTGCAGAACCAGGACGCCTACATGAAGGGGAAGATCGCCCAGCGCTACTTCACCGACCGCCTGGCGGGGATCCTCACCGCCACCATGAAGCGGTTCGAAGAGCTGACCGGGCGGCGCTACGGGCTCGTGGCGGCGTACCGGCTGGAGGATGCCGACTACGCCCTGGTCGGGATGGGGAGCCTGGTGGAGACCGCCACGGCGACGGCCGACTGGCTGCGCGCGGAGCGCGGGCTCCGCGTCGGAGTCCTCGGCGTCACCGTCTTCAGGCCGTTTCCGGCGCGGGAGATCCTCGAAGCGCTCCGCTCGGTCCGGGCGCTCGCCATCGTGGAGCGGATGGACAACCCCCTGGCCCAGTCGAACCCGCTGGCTGCCGAGATCAAGGCGGCCTTCGCCGACGCCGCGTCGGGGGCGCCCGGCCTTCCGCGCGTGGACCGCGTGCCCGCCGTCCACGCCGCGGCCGCCGGTCTCGGGAGCCGGGACGTCCGGCCCGGGGACTTCGTCGCCGCCGTGGACGAGATGGCCCGGAGCGGCCGCCGCACCTTCGTGCTGGGCATCCGGCACGACCTGGCGCTGCCGCGGACGGTGGATCCTGACGTCCGCCCGCGCGGCGCGTTCTCCATGCGCGGCCACTCCGTCGGCGGGTTCGGCTCGGTCACGACGAACCGGGTCATCGCCACGATCCTGGGCGACCTCTTCGCGCTCCACGTCCAGGCCTACCCGCTCTACGGCTCTGAGAAGAAGGGGTTGCCGACCACCTATTTCTTGACGGTCGCGGAGGAGAGAATCAGGACCCACTCGGAGCTGACCCACGTGGACTTCGTGCCGCTCAACGACGTCAACGCCTTCCACCTGGGGAACCCGCTCGCCGGGATCGCCGAAGGCGGCATGGTGTTCATCCAGACTGCCGAGACGGATCCGGCGGCCATCTGGGCGAAGATTCCCGCCGAGGCCCAGGCGATCATCCGCGAGCGGCGCCTCCGGATCCTCGCCCTGGACACCCAGAAGATCGCGCGGGAGACGACGAGCCGCCCGGAGCTCCAGGTCCGGATGCAGGGCATCGTGCTCCTGGGGATCTTCCTCCGCGCGACCCCGTTCCTCTCGCGTCTGCCATATACGGACGCGGAAATCGATCGGGCGGTCGAACGCTCCATGAGGAAGTTCTTCGGCAAGCGGGGCGAGGCGGTGATCCAGGAAAATCTCCGCGCGGTGCGGCGGGGCTTCGGCGAGGTCTTCGAGGTCCCCGTCCCGGCGGGCCCCCAACCGACGGTTGGGGAGTCGCCAGCGGGAGTCGCCCCATGAGACACGAGCCGCGCGTCCGCGACTGGATGCACGAGGGCGCCATCACCTGTGCCCCGGGCACGCCGCTCCCGGAGGTGGCCCAGACGATGAGAGCCCACGCGATCAGCGCTCTCGTGGTGGTGGACGCTGCCGGGCTCGCCGTCGGGGTGATTTCCCGGACCGACCTCGCCAACGCCAGCTTCGTCGAGCCCTACATGCGTCACTGGAGGGGCATGACGGCCAGCCACCTGATGACCTCCCCGGTGATCTCGGTGCGCGCCGAGATGCCGGTGGCCGAGGCGCTCGACCTGCTCAAGGCGAAAAAGATCCACCGGCTGGTCGTGACGGAGCCCGCTCCGGGCGGCGGGGAGCGGCCCATCGGGATTCTCTCCCTCACCGACGTGGTGAGGCATCTGGAGCCAACGTGATGGGTGAGGAGCCTCGCGTGTTCAACCCGCTCGACGGGGCGGTCGAAGAAGAGCTGAGCGTCCTGACCAAGCAGCCCGGGCTCCCCAAGGACGTCCACGAGGCCAGGCTCCCGACCGAGTCCGTCATCGCCCTGGACGTCGCGGCCTACGTGGCGGACTTCAACGCGCGGGTCATCGGCGCCTACGAGAAAGGGATCGGCTCGCAGGAGCTCCCCGCCGACGTGGGGGTGGCGCGCAGCCTCATTCCCGCGGGGACGGCGGCGCTCAGGGACTTCTCCTACCTCTCGGCGGAGATCCCCGAGTTCATCGCCGACACGTGCGTCGGCTGCATGACCTGCGTGACCGAGTGCCCGGACACGGCGATCCTGGGAAAGGCGATCCCGGCCTCCCGGCTGGAGCGGGAGCCCGAGTTCGACGGCACCCACTGGGCGCGGACCCGGAAGTACTTCGACGTCCCGGCGCGGCGCGGGCTCGAAGGGGCGCTCTTCGGGATCTTCATCGACCCCACCAAGTGCAAGGGGTGCGCCGAGTGCGTGGAGGTCTGCGCCGAGCTCGGGTACGATGCGCTGCGCATGGTCAGGAAAGACGACGGCACGCTCGAGCGGTACCGCCGGGCGTTCAACTTCTTCCGGAAGGTGGGGCCGACCCCCGCCGAGTACATCAACGAGAAGTCGCTGGCTGACATGATGCTGGCCGAGGAGTCCGCGCTGCTCTACCTGGGCGGCGCGGGGTCGTGCATGGGGTGCGGGGAGGCCACGGCCCTCCGGATGATGGTGGCGGCCACCGGGTTCGCCCACGGCCCGGAGGGCATGGCCATCGTGGCGGCCACGGGCTGCAACACGGTCTACTGCTCCACCTATCCCTACAACCCGTTCCTGGTCCCCTGGACGAACTCCCTCTTTGAGAACGCCCCGGCGGTCGCCCTGGGGGTGCGGGCCAAGTGGGACCAGCGCGGCTGGCACGACAAGCGCCTCTGGGTCGTGGGGGGCGACGGCGCCATGTACGACATCGGCTTCCAGTCGCTCTCGCGCATGCTCGCCTCCGGGATGGATATCAAGGTCCTCGTGCTGGACACCCAGGTCTACTCCAACACCGGCGGCCAGGTCTCCACCGCGTCGTTCCTCGCCCAGGATGCCAAGATGGCGGCGGTGGGCACGGCCGTGGCGGGCAAGGGCGAGCGGCGCAAGGAGCTGGGGCTCATCTGCCTCATGCACCCGGAGGTCTTCGTGGCCCAGACGACGGCCGCCCACATCAACCATTTCTACCGGGCGATCCTGGACGCCAACAGCTTCCGGGGCCCGGCGGTCGTCATCGCCTACACGACCTGCCAGCCCGAGCACGGCGTCGGCGACGATCGAGCGGCGCGGCAGGCCAAGCTCGCGGTGGACTCCCGCGCCTTCCCGCTGTTCGTCTACGATCCGCGCAAGGGCGAGAGCATCCGGGAACGGCTCTCCCTCCAGGGAAACCCGGACCCCAAGGAGGACTGGACGCGAGACCCGAAGACCGGCGAGGTTGTGGACTTCGTGACCTTCGCCCGGACGGAGGGGCGCTTCGCCCGCCAATTTCGGGCCGACGGCCAGCCGTCGCCGGCGCTCCTCGCGGCCCAGGCCGACCGACTCGCCAACTGGCGGAGACTCCAAGAACTGGCCAGACTCCGCTGAGGGGAGGGATTTGGCATGGGCCCAGCCGTGGTGTTCCTGCTCGTGCTGGTGGTCGCGCTCGGGCCCGGGAGGGCCAAAGCCGGAGACGTGGAAGGGCTTGTGAAGCTCACCGGCAAGCCCCCGGCCCTCGAGCCGCTCCGCCCGACGGCGGACCACGCCGTCTGTGGCGGGGAGCCACGGCCTTCTGAGGCGCTCCTGCTCTCCCCCTCGGGCGGGGTAAAGAACGCGGTGGTGTTCATCGCCCACGAGCGGATGGAGGCGTGGCGCTCGCCCACCACGTTCGTCCTGGACCAGCGGCGCTGCGCTTTCGTGCCGCGGGTCCTCATCGTTCCGCCGGGTGCGACCGTGGAGGTCCTCAACAGCGACGGGATCCTCCATAACTTCCACACGATGGCCCGGCTGAACCCCTCCTTGAACCTCGCCCAACCGGCCCGGGCCCGACCCCTCCGGCTGACCTTGGAGCATCCCGAGATCGTCGAGGTGAAGTGCGACGTCCACGGGACGGGGTTCATGGGGGCCTGGATCGTGGTCGCCACCCACCCCTACTACGCCTTGACCGACGACAACGGGCAGTTCTGGCTTCCCGACATCCCGCCGGGGCCGCACACGCTGGAGGTGTGGCACGAGGTCCTCGGCACCAGGCGCATCCCCATGGCGGTGGGGCGCGAGGGGCCGGTCAGGGTGACGGTTGAGTTCGCTGGCGAGGCCGGTCGGTAACCCCCCGGGACCCTGGCGGGACTCTCCGAAATCGAGTAGGATGCTCGCGTTCGGGGGCCGCCGTGCCCGGCCGACGCTGGACGGGAAAGCGGCCCGCGAAGAGGGAGGAGGCCCATGGACGAGAACGACCACCCGAAGGGTGCCCTGCTGTTCATCCTGATCTACCTGCTCCTGCTCGCGGGGCTCTGGACCAATGCCTACCTCCGGCTCTGGACGGGGTAAGGCGCCATGAGACGCGGCACCACGATTTACCTCTACGAGCTCGCGTGGATCCTTCCGAGCATCGCGATTCCGGTCGGCATGCTGGTCGCGCTCGTGGTCACCGCGTTCGGTGCCGGCGTCCATCTGCCGGGAAGGGAAGGGCGGGTGGACCCCACCAAAGTCTCCCTGACGCCGCCCTTCGACCGGCCCGGCATGGTGGAGGTGGCTCCCGGGCGCTATGAGGCGCGGATCGTGGCCGAGACCTGGTCGTTCACGCCGAACGAGATCCGCGTCCCCGCGGGCTCCACCGTTACCTTCGTCGTCACCAGCAAGGACGTGGTCCACGGGTTCCTGATTCACGGGGCCACCGTCAATGTGATGCTGCTCCCCGGCCAGGTGGCGCGCGTCACGGGGCGCTTCGACAGGCCCGGCGAGTACCCCTTCCTCTGCCACGAGTACTGCGGGATCGCCCACCACATCATGTGGGGGAGGGTGATCGTCGAGGCGCGGCGATGAGCGTGGCAGTGCGAGCCGCAGGACGTCGCGGGGCTGGGGCCCCGCCGTGCGAGGCGAGCCGATGAGTGCGGAGAATCGCTTGACCGCGGCGTACCTCACCGTCGCGCTGGTGGCTCTCTTCGGTGGCGTCGTCACGGGGCTCTTCCAGGCGCTGGAGCACGCGGGCGTCAACCTTTACCCCCGCCTGGCGCCGGTGGTCCAGTCCTACTACCACAGCCTGAGCCTCCACGGGGTGCTGAACGTCCTGGTCTTCACGACCTTTTTCATCTGCGGGTTTCTCCAGTTCATGACTGCCCGGGCGCTGGGCATGCCGCTCGCGAGCCCCGGGCTCGGCTGGGCGACGTTCTGGCTCATGACCGCGGGGCTCCTCCTCGCGGCCATCCCCCTGGTGGGGAATGCCGCCACCGTCCTGTTCACCTTCTACCCGCCGATGAAGGCGCACTGGGCCTTTTACATCGGGCTCACGCTTGTCGTCGCCGGCACCTGGCTCGTCACGCTCAACCTGGCCCTCACGTACCGGGCCTGGCGCGCCCGGAACCCCGAGGCCCGGACGCCGCTGGCCGCCTTCATGTCGCTCGTGACCTTCGTCATGTGGACCATCGCGTCCCTCGGGATCGCGGCCGAGATGCTCTTCATGCTGATCCCCTGGTCGCTGGGGCTGATCGGCGGGACCGACGCCCTCCTCGCGCGGGCCCTTTTCTGGTTCACCGGGCACCCGATCGTCTACTTCTGGCTCCTGCCGGCCTACGTCTCCTGGTACACCCTGCTCCCGCGTCAGGCGGGCGGCCGGCTCTTCAGCGATCCCCTGGCGCGCGTGTCGTTCATCCTGTTCCTGATCCTGTCCATCCCGATCGGCTTCCATCACCAGTTCACCGACCCGGGGATCGAAGAGGGGTGGAAGCTCCTGCACGCCTTCCTCACCTTCGCGGTCTTCTTTCCAAGCCTCCTGACGTTCTTCAACGTCGTGGCCTCGCTGGAGACCGGCGCGCGGGCGCGCGGCGGCCGGGGGTGGGTCGCCTGGTTCGGCAAACTCCCCTGGGGAGACCCCTCGGTCGCGGCGCAGGTGCTCGCGATGCTCCTCTTCGCCTTCGGCGGGATCGGCGGGCTGATCAACGCCTCGTTCAACCTGAACCTCGTCGTCCACAACACCGCGTGGATCCCGGGGCACCTGCATCTGACGGTGGGAACCGCCGTGACGCTCTCGTTCATGGGGATCACCTACTGGCTCGTGCCCTTCCTCCGCGGCCGATCCCTCTGGAGCCGCCGCCTGGCACTGGCCCAGGTCTGGCTCTGGTTCGTCGGGATGGCGATCTTCTCCCACGCGCTTCACCGCCTCGGCTTGATGGGCATGCCTCGGCGGACGATGATCGGTGCCTCGGCGTACCTCCAGCCCTCCTGGGAAAAAGTTCTGCCCCTCGTCGGAATCGGCGGGACGATCCTCTCCGTGAGCGCGCTGCTCTACTTCCTGAACCTCGTCCTGACTCTCGTGGCGTCGCGCCAGCCGGCGCCGGCGGCGCCCGAATTCGCCCAGGCGCTCTCGGGCCCCGAGCATGCCCCGGCGATCCTCGACCGGTGGCGGCCGTGGCTGGCCCTGGCGGTGGTGCTGATCCTGATCGCCTACGGTCCCACGCTTGTCCGGCTCGCGGTCACGACGCCGCTCAGCACCCCGGGCCTGCGCGTGTGGTAAACCAAATGGGGTCAGGCCTGAGTAATTGACTTATTAAGAGGAGGGAGCGACATGAGGCTCAACGTGGGAGGCGCGGATCGGGTTATTCGGATCATCGTCGGCATCGTCCTTCTCGCGCTGGTCGTGGTCGGGCCCCAGACCTGGTGGGGGCTCCTGGGGATCATCCCCCTGGCGACAGGCCTGGTGGGTTACTGACCGGGCTCGCACGCGTTGGGGGTCTCAACGCGCAAGCCCTGATAGTCCCATGGGCTCCCTGAGCCTGGTGGAGCGCGGCCGCTCGCTCCTCCGCCGCTGGGAGGAGAGCAAGCCGACCAATTTCTACGAAGATGATCAGCACCTCCAGCGGACGCTGGCCTTTCGGGTCGGGCGGCCGCGCCTGGCCGAAGTCGAGCCGCTCCTCCGCCAGGCGGGAGCGGACTCGGCCGGCCCCGTGAACAGGGCGTCAGCCCTCTTGGATCGCCCCGAAAACCTGCCGCGGCTCGAGCCCTGGAACGGCATCGGGGAGCGCACCGAGGAGGTCGTCTTCCACCCGGCCCACCACGAGGTGGGCCGCCTCGTGTGGCGGTCGCGGGTCCTGTCGCTGCTGGGAGAGCCGGGCACCGTGGCCCTGCACGCCGCTCTCGCGTACTTGTGGGCCCAGAACGGGGAGGTGCCGCACGGCTGCGCCGTCGCCTGCACCGCGGGGCTCATCAAGGCGATCCAGCGCTGCGGGAGCGACTGGATGCGTCGCGAGTGGCTGCCGCGTCTCCTGGACCCGGACTACGACCGGCGGTGGCACGGCGCGCAGTTCCTCACCGAGGTCCAGGGCGGCTCCGACGTCGGCGCCAACGCCTGCGTGGCCCGCCCCATCTCCAGCGAGCCCGGAGCCTGGCGCCTCAGCGGGGAGAAGTGGTTCTGTTCCAACGTCTCGGCCGACCTCTACGCCGTCAGCGCGCGTCCGGAGGGCGCGCCGGAGGGGACGAAGGGGATCGGCCTCTTCGTCGTGCCGCGCCGGCGCGCCGACGGCCGCCCCAACGGCGTCTTCATCCGCCGGCTCAAGCAGAAGCTGGGGACGCGCACGCTGCCGACGGCCGAGGTGGACTTCCAGGACGCCGTCGGCTACCAGTTAGGAGCGCTCGAAGAGGGGTTCAGGGTAATGCTGGGCGTGATCATCAACACCTCGCGCCTCGGGGTCGCCCTCGGCTCCTGCGGCATCATGCGGCGCGCCTTCGTCGAGGCGCTCCACTACGCGCGCGTGCGGGAGGCGTTCGGCCGGCGGCTCATCGAGTTTCCGGCCGTGCGCGAGCAGCTCGCCGAGATGCGGGTCCTGGGCGTCGCGGGGCTCTCCTTCACGCTCTTCCTCGCCGCGCTCGAGGACCGGCTGACCCTCGCAGGGGCGCATCCGGAGGACGATCCGCTCTTCCGCATCGGCGTCAACATGGGGAAGTACGTCTGCTCGGTGGACGCGGGGCTGGTCGTCCACCACGGGATCGAGATCCTGGGCGGCAACGGGACCATCGAGGACTTCAGCCCGCTGCCCCGCCTCTACCGCGAGGTGCCCGTGCAGGAGAGCTGGGAGGGGCCGCACAACACGATGATGGCCCAGATCCTCAGGGACGCCCTCCGGTCCAAGATGCACGACGCCCTGCTGGGACAAGCCGAGGACCTCCTCCTGGGCGTCAAGCACCCAGCCCTGGCGACGCCGCGGGAGGCCGCCGCGGCGGCGCTCCAGGAGGGGCGCGAGCGGTTCCAGCGCCTCCTGCGCCGGGACCCCGAGGCGGCGGCCATCGGCATCCGGCGACTGGTCCACCGCATGGCGCGGATCTTCCAGGCGTCGCTCCTTCTCGAGGAGGCGGATCACGACCTGGCGGCCAATCCCTCGACCCGCCTCCCGGCGATCGCGCAGTTCTTCCTCAGCCGCTACGTGGTGGCCGGCTATGACCCCGCGGAGGATTCCGGCTACGGAAATCTGGTCAGTCAAGTCCTCGAGTGACAGGGCCGGCGCGTGGGAGGTGGGGCGGCAGCGCCCCGGCTGAGACCGCGAGTCGCCATCCGCCTTTCGCTCAGCCTTTTCCATCTCCCTGATTTCCCAGCCGTCTTCATCGAAGAGAGTCCGGCATTCGGCTTGCACGCCATCCCCGTAGAGGAATCCACCATGCCCTCGCCACGGGGTTAGCCTGAGGTGAAACCCTTCGGGGAACTGCTTCGAGAGGCGGTGGCCTTCCATGGTCACCTCTGTCCTGGGCAGGTGCTCGGAGTGCGGATGGCGATGGCCGGCTGCCGTGCGCTCGGTGTCGCGGAGCCGAAGGGCATGGGGAAGAACCTGGTGGTCTTTGTCGAGATCGACCGCTGCGCGACCGACGCGATCCAAGCCGTCACCGGGTGCTCCCTCGGCAAGCGGACCCTGAAGCACGTGGACTACGGCAAGATGGCCGCCACCTTCGTCAACGTCGCCACGGGCGAGGCCGTGCGCGTGGCGGCCCGCGACGACGCCCGCGAGCGGGCGAGTGGGTACGCGCCCGGCGTCAGCGACCCGCGGGAGGCCCAGGTCGTGGCGTACGGGGTGATGCCGGAGCCCGAGCTCCTGCGCCTGACGCCGGTGCTCATCCAGCCCGGGTGGTTGGATCGGCGCCGCGTCCGTGTTCCCTGCTCCCTCTGCGGCGAGGGCGTGAACTACGGCCGCGAGGTCGTTTCGGACGGACTCACCCTCTGCCGCTCCTGTGCTGCCGGCGCCTACTACGTGCCTCGAACGGACACTCAGGGAGCCATCGGTACGAGCGTTGCTCCCCCCGGGGCGTTGGTCCATTCAGCCCAGAGGAGCGATCCATGAGACGCATTTTCCTGAGGTGCCTCACGATCGCGCTGCTCCTCAGCGCGGCCGCGACTGCGTGGGGGCAGGGGCTTCAGTCGTTGCCTCCGCAACAAACCCAGAAGGCCGAGCAGGTGGAGCTCGGGAAATACCTGTTCTTTGACACGCGTCTGTCGGGCGACGGCGGGGTTTCCTGCGACAGCTGCCACGACCCCGCAACCGGTTGGGGCGACGGAAAGGCGCTCTCCACGGGCTACCCTGGGAGCGAATACTTCCGGAACGCCCAAACGCTCCTGAACGCTGCGTACTACCGGCGGAACTACTGGGACGGGCGGCTGGCGGGGACGGATCTCCCCACGACCGTCCGCGACCACCTCACCGAAGCCCACTTCATGCAGGTGGACGGCCGGCTCTTCGCTGAGCGGCTCAAGCAGGTGCCCGAGTACATGGAGATGTTCCAAAAGGCGTTCGGCGGGGAGCCGACCTTCGGCCGGACTCTCAACGGGATCGCCGCCTTCCTCAAGACACTGACTTCCCGGAACGCGCCCATCGACCGCTACCTGAAGGGCGACACCTCCGCGCTCTCGGCCGACGCGCGGGAAGGCCTCGGGCTGTTTCAGGGGAAAGCGGGCTGCATCCAGTGCCACGGCGGGGCGCTCCTCTCCGACCAGAAGTTCCACGCCCTTGGCGTTCCGGCGAACCCAGACGTCTTCGCCAATCCCCTCCGGCACATCACGTTCCGCCGGTTCTTTCGTACCCTCGGCGCCCCGAACGCCGAGAACTACCGCGAGGACCCGGGGCTCTACGCCGTGACAAAGGAGAGGGCGGATTGGGGGAAGTTCAGGACGCCGAGCCTCAGAGAAGTGAGCCGGACCGCGCCCTACATGCACAACGGCAGCCTCGCCACCCTTGAAGATGTCGTGGCCTTCTACGACCGGGGAGGGGGCCAGCACCCGAACAAGAGCCCCCACCTCCGGCCGCTCGGCCTCACGACGGCCGAGAAGCGGGCGCTGGTCGAGTTCCTGAAGAGTCTCTCGGGGGACCCGGTGGTGATCGAGCGGCCGGAGCTGCCCGACTACCAGCCCCGCAAGCTCGGGCGGAACTGAGGAGATCAGTGATGCGAACCACCCGATTTTCCGTCCTCGCGCTCGCGGCGCTTCTCCTCGGCGGCGCGCTCTGGGCTGGGGGAGCCCTGGGCCAGGCTCAGCGATTCCCGGCACTCGGCGCGCTGCCGCCCGTACCGGCCCCGGCTGACAACCCTATGTCGGAAGCCAAAGTCCAGCTGGGAAAGCTCCTCTTCTGGGACACGCGGCTCTCCGGCGACGTCTCGACCTCGTGCGCGACCTGCCACGACCCCAAGCTCGGCTGGGGGGACGGCGGCGCGCTCTCGCGCGGCTATCCCGGCACCGAGCACTGGCGAAACTCCCAGACTGTTCTGAACTCGGCTTACTACGCCAAGCTTTTCTGGGCGGGTGAGGTGACGAGCCTCGAGTCTCAGGCCAGCGCCGCGGCCACGGGGAATCTGGCGGGGAACGGCGATCCCGTGATGATGGAGGAGCGCCTCCGCCAGATCCCCGAGTACGTCAGGCGCTTCAAGGACGTCTTCGGGGTCGAGCGGCCCACCATCGGCATGGCGTGGATGGCGATCGCCGCCTTCGAGCGGACCCTCGTGTCAAAGGCCGGGCAGGTCCCCTTCGACCGCTACGCCAAGGGCGACCAGTCGGCCCTCTCCCTCGAGGCCAAGCGGGGGCTCGCGCTCTTCCAGGGGAAGGCCGGATGCATCCAGTGCCACAACGGGCCGCTCTTGTCCGACGAGAGCTACCACAACCTCGGCGTCCCCAAGCACCCGGCTTTCGAGAACACTCCGCTCCGCCAGATCACGCTCCGCTACCAGCACGTGATCCGCGGCGTGCCGGAGAAGGTTTACCGGAGCGCCGACGGCGACCTGGGGCTCTACTACACGACCAAGCTGGAGGCCGACAAGGGGAAGTTCAGGACCCCGGGCCTTCGTGAGCTCCGGTACACGGCTCCGTACATGCACAACGGCGTCTTCGGCACGCTGGAGGAAGTCGTCGAGTTCTACAACCGCGGAGGGGGAGACGATCCAAACAAGAGCCCGCTCGTCCGCCCGCTCGGGCTCTCGGAGCAAGAGAAGAAGGACCTCCTCGCGTTCCTCCTCTCGCTTTCGAGCGACCGGCCGCTCATCGTCGAGCCGCCGGACCTTCCGGACTACGCGCCCATGAAAGTGGAGGCCAGACCATGACCGGACCAGACGGCGAGCGACTCTGCCTTTCCCGACGGGCCTTCCTGCTCTCCGGGGGGAGCGCGGTGACCATCCTGGCCCTCGCAGGCGTGTCCCGCGCATTCGGTGAGGGCGCAGCGCTGAAAGTCGCCTCGTACCCGCGCCGGAAGATCGGCCGGGTCAGCCAGCTCAAGGTGGACCAGCCGGTGAGCTTCCAGTACCCGTGGAAGGACTTCAACTCCACGAACATGCTGGTGAAGCTCGGAGTGCCGGCTGGCGGCGGCGTGGGCCCCGATCAGGACATCGTGGCCTTCTCGACGCTCTGCACCCACATGGGCGGCCCGCTGGCCGGGCAGTACCGCGGCCAATACAAGGTCCTCGGCCCCTGCCCCTTCCACCTCACCACCTTCGACCTGACCAAGCACGGGATGGTGGCGGCGGGCCAGGCCACGGAAAGCTTGCCCCAGATCGTGCTGGAAACCAGAGGCGACGAAATCTGGGCCACCGGCGTCATGGGGCTCATCTACGGCTATCACTCGAACCTTGCCGCACGGGCCTGAGGAGGAGTACCTAATGGCAAAGGCGGTCTCTCACTTCTACCTTCCCGAGGACAAGGTCCCGCTCCCCCCGCCGGACGCCAAGGTCTCGACCACCGCGTGCGACTACTGCATCGTCGGGTGCGGCTACAAGGTCTACACCTGGCCGCTCGGCAGAGAGGGCGGGCCCAAGGCGTCCCAGAACGCCCTCAAGGTGAACTTCCCCGCCGCGATCAACAGCGGGAAGTGGATCAGCCCCAACATGCACAACATCGTCCACGTGGAGGGCACCCCCCACCACCTCATCGTGATCCCTGACGGCGAGGCCAAGGTCGTCAACGTCGGCGGGAACCATTCGATCCGCGGCGGGGTGCTGGCCCAGAAGTGCTTCAACCCCAACAAGCCCTCCCAGGAGCGGCTCCTCCACCCGATGATGCGCGTCAGGGGAACCCTGCAGGCGATCTCGTGGGATGCGGCCTTCGAGGTCATGGCGGGGGTCTCGCGCCACGTCCTCAACCGCTACGGCGAGCACGCCTGGGCGATGAAGACGTACTCCTACCAGTATTTCGAGAACACCTACGCGATCTCCAAGCTCGCCTTCCAGGCCATCGGCACCCCGGCCTACGCCCCCCACGACAAGCCCGGCCCCGGGCCGGACACGCCGGGGCTCGACTGGGCCGGGATCGACGCCTTCAGCGCCTCCTACGAGGACTGGGCCGAGGCGGAGGTGATCTACTTCGCCGGCGTCGATCCGTGGGAGACCAAGTCGGTGCTCTTCACGACCTGGATCATGAACGGGAAGAACCCGGACAAGAAGCTCATCTTCGCCCTGCCCCGGAAGACGACGGGCGTCGCGTACGGCGAGGGCAAAGGTGGGCTCTTCCTGCCCGTGATCCCCGGGACCGACGTGGTCCTCCAGCTGGCGATCATCCGGGTGATCCTGGAGAACGGGTGGGAGGACAAGGAGTTCATCGAGAAGTGGGTGTCGAACGCGTGGGAGATCGACACCGGCATGGGGCGCGGCCCGCGCAACACGCCCTCGGAGTGGTTCACCACGTGGGGCCGCTACGGGGTAAGCTTCGCCGACTACAAGAAGTGGATTCTCGGCTACAAGTACGCCGAGCTCCCGACGGCCGAGCAGATCACCGGCGTCCCGGCGGAGTCGATCAAGAAGGCCGCCGAGCTGCTGGCCAAGCCCCGCCCCGACGGCTCGCGCCCCAAGGCCTCCTTCATGCTGGAGAAGGGGATCTACTGGTGCAACAACCTGGGCAACACGACCTCCTTCGCCGCCCTCGGCCTGATCTGCGGGGCGGGGAACCGTCCCGGCCGGGTCATCGCGCGGGGCGGCGGCCACCAGCGCGGCTGGATGGGCGGCGCCGGCTACCCGCGCGGGCTTTCCCCCGAGAAGTTCCCGGGGCGGAGGAAGAAGGAGATCGACCTGGACCGCTGGGTGGTGGACGGCCACGTGCGCTTCGCCTGGGTCATCGGGACGACCTGGCTCCAGGCCATGGCGGCCTCCCAGGAGCTGATGGAGGTCTTCGAGAAGCTGACGCGGGGGAACCCGAACCAGATCAAGAGCTTCGCCCCGAAGTCCGCCATCGACACGCTCAAGAAGCGCGCGGACTCGGGCGGCCTGGTCGTGGTGGACCAGGACATCTACCCCGTGGACCCGATCGGGACCCAATTCGCCGACCTCGTCCTGCCCGCCGCGACCTGGGGTGAGGAGGACTTCACCCGCTGCAACGGCGAGCGCCGCCTGCGGCTCTACTCGAAGTTCTACGAC
>JACPCF010000080.1 GCA_016179965.1 Candidatus Rokuibacteriota bacterium | reverse complement strand
GGGAGGAGAAGGCGTGACCCGGGCCGCTGAGATCGTCCTGACGCTGCTGGCGGCGCTCCTGATCGCCGGCACGATCCTCTACGGCGTCTTCCGGCTCTACGCATGAGAGCGCTCGTCTATCCCGACTGGGATCAGCTCGAGGTCCGCGACGTCCCGGAGCCGAAGCCCAAGCCCGGGGAGGTCGTCGTCCGCGTGGCAGCGGTAGGGATCTGCGGCTCTGAGCTGGAGGGCTTCGCGAACCGGAGCCCGCGTCGCACGCCGCCGCTCATCATGGGCCACGAGTTCTGCGGCGAGATCGCCGAGGTGGGCGAAGGGGTGTCGGGCCACCGCCCCGGAGATCGGGTCGTCGTGAACTCAGTGATCTCCTGCGGGCGCTGCCCCGCGTGCCGCGACGGGCAGTCCCACCTCTGCCCCGCGCGCGAGGTCTTCGGGATGAAGCGCCCCGGCGGCTTCGCCGAGCTCTGCGCGGTCCCGGCCTCGACTCTGCTGCCGCTCCCGGAAAAGGTCTCCCCCGTCGAGGGAGCGCTGGTGGAGCCCCTGGCCAACGGCGTCCACGCCCTCTCGCTCGTGGCGCAGCGCCTTCCCGAGACCGTGCTCGTGATCGGGGCGGGGACCATCGGGCTCATGGCCCTCCAGGTGGCGAAGGCGATGGGCGCCTTCCGGCTGGTTTGCGCCGACACGAACGAGCGCCGCCTCGAGGTGGCCCACACACTCGGCGCCGAGCCGGTCTTCAATCCCGTGCGGGGCGATCTGGTCACGGCGATCCGCGAGTTCACGCGGGGGCGCGGCGCCGACGTGGTCATCGACGCCGTCGGGGCCTCCGTCACCCGCCGGCAGGCGGTGGCGGCGAGCCGCCCGGGCGGCGAGGTCGTCTGGATCGGCCTCCACGAGGACGCCACCGAGCTGTCGGGGTTCGACGTGGTGCTGGGAGAGCGGCGGGTCTCGGGCTCCTACGCCGTCACGCCGCGCGACCTCCAGACGGCCATCGGCCTCTTCGCCCACGGCAAGATCGAGGTCGCGCCGTGGGTCAGGCCGTTCTCGCTCAGCGAGGGGGCGCGCGTCTTCCGCCAGCTGATCACCGCGCCCCCCGAGGAGTACATCAAGGCCCTGCTTCTACCGTAACCACACAGGAGGTGCCCTATGCCGAGTTACGTGATTCTCGTCAACTGGACCGACCAGGGAATCAGGAACGTCAAGGATTCTCCCAAACGCGCGGATGCCTTCGAGGCGGCCGTGAAGGCGGCGGGCGGAACGCTGAAGGAGTTCTATCTCGTGCTGGGGGAGTACGACCTCGTGGTCGTGACCGAGGCCCCCAACGACGAGACGGCGGCGAAGCTCGCACTGGCCACCGCATCGCTGGGCAACGTCCGCACCGTGACAATGCGGGCCTTCAACCGGGAGGAGTTCAGGAAGATCATCGCGGGCCTGCCGTAACCCACGGGGCAGCGTCACTCCAAGAGCTTCTCCATGATGAGCGTGTCCACCCAGCGGCCGTCCAACTTGCCCTGCTCCTTGTAGGTGCCCACGGTGCGGAAGCCGAGCTTCTGGTAGAGCGCCATCCCGCCCGCGTTCCAGGGAAAGGCCGAGAGCACGAGCTTGTGGTAGCCCAGCTCGCGCGCCAGCTCGATGAGCCGCGTCAGCAGCCGGCTCCCGACGCCTTTTCCGCGCCAGCCGCGCTCGATGTAGGTGGAGAAGTCCGCCACGTAGTCGTAGGCCTTCCGAGGACTGAACGC
The DNA here is from genome assembly GCA_016179965.1 of Candidatus Rokuibacteriota bacterium. Lineage (GTDB taxonomy): Bacteria > Methylomirabilota > Methylomirabilia > Rokubacteriales > CSP1-6 > CSP1-6. The sequence goes on along the minus strand of JACPCF010000080.1, from coordinate 42,808 downwards.
GTTCAGGCTCCCCCAGCCCACGACCTCGCCCCCGGCCTTCGCCACGATCACGGGATGGCGTGGGCCGCGCGCCGCCAGCCACTGCCGGCGCTCGTTGGGCGTCCGGAGGTCGGTCTCCAGCGTGGCGACCCGGTCCTCGATCCCCTGGTTGTAGATGGTGGCGATCGCCTCAGCATCCGCTGCCGTGGCGGGGCGGATCTTGATGTCGGTCATTGGAACTCCCGCGCGTCGAGGCGCCCTTCCTTCTTAAGCCGCTCGAACTCGCCGATGGTCTTCCGGATTCCGTCGGCCAGCGCGGTGCGGGGCTTTGGCCCGAGGTCTCGCTGGTAGCCGTGGTCGGCGAGGGCGGCCGGAAAGGGGAGCGGGGTCTCGGCGAGGCTCAGGCTGCCGCGCGCCGCCGGACACGCTTCCTCGATCAGGCTGATCACGCGGGAGATCGCCGCCGACTCGCCGTGGAGGTTATAGACGCGGGCGCCGGGGAGATTGGAATCGGCCGCGGCGAGGCACGCCGTCGCCACGTCCTCGGCGTAGATCAGATCGGTGCTGCCGCCGAAGCGGATCTTGAAGGGACGGCCCAGGACGGCCGCCTTCATCGCCAGCGTCGGGTCGGCGGTGACGCCGAAGTCGCGCCCCGGCCCGTACACGGACAGCGGGCGGAAGCCGATGGAGGGGATGCGGTGCTCCTCCCAGTAGATGCGCGCCGTCTCCTCGTTAGCGACCTTGTACACCCCGTAGTGCGTGGCGGGCTTCGGGGGCGCGTCGTCGCTCAGCGGGCCAGGGCTGTAGAGCTCGGGGGGACCGAACACCGCGGCGGAGGAGAAGTACACGATCCGCGTCACCTGCTCCTTGTGGGCGCGGGCCGCCTCGAAGACATTGGTGGTCCCGACGACGTTGACGCGCGCGCCGCCGGCCGGGTCCTGGCGGCAGAGGGGCACCTGCCAGGCCGCCAGGTGGATGATGCGCGTGATCCGGCGGTCGCCCACGACGCGGCTGAGATGCTCGAGGTCCGCGATGTCGCCCTTGATGAGCGGGACATCCGGGAGCCGCTCAGAGCCCACGATCATCCTGAGCCGCCACGGGTCGTCTCCGAAGTCGTAGACGACGGGGATTTCTCCCGCCGCCAGGAGCCGCCGCACCACCCACGAGCCAATACAGCCGAACGCTCCCGTCACCAGCGTCGCCATCGGACTGTCATTCCGCTCCCTCCGACGGTTTAATTGCCTTGACCCTCGGCTTCCTCGTCTGCACTGGATTCACCTCAGAGCCGAAGTTTAGCAGAGGTGTTACCCAGCCGAAAGCGCCCCTCGCGTTGACGCCCCCCTCACCCTGCCTCTCCCAGGTGGGGAGAGGATTCAGGTGAGGGGGGGTGGTAGAATGAGCGGCCGGGAGCCCGATGCCGACCGTCTCGCTGCCGTACGACCAGGGCCGCGCGCTCACGTTGACGATCCCCGAGCGAAACTACCTCGGGTCCGCCGACCTGTCCCGCCATCCTGCCGTCGCGGATCCCGCCGCTGAAATCCGTCGCGCTCTGGCCGATCCCGTGGAGAGCCCGCGGCTGGTTGATCTCGCCCGCGGCAAGAAGCGGATCGAGATCGCGGTCACCGACATCACCCGCTACTGCCCCGACGACCTCCTGGTGGACGCGATCCTGGGTGAGCTGGCGAGCGCCGGCGTCCCGTCCTCGGCCATCACCTTCGTCCTGGCGCTGGGCTCCCACCGCCCCATGACGCCGCCGGAGATCCGAGCCAAGCTGGGGCCGCGGATCTCCGACGCCTACCGCATCCTGAACCACGATTGGAAGGATGACTGGGCGCTCGCAACCGTCGGGACGGAGGAAGGGTTTCCGATCCAGGTGAACCGGGAGATCGTGGAGGCCGACCTCCGGCTGGCCACGGGCGTGATCGAGCCACACCTCTTCGCCGGCTACTCGGGCGGGGCGAAAACAATGGTGATCGGCGCGGGAGGCCACGCGACCATCGCCGCCACCCACGGCTACGCGGTCCTCTCCCACGACTCGTCGCGCCTGGGCAACGCCGACTCCATCTTCCGGCGCTTCATCAACCGGGCCGGCGAGCGAGTCGGGGTGGACTTCGTCGTCAACCTCGTCGTGGACCCGGACAAGCGCCTGATCCGCGCCTTCGCGGGGCGCCCGGCGGCCGTGTACGCGGCAGGCGTACGCTTCGCTCGTAGCGTCTTCGAGGTGCTGGCGCCCGCCGTGGCGGACATCGTGATCTCCCTTCCGGGCTCGCCGAAGAACCTCAACCTCTACCAGGCGACGCGCGCTGCGTACCCGGCTATCCTGGGGCCGCGTCCGGTGGTGCGCGCGGGCGGCATCGTCATCATTCCCGCCCCGTGCCCCGACGGGGTGGGGGAGGAGACGTCGCGCGTGTGGATGCGGGATACGCCCGACGGCAAGAGCATCGTGGAAAAGGCGCGCCGGGAGGGGATCCCCGAGGGGACCCACATGGCGTATCGGTTCGGCCGGTTCCTGACCCACGCTTCCGAGATCATCGTGACGGACTGTCAGATCCCCGGGCCGATGATTCGGGAGGTGCGGCTGACGCCCATGGCGACCGTCCAGGAGGCGTTGGCTTATGCCCTGGCGACCCTCGGTCGTGACGCGAGAGTGCTCGTGATCCCCCACGGCGTCGCCGCCATTCCGGTTCTCCCCTCATAAGGAGGCGTTTCCCCATGGCCACCGATCAGAAACCGCTCGTCGTCGTCGGCGGAGCCATCCATCCCGCCGGCCTGGAGCTCCTGAAGACCGAGGCGCGAGTGGTGATTCCCGAAGACCTCTCGGAAGAGGGCGTCATCGCCGCGGCGCAGGAGGCCGAGGCGATCCTCTTCCGGATCAAGCCGCCGTGCACGGAGCGGCTCATGGCCTCCTGCCCGAAGCTGAAGGTAGTGGGGCGCTACGGCGTGGGCCTCGACACGGTGGACCTCGCGGCGGCGACGCGCCTCGGCATCGCCGTGGTCCACGCCCCCGGCTCCAACTCCGACTCCGTGGCCGAGCACGCGATCATGCTCATGCTCACGGCGACCAAGCACCTCATCCCCATTGATCGCGCCACGCGCAAGGGCGAGTGGCGGGGGCAGCGCCTCCGCGGGATCGGGGAGCTGAAGGGCATGACCCTCGGGATCATCGGGGTCGGGAACATCGGCAGGCGGGTCGCCCACCTGGCGCACGGCTTCGGCATGCGGGTGCTGGGCTACGATCCCTACGTGCCCGCCGATGAGCTCAGGCAGCGGGAAGTGGAGCCGGTGTCGGAGCTCGCCACGCTGCTGGGCCAGTCGGACATGGTCACCTGCCACACCCCGCACACCCCAGAAACCCACCACATGATGAACGAGAAGACGATCGCCCAGATGAAGGACGGGGCGGTCTTCATCAACACGTCGCGGGGCAAAGTCCAGGATGAGCGGGCCCTTTTCGAGGCCCTCACCCGGGGAAAGCTGAGTGCGGCCGGGCTGGATGTCTGGGAGGAAGAGCCCGTGCCGGCCGACAGCCCGCTGCTGAACCTTGAGAACGTAGTCGCCACGTGTCACGTCGCCGGCGTGAGCGAGAACGCCAACCGCAACATCGCCACCCAGGTGGCGTCGGAGATCCTGCGCGTGCTGCGTGGCGAGAAGCCCAAGGCGCTCGGCAACCCCGACTTCTGGCCGCGGCTCTCCCACCTCCGCTAATATATACTGGGGTCAGGTCTTGCATTACGACAATGCCGATGCCCATCGATAGCCGATCGCCGAAGGAGATCCGTGAAGATATCCGCCGCGGCAAACTGACCGGCGTCACGGCGGGGCTGGCGCCGGGCTTCGTCCAGGCCAACCTCGCTATCCTCCCCAGGGAGTCCGCCTACGACTTCCTCCTCTTCTGCCAGCGGAACCCGCGCCCGTGCCCGCTGATCGAGGTGACTGACGTGGGGTCTCCCGAGCCCTCGGGAGTGGCCCCCGGCGCCGATCTCCGCACGGATGTGCCGAAGTACCGGATTTACAAGGACGGTCAGATGGCCGATGAGGTGATGGAGATCACGCCCTACTGGCGGGACGACTTGGTGGCATTCCTCCTGGGGTGCTCCTTCACCTTCGAGTGGGCGCTGATGGACGCCGGGATTCCGATGCGCCACATCGAGCAGGGAGGGAACGTCGCCATGTGGCGGACGTCCCTCGCCTGCCGACCCGCCGGCCGCTTTCACGGGCCTATGGTCGTCTCCATGCGCCCGATCGCCGCAGCCCTGGTCCCCAAGGCCGTGACGGTGACGGCGCGCTTCCCGATGGCCCACGGCGCCCCCGTCCACATCGGTGATCCCGCGGCCATCGGGATCAAGGACGTGGCCAGGCCCGAGTGGGGGGACCCGCAGAAGTTCAGCCCCGGGGACGTGCCCGTGTTCTGGGCCTGCGGGGTGACGCCCCAAGCGGTGGCCCTCGCCTCGCGGCCGCCGTTCATGATCACGCACAGCCCGGGGCACATGTTCATCACCGACCTGCCCAACCACGCGCTCTCGGTGATCTGAGCCGCTGTGAGATTCCTGCCAGCGGGCGACCTGGCGGTCTCCGTGGAGCTCGGCGATGAGATCAGCCGGGAGGTGAACGCCCGGGTCCTGGCGCTCGAATATTTGATCCAGCAGAAGGGCCTCCCCGGCGTTCTCGAAACCGTCCCCACCTTCCGCTCGCTCCTCGTCTACTACGACCCCTTCGTCGTCGGCTACGAGGAGCTCGTCGCCGCGCTCACGGCCCTGGTCCCCGAGGCCCGTCCCGAGGTGCTCCCGCCGGCCCGGACCGTGGAGATCCCGTGCTGCTACGGCGGAGAGCTCGGCTTCGAGCTGGAGGCGGCGGCCAGACGGCTCGGCCTCACGCCGGAGGAGATGGCGCGCCTTCACGCGTCCGGCGACTACTACGTGTACTTCGTGGGCTTCAGCCCCGGTGGGGCATACATGACGGGGATGCCCGAGCGCCTGACCATCCCGCGGCTCGAGACGCCGCGCACCAAGACCCCGGTCGGGAGCGTGGGGATCGGCGGCGTTCAGTGCTACATCTATCCGGTGGAGAGCCCCGGCGGGTTCTGGGTCCTCGGTCGGACGCCGCTCAGGCTTTACGACCCCACGAGCGCAGACCCGACCCTTCTCCGCCCTGGGGACCGCGTCCGGTTCCGCCCCGTGGACCGGGCGGAGTTCGACGCCATCGCCGCCGCCGTGGCCGCCGGCACCTACCACCCCCGGATCGAAGAAGGATCGGCGCGCCCTCTCCCTTCTGGAGAGAGGGCAGGGTGAGGGGAGAAGGGGCCATGAGACGCGCAGTTGTCGCGTTCGTCCTGGCGCTCGCCGCCGGCATCCTCTCGGCGCCGCTCACTGGCGACGCCCAGCAGCCAGCAAAGGTTTTTCGAATAGGTATTCTCGCGACCGTCCCGCCGACTACCCCGGAGGCCTCGCGTCTCTGGGAGGTGTTCTTCCAAGGGCTGCGGGAACTCGGGTACGTGGATGGGACGGAGAGACTATGAGCCGTGGACCGGGATGCCCGTGATCCTTCCCTGGATGAGGTGCGGCAAGAGCTGCGGCAGGATATCCATGCTAGCGCCGCCGAGACGCGGCAGTACGTTGATGGCGTCGCGACAGAACTGGGTCGGGACCTGCGTCAGGAGATCCAGGCCAGCGCTGGCGGGACCCGGCAGTACGTCGATGCCGTCGCGGCAGGGCTGCGCCAGCAGATCGAGGCTAGTGCGGTGGAGACGCGCAGCCATGTTGACGCCGTCGCGGCGGAGACGCGCCGGCACTTCGACGTCGTGGCGGAGGGCATGCTGTCCAAGGTCCAGCTGGTTGCCGAGGGGCTCGGCGCGCTGGGCGAAAAGGTCGAGCGTTTCCGGGAGGAGGTCCACGAGGATTTCCGCAAGGTGGATCGACGCCTCCTGCGCCTTGAGGCGGAACGCCTCTAGTCCCTCCCCTCACCCCGACCCTCTCCCTGGAAGGGAGAGGGAGTGTGCTCGCCGTGACTAGTTTCCTGGTCCACGAAGCCGGTCCCCAGACCACGGTCCAAGACTTGGGCCGGGCGGGCTATCTGCGCTACGGGATCCCGCCCTCGGGCCCAATGGATCTGGCCGCCTTCCTGCTGGCGAATCGCCTCGTGGGCAACCCCGACAACGCCGCCGCGCTGGAGTGCACGCTGATCGGCCCCCGGCTCGAGATCCTCGGGGAGAGCGTCCTCGCCGTGACCGGCGCTGACATGCCCGTGAGCGTCAACGACCGAGAAGTCGAGCGCTGGGCCGCCGTTCCCGTCAGGGCCGAAGACGTCGTGAAGCTGGGACCTGCGCGGCGGGGGGTGAGAGCCTACGTCGCCTTCGCCGGCGGGATTGACGTCCCCCTGGCTTTGGGCTCGCGCTCCACGTACCTTAGAGGGGCTCTGGGAGGGGTCCACGGGCGGCAGCTCAAGAAGGGAGATGTGTTGAACTTGTTCCCGCCGCCAGCGGCTGTCGCGCACCGCCCTCGGGGCGTGAGGCCCGAGGTGATCCCGTCCTATCCCGACGAGGTCGAGGTGCGGGTGATCCTGGGACCCCAGGCGGATCGCTTTACCCGCGAGGGGATCGAGGCGTTCCTGGGCCAACCCTACGAGATGACGCCCCAAGCGGATCGGATGGGCGCCCGGCTCAAGGGCGCGCCGGTGACCCACACGCGGGGCCACGACATCATCTCAGATGGGATCCCTCTCGGCGGGATCCAGGTGGTGGGCGAGGGCCAGCCGATCGTTCTCCTCGTGGATCGCCAGTCCACCGGCGGCTACACGAAGGTGGCGACGGTCTGCTCGTTCGACATCGGGACGGTCGGCCAGGTCAAACCGGGCCAGCGCCTCCGCTTCAGGGCCATCACCGTCTCCGAAGCTCACTCGGTTCTCAGGCGGGAACGGAAGAAACTGGAGGGCGCAATACGATGAGCCTCGACCGGTTCAGCCGACAATACGAAGCCCGGACTCCGCGCTCCAAGGCCCTTCACGCGCGGGCCGTCAAGGTCATGCCCGGCGGGAACAGCCGCACCACCACGTTCTTCGACCCCTACCCCTTCTACGCCGCGCGAGGCGAGGGCGCGCGGATCTGGGACGTGGACGGCGTCGAGCGGCTCGACTTCAACGGCAATTATACGAGCCTCATCCTGGGCCACGCGCCTCCCGAAGTGGTGAAGGCGATCCAGGAGGCTGCGGCGCTCGGCGCGTCCTTCCCGGCGCCCACCGAGCACGAGGTCCGCCTGGCCGAGATCCTGACTCAGCGGATCCCCTCCATGGAGACCGTGCGCTTCGCCAACTCCGGGACGGAGGCCACGATGAACGCGGTGCGCGTGGCGCGCGCCTTCACCGGCCGGCACAAGATCGCCAAGTTCGAGGGCGCCTACCACGGCACCCATGACTGGGTGATGGTGAGCGTGACGCCGGACCTCGCCCTGGCCGGCTCGCGCAAGCGCCCGAAGCCCGTGGCGGGGTCCGCGGGGATCCCTCCCGCCGTGCTCAAGCACGTGGTGGTCCTGCCCTGGAACGACCCCGACGCCTGCGAGAAGACCCTGGTCCGGGAGGCCGACTCGCTCGCCGCCCTCCTCGTGGATCCGCTCCTCGGGATTGGAGGCGTCCTGCCGCCCGCGCCGGGCTTCCTCGAGCGGCTGCGTGAGGTAACGGCCCGCCGGGGCATCCTCCTCATTTTCGACGAGGTGATCTCCTTCCGGGTCGCTCCCGGCGGGGCCCAGGAGCGCTTCGGCGTCAGGCCCGACCTGACGACCCTCGGCAAGATCATCGGCGGCGGCCTGCCGGTCGGCGCCTTTGGCGGACAGGCGGATGTGATGGCGGCCTTCGACCCGCGCGGAGGTCGGGGCCGGATCAGCCACGGGGGGACGTTCAACGCCAACCCCCTGACCATGGCGGCCGGCGTCGCCACGCTGGAGGCGCTGACCCCCGAGCGCTACCGCCAGCTCGACCTTCTGGGGGAGCGGCTCCGCTCGGGCATGACGGCGCTCCTTCGACGGCTGAAGCGTCCCGGCCAGGTGAGCGGGGTGGGCTCGCTCTTCTGCCTGCACTGGACGAAGAAAAGGCTGACTGATTATCGGTCCAGCCGTCCAGAAGACCCGGGGCAGCCGCTCAGGGTCTTCATGGGCCTCCTGAACCACGGCGTTCTGCTCACCCAGCGCGGGCTGGGGTGCTGCTCGGCCGCGATGGCCGAGGCCGACGTGGACGGATTTGTGGCCGCGCTCGAGGGGGTTCTCCAAAGCGACTAAGAGTGAGAGAATAAGGAGCAAGGCATGGCCAGGACCATTGACCTCAACTGCGACATGGGCGAGGGCTACGGGCGCTGGACGCTGGGCGCGGACGAGGCCATCATGCCCTTCATCACCTCGGCCAACATCGCGTGCGGCTACCACGGCGGCGACCCCCACGTGATGAGGAAGACCGTGGCGCTCGCCCTCAGGCACAAGGTGGCCATCGGGGCCCACCCGGGTCTGCCCGACCTGATGGGCTTCGGCCGCCGCGCGATGGACGTGACCTCGCTGGAGATCAAAGACTACATCTCCTACCAGACCGGCGCGCTCCGGGAGTTTGTCAGGGTCGCCGGCAGTGACCTCCAGCACGTCAAGCCCCACGGTATTCTCTATACGATGGCGGAGCGCGACGAGGCGCTTGCCCAAGCCATCGGAGAAGCCGCGATGGAGTCCGGGCGCGGGCTCATTCTGATGACGCTCGCCTCGGGGAAGTACGACGCGACGTGCCGGAAGATGGGATGCCGGGTCGCCTCGGAGGGGTTCGCCGACCGCGCCTACAACGTGGACGGCACGCTGGTGTCTCGGAGGCTACCCGGGGCCCTCATAACGGATCCCGTGGGGGCGGCGCAGCAGGCGGTGAAGATGGCGACCACGGGCAAGGTGCTCACGCTGGACGGAGTGGAGATTGACATCTCGGTGCAGACGATCTGCTGCCACGGTGATACCCCGGGCGCCGAGAAGATCGTCCGTGCCGTGCGGGAGGCGCTGGAGAAGGCCGGCGTCGCGGTCAAATCGCTTCGCGACTGGCTCCCGGCGCAGTAAACTAGGATAAAGAGCGTGCGGAACCGCGGCGACAGGGTCGCGAGGATGAAGCCTAAGGAGGAGCGGCAATGAGACGCGTGATGGCAGGGTTGGTCGTGATGGTGTTCGGGATCGCGGTCGCGGGCTGCGCCGGGACGCAGCCGAGCGTGTACGCCTATCCGGCGAAGGGGCAGAGCGCCGAGCAGCAGTCCCGCGACATGAACGAGTGCACGGCGTGGGCCAAGCAGCAGACGGGCTTTGACCCCACGATGGACACCGCCAAGGGCGCCGGGTTGGGCGCTCTGATCGGGGCAGTGGGCGGCGCGGCCGCGGGCGCGGCGATCGGCGCCGCCACCGGGAGCCCCGGCACGGGCGCGGCGATCGGCGCGGCGGCGGGCGGCATCGGCGGCGCCGGCATCGGCGGCACCCTCGGGTACACGAAGAACAAGGAAGGGTACGACCGGGCCTACGCGGCCTGCATGAAGACCCGGGGCTACACCGTCGAGTAGCCAAGCGCTTTGACGGCGAGGGGGCGCGTCGCGTCCCCCTCGCCGTCCGAGGGGCCCTGATGGGCCTCGCCCTTGCCTTCGCCTGGCTCCTCCTGGCCCGCGTGGCCCAGGCGGCGGAGGAGTTCCCCCCCTTTCTGCCCGGCGCTGCCGAATTTCCCCCCGACGTCCGCTCCGAGATCCTCAGCGTCTGGACCGACTACACGCTGACCCGGACGGTTGACGGCCGGCCGGCGCGGGCCCCGCTCGAGATCTACCGGCTCTTCGTGGACTATCCCGACGTCAGCGCCGCGGCCGCCCGGCAGTTGGGACTCGCCAAGTACCGGGTCGAGGCGGTCGGTCCCGACCGGTTCGCCGCCGACGACGGCGAGGGCGCGAAGGGGACCTACCAGGTGCTCGCCCAGGACGAGCGCCGGCGCATCATGCTCACGCGTGGAAGTCACGAGGGCGCCATCCTCGGCAGGATCGGCGGGGTCTCGCTCACGGTGCTCTCCTTCGAGCCCCGCCGCGCGGCCGATGGGGTTCCCGAGGTGGCCCAGCGGGTCGAGACGTTTGTGCGCATCGACAACCCGGTGGCGGCGTTCTTCGCCCGGCTCCTGCTGCCGCTCTTCTCCGGCTACGCCGACCGCAAGATCGCCGAGACCTTCAACGTCACCGCGAAGGTGAGCGAGTGGGCCGCGCGCGAGCCTGCGGCCTTCTGCGCCTGGCTCGCGGGCGCCGACGGCGTCCCCGCCCGCCGCGACGCCTTCGCCGGGGTTCTTCCGTCCTGCCGCTAGTCGCGGGGTCTAGTCGCGGGGTCAGGTCTTGCAATAACACATTCGCCTTCTCGCCGTTGTCGAGGTGTTGCATTGCAAGACCTGACCCCTTTCAGTACTATGAGGGGGGTCTTCTGCCGTGATCGTCGGCGTCGTGAAAGAAATCAAGCCGGGCGAGCAGCGCGTGGCGCTCACGCCCGCCGGAGCCCACGCGCTCACCGAGGCGGGGCACCGGCTCCTGATCGATCGCGGCGCCGGCACCGGCAGCGGGATCCGGGACGAAGACTACGCGAAGGCCGGTGCCTCGCTCGCCGCGGCCGAGGGCATCTGGGCCGAGGCCGACCTGATTCTCAAGGTGAAGGAGCCGCTCGCCCAGGAGTACGGGCGGCTCCGGGCGGGACAGACGCTCTTCACGTATCTTCACCTGGCGCCGGCGCCCGAGCTGACGCAGGCGCTCCTGAAGCGGCGCGTGATCGGGATCGCCTACGAGACGGTGCAGCGCGCCGACGGAAGCCTTCCCCTCCTGACTCCGATGAGCGAGGTGGCAGGGCGGCTCGCCGTCCAGGAGGGCGCGTTTTACCTGGGCAAAGCCCACGGCGGCCGGGGGATCCTGCTCTCGGGCGTCCCGGGGGTGCCACGCGGCAATGTGGTGATCCTCGGCGCCGGGACCGTCGGCCTCAACGCCGCGAAGATAGCGGTGGGGCTCGGGGCGGATGTCTCGATCCTGGACATCAACCTGGACCGGCTGCGCCACGTGGACGACCTGTTCCACGGCCAGGTCGTCACCCTGGTCTCCAACAGCTTCAACGTGGCCCAGGTGGTCCAGCGCGCGGATCTCTTGATCGGTGCCGTACTTGTGGCGGGCGCCAAGGCGCCGGTGCTGGTCACCGAGGCGATGGTGCAGACCATGAAGGAGGGCGCGGTCATCGTAGACGTGGCGGTGGACCAGGGCGGGTGCGTGGCGACGATCCGCCCCATGACGCTCCTGGAGCCCGCGCACACCCTCTACGGCGTGGTCCACTACGGCGTCGCCAACATGCCCGCCCTCGTGCCGCGCACCTCGACCTTCGCCCTCACTAACGCGACGCTCCCCTACGTGCTCGAGCTGGCAGCCAAGGGCCCGGGGCGCGCGGTGAGAGAAAATCCCGCGCTGGCAAAGGGCGTCAATGTCTGGGGAGGGAAGATCGTGCACCCCGGTGTCGCTGAGTCGTTCGGCGAGCCGGCCGTGCCCCTGGAGAACTGCTTTGGCTGAGGCGCTCAAGCGCACGCCGCTCTACGGCGTGCACGTCAGGGCGGGGGCCCGGATGGTCCCCTTCGGCGGGTGGGAGATGCCGGTGCAGTACGCCGGCATCGTGGAGGAGCACCGCACCGTGCGCAGCGCCGTCGGGCTCTTCGACGTCAGCCACATGGGGGAGTTCGAGATCGCGGGCCCGGGCGCGCCCGCCGTTCTCCAGCGCCTCACCACCAACGACGCGAGCGCCCTGGCCGTGGGGCAGGTCCAGTACTCGCTGCTCTGCGACCCCGACGGCGGCATCGTTGACGACCTGACGATATACCGTCTTGACGCCGATCGCTTCATGCTGACGGTCAATGCCGCGAACATCGACAAGGACTGGGCGTGGGTGACAGCCGAGGGCCGCGGCGACGCGCGCTGGAAGAACATCTCCGCCGAGACGGCGCTCCTGGCAGTTCAGGGACCGCGCGCCGAAGCGCTGGCGGGACGGCTGGCCGACGTGGACGTCACCGCCATCGGCTACTACCGGTTTGCGAGAGGCAAGGTCGCGGGCGTCTCCGCCATCATCTCCCGCACGGGCTACACGGGCGAGGACGGCTTCGAGCTCTACGTGTCCGCCGGCCAGGCTGTCGACCTCTGGGACGCCCTCATGGACGCGGGCAAGGCCGACGGCATCGTGCCCGTGGGGCTGGGGGCGCGGGACACGCTGAGGCTCGAAATGAAGTACGCGCTCTACGGCAACGACATCGACCAGACGACGAATCCGATCGAGGCCGGGCTCGGCTGGGTGGTGAAGATCGGCAAAGGAGAGTTCATCGGCCGCCCCGCTGTCGAGCGCGTCAAGGCCGAGGGGCCGCGTCGGAAGCTGGTCGGCTTCGAGATGGTGGACCGGGCGGTGGCGCGACACGGTTACCGGATTCTCAAGGGCGGGGCCGAAATCGGCGTAGTGACCTCGGGCTCCTACGGCCCGCAGGTGGACCGGTACATCGGCATGGGGTACGTGCCCACCGAGTGCTCCATGGTCGGCGACGAATTCGAAGTGGAAGTGCGCGGGAAGGGCCAGCGGGCGAAGGTCGTCCAGACGCCGTTCTATCCATCGAAGGTCAAGAAATCCTAGGAGAGGGCATGGGCAATTATCCGGCGGACCTCAAGTACACCAAGGAGCACGAGTGGGCCCGGATGGAGGGGAACCGGGCGCGCGTCGGCATCACGGCCTACGCCCAGGAGCAGCTGGGGGACGTGGTCTTCGTCGAGCTGCCCAAGGTCGGCACCAAGGTCTCCCAGATGCAGCCGTTCGGCGTCGTGGAATCGGTCAAGGCGGTGTCGGACCTCTTCGCGCCGCTGTCGGGTGAGGTCGTGGAGGTCAACGCGGAGCTCGTCAAGAAGCCGGAGCTCGTCAACCAGGACCCCTACGGCAAAGGCTGGATGCTCGTCATCCAGGTGTCGAGCCCGCAGGAGGCGAACGCGCTCCTCACCGCGCAGCAGTACGAGGAGTTCCTCGCCAAGGGTGGGCACTGAGATGCGGTACATCTCCAACACCTCCGCCCAGCAGAAGGAGATGCTGCGGTCCATCGGGGCGGCCAGCCTCGAGGACCTCCTCTCCCCGATTCCCTCCAAGGCGCGGCTGTCGCGGCCTCTCAACCTCCCCGCGGCGCTGGCCGAAGCCGATCTCATCCGCCACATGCGCCGGCTCGCCTCCCGCAACGCCGACGCCGACGAGGTCGTCTGTTTCCTCGGCGGCGGCGCCTACGACCACTACATCCCGAGCCCCATCAACCACCTGATCTCGCGGGGCGAGTTCTTCACCGCCTACACCCCCTACCAGCCCGAGGCGAGCCAGGGGACGCTCCGGACCATCTACGAGTACCAGACGATGATCGCCGAGCTCACGGGGATGGACGTGGCCAACGCCTCGATCTACGACGGCGCCTCCTCGCTGGCTGAGGCGGCGCTGATGGCTCACTCCGCGACCGAGGGGCGGGCCGAGCTCGTGATCTCGCGCGGGGTGAACCCGCTTCACCGCCAGGTGGTGGCCGCCTACGCCGAGGGTCCGGCGCTCCGGATGAAGGAAATCCCCATCAGCGACGGCGCCACCGATCTCGCCGCGCTCAAGAAGGCCGTGTCGGGGAAGACCGCGGCGGTCATCATCCAGTCCCCGAACTTCTTCGGGTGCCTGGAGGACGTTCAGGCGGCGGCCGACATCTGCCACGGGGGCGGGGCGCTGATGATCGTTGCCACCGATCCTGTTTCCCTAGGTCTCCTTACCCCTCCGGGAGCCCTCGGCGCCGACATCGTCGTGGGGGAAGGCCAGGGGTTGGGGGTGCCCCTTTCCTACGGTGGCCCCAACCTCGGCGTCTTCGCCACCACGACGGACCTGATCCGCCGCCTGCCCGGGCGCCTCGTTGGCGCGACGGTGGATCGGGACGGCAAGCGCGGGTTTGTGCTCACGCTGCAAACGCGCGAACAACACATCCGCAGGGAGAAGGCGACGTCTAACATCTGTACCAACGTCGCCCTCTGCGCCCTGATGGCGACGATCTACGTCGCGCTCCTGGGCAAGCAGGGGCTGCGCAAGGTCGGCGAGCTGGCGCTGGCCAAGGCCCATTATGCGGCGGAGGCGCTGACCAAGATCCCCGGGGTGCGCCTCAGGTTCACCGCGCCCTTCTTCAAGGAGTTCGTCCTCCAGCTCCCGAAGTCCCCCGAGCGCGTCGTGAAGCGCCTGGCCAAGGAGAAAATCCTGGCGGGGATCCCGCTCAAGCCCTTCGACCGGACACTGAAGGACTGCTTGCTTGTCGCCGTGACGGAGAAGCGCACCCGTCAGGAGATCGACATGTTCGTCCAGGCCCTGTCTCAGGCCGTCGCGTGAAGAGTCCACAATGCCCGGATACGACAAGCTGATCTTCGAGCTTTCCTCTCCCGGCCGCATCGGCTACTCGCTGCCGGCTGCCGACGTTCCCGCTTCCGATCCGAAAGAGCTCCTCCCGTCAAAGCATCTGCGGGCCACGCCGCCCGAGCTGCCCGAGGTCTCAGAGTTCGACGTCGTCCGCCATTATTCCCGCCTCTCCCAGATGAACTACGGGGTAGATACCCATTTCTACCCGCTCGGGTCGTGCACGATGAAGTACAACCCGAAGATCAACGAGGACATGGCGCGGCTCGGGGGCTTCGCGCGGCTCCACCCGCTCGCCCCGGAGGCCTGCGCCCAGGGGGCGCTCCAACTCATGTGGGAGCTCGGCCAGGACCTGGCTGAGATCGCGGGCATGGACGCCGTCTCGCTCCAGCCGGCCGCCGGCGCCCAGGGCGAGCTGGCCGGGGTCCTGATGATCAGGGCGTACCACCTGGCCCGGGGAGAGCGGCGCACGAAGGTGCTGGTGCCCGACTCGGCCCACGGGACCAACCCTGCCTCCACCGCGATCGCCGGCTATCGGGTCGTCCAGCTCAAGTCCGACTCCGAGGGCGGGGCTGATCTCATGGACCTGGAGCGGAGCCTCGATGAAGAAGTCGCCGCCCTCATGATCACGGTCCCGAACACCCTCGGCCTCTTTGAGCCGCGGATCCTCGAGATCAGCGAGATGTGCCACGCCAAGGGGACGCAGGTCTACATGGACGGCGCCAACCTGAACGCGATCCTCGGGATCACGCGCCCGGGCGACCTGGGCTTCGACGTGTGCCACTTCAACCTCCACAAGACCTTCACCACGCCCCATGGCGGCGGCGGTCCCGGCGCCGGGCCCGTGGGAGTGAAGGCGCACCTCGAGCCGTTCCTTCCGACGCCGGTGGTAACGAAGACCGACGACGCCTACGCCCTCGACTGGAAGCGACCCCAGTCCATCGGAAAGCTCCAGGCCTTCTGGGGGAACTTCGGGATGCTCGTGCGCGCCTACACCTACATCCGCACCATGGGGCCCGACGGGCTGCGGGCGGTGGCCGACAACGCGATCCTGAACGCGAACTATCTCATGAAGCGCCTCGAGCCCTACTACGACCTGCCGCACCCGGGCCCGTGCATGCACGAGTGCGTCTTCTCGGCGCGCCGGCAGAAGAAGCTCGGCGTCTCGGCCATGGACGTGGCCAAGCGCCTCCTGGACCTGGGCTTCTACGCCCCCTCCACGTACTTCCCCCTGATCGTGGAGGAGGCGCTGATGATCGAGCCCACCGAGACCGAGTCCAAGGAGACCCTCGACGCCTTCTGCGACGCGATGATCCAGATCGCCCGGGAGGCCGAGTCCAACCCCCAGGTGATCCACGACGCGCCCCAGACGACGCCGGTGCGGCGCCTGGACCAGACCCTGGCCGCCCGCCAGCCCGACCTCCGCTGGAGGCCGCGACGTGCCTGAGTCACGTTGGCGATTGCTCGTGACGAGCCCCCTCGACGGGGCCACGAACATGGCCCTGGACGAGGCGATCCTCCAGGCGCGGATCCACGAGATCGCGCCGCCGACCCTCCGCTTTTTCTCCTGGGACCCGCCGACGATCTCCCTCGGCTACGGCCAGCGGCTGGACGCCATCAACGTTGAAGCGTGCCGGCAGTTCAGCGTGGGGCTGGTGCGCCGGCCCACAGGCGGGAGCGCGATCTACCACGACACGCTGGAGCGTGAGGTCACCTATAGCGTTGTGGCCCGCGGCGGGGACTTTGACGGAAGCGGCGACCTGCTCGAGACGTACCGCTGGATCGGCGCCGGGCTCACGGCGGGGCTCCGGCGTCTTGGAGTGCCCGCCGAGATGGTTCCCGTGAAGCCGTCGGACCCGTCCGCCATGCCGACCTTCTGCTTCGCTCGTACCGGCTCCTATGAGGTGGAGGTGGGCGGGAAGAAACTGGTCGGGAGCGCCCAGCGCCGTCAGGGCGGTGCCTTTCTCCAGCACGGCTCCGTCCTCCTCGGCGCCGACGTGGCGCGCCTCTGCCTGCTCTTCCCCCAGGAGGGCGATCCCCTGGCGGGGATGACCACGCTCGAAGAGGCCCTGGGCCGCCGCCCCACCTTCGACGAGGTCATCGAGGCCCTGGCCGCCGGCCTTCGCGAAACCCACGGCCTCGACCTGAGACCCGGCGACCTCACCCGCGACGAGGAGTCTCTCATGGACCGCCTCATCCGCGAGAAGTACGCCACCGAAGCCTGGACGCTCAACGCCCAAACTGTCGCGGATGTGAGTTCAATCGCTGCCTCCTCCCCCTGAGGGGCGGCACCAGGAGGCGAACGTCATGCGCGAAACGGCCAGGCTCCTCGTCACCCTCAAGACCGCCAGGACACTTGCGCTTATCGTCACCCTGGCTGGGCTCGTCGTACCGCCAGCGGCCGACGCTCAACAGCCGGCGAAAGTTCCACGGATAGGCATCCTGCTCCCGGGGTCCCCTCCGACGCCACCTGCTCGCTTGGCGACCCTTGAAACCCTCTTACAAGGGCTGCGGGACCTGGGCTATGTGGAGGGCCGGAACATTGCGATCGAGTACCGGTGGGCGGGGGGGAAGCTGGATCCGCTCGCCGACCTCGCGGCCGAGCTGGTCCGTCTCAAGGTGGACGTCATCGTCACATCCTCCGCCCCTGCGATCCAAGCTGCGAAGAAGGCGACCAGCACGATTCCCATCGTCATGGCGGCCGTTGGCGATCCGGTCGTCACCGGGCTCGTGGCCGGCCTCGCCCGGCCGGGGGGGAACGTCACGGGGCTGTCCCTCCTAGCTCCGGAGCTGGCGGGGAAACGGCTGGAACTGCTTAAGGAGACTTTGCCCAAGCTCTCCCGGGTGGCCGTGCTCTGGAATTCGGCCAGTCCGGCCATGGTGCACACCTTCAGGGAGACGCGGGTCGCAGCCGAGGCGTTAGGCGTAAAGCTCCAATCGCTGGAGGTCCAAGGAGATCCCACGGATTTCGAGCGCGCCTTCTCTACGGTCTCCCGGGAGCGCCCCGACGGCCTCTTCGTAACGCTGGACCCGTTTACGAGTCTTCACCGGGGGCGGATCGCGGAACTTGCGGCGAACCACAGGCTGCCAGCGGGAGGCGCGCCGCCACCTATGTGGACAAAATCCTGAAGGGCGCCAAGCCCGCTGATTTGCCCATCGAGCAACCGACGAAGTTCGAGCTGGTCATCAACCTCAAGACCGCTAGGGCCCTCGGCCTCACGATCCCCCCGTCCGTCCTCGTCCGCGCCGACCAGGTGATCCAGTGACCCTCAGGGGCGTGCGAGGAAAGGGATGATGCTCCATCGAGTAGAACTCGGCGCGGTGTGCGTGCTAAACTCTGGATCGGAGAGAATGAGCCATGCGAACGATCCTCACATACAAGGACTATGAAGCTCTCCCGGCTGACGGACGCCGGTACGAGGTCCACGAGGGAGAGCTCTCCGTGACCCCCGCACCGAGCCCCAGGCATCAGCAGGTCACCCGCAATCTGGCGATCGCCCTGCATGAGCATGTAAAGGGACGCGGTCTGGGCGAAGTGCTGTTTTCGCCCATTGACTGCATCCTGAGCGATATCTCGGTGGTCCAGCCCGACATCGTCTATGTGGAAACAGGGCGGCTGGCGATCATCAGCTCCAGGGGCATCGAGGGGCCGCCGACCCTCGTGATCGAGATCCTCTCGCCGTCCACTGTTCAGATCGACCGGAGCGTGAAGTTCCAGCTCTACGCCCGGCACGGGGTGCCGCACTACTGGATCGTGGACCTCGAAGCTCGGACGAGCGAGGCATATCGCTTCGCGGGAGGGGCGTACGAACGCGCCGCAAGTATGCAGGGAAGCGCCCCGGCTTTCCTTCCCCCCTTTCCGGACCTCGCCCTCGATCCGGCCTCCCTCTGGCCCTGAGTGGTCGGCAACGCTCGTTCCTCCGATATACCGATTTCCTCATCTCGGGCTGTCATGTCTGACGCGCGCGAGTATCCCGAGGCCCCGAGGGTCGGCGTGGGGGCGGTCGTGCTGAAGGACGGCCACGTCCTGCTGGTCCGGCGCAACCGCCCCCCGGCCGAGGGGAAGTGGAGCATCCCCGGCGGGCTGGTCAACCTCGGCGAGACGACCGAAGCCGCCGCGGTCCGCGAGGTGGCGGAGGAGTGCGGACTCCGCGTGCGCCTTCAGGGCCTGGCGGGCGTCGTCGAGCGCATCATCTCCGATCCCGACGGGCGGGTCCGGTATCATTACGTGCTGATTGACTATGTCGCCGCCCCCGAGAGCGGCGACCTCCGTCCCGGCAGCGATGCCGCCGACGCGCGGTGGGTGCCCATCGGGGAGCTCGGGCGGTACGAAACGACGGAAGGGCTGGCGGCCATGGTGAACAAGGCGGTGCAACTCAAGGACTTCTTCGAATGGGAATGAGGCTCACGTTCCACGCGCGCTCGCTGCTCCAGGCCGACGGCGATGTGCTCGTCGTCGGAGGCTACGCCGAGGAGAAGCGCCTCGCGCCGCCGATGGCGGCGCTGGACCGCGCGCTCAAGGGATTGCTGTCGGAGGTGCTGAGGGCCGAGAAGTTTACGGGAAAGCCCGAGCAGATCGCCTACGTCCACACGGCCGGCCGGCTTCCCGCCAAGCGCGTCCTCGTGGTCGGGCTCGGGAAGCGGAAGGAGCTGGACGCCGAGCGGGTGCGCCGGGCGACCGCTGCCGCCCTGAGGCGCGCTCGGGACCTCGGCGCTCGGATCGTTTCAGCGGCGCTCCTGGGCGACGGTCTCGCGCCGAAGGTTCGCGCCCAGGCGCTGGCCGAGGGCGCTCTACTCGGCGCCTACACCTTCGACCGCTATAAGCGCGAGAAGAACGACAAGGCTGTCGAGGAGCTGCGGGTGGTGGATCCCCAGCGCCGTCTGGAGGCGCTGATCAAGGAGGGCCTCAGCCTCGGCGAGCTCTTCGCTGACGCCGCCTGCTTTGCGCGGGATCTCGTCAACGAGCCGGCCAACCAGCTCACGCCCACCTATCTGGCCAAGGTGGCCACCCAGATCGCGAAAGACGGGAAACTCAAGCTCAAGATCTACGACCGGGGTGACTGCCAGAAGCTGGGGATGGGGGCGTACCTTGGAGTGGCCCAGGGAAGCGAGGAGCCGCCGAAGTTCATCCACCTGACGTATGCGCCGCGCGGCCGGGGACGCCGGAAGATTGCGATCGTCGGGAAGGGGATCACCTTCGACTCGGGCGGCCTCGACCTCAAGACGGCCGACGGCATGCTCAGGATGAAGGACGACATGTCGGGGCCGTCGGGCACCGC
This sequence comes from Candidatus Rokuibacteriota bacterium, assembly GCA_016179965.1. Classification (GTDB taxonomy): domain Bacteria; phylum Methylomirabilota; class Methylomirabilia; order Rokubacteriales; family CSP1-6; genus CSP1-6. The sequence goes on along the minus strand of JACPCF010000080.1, from coordinate 23,121 downwards.
CCAGCGCCCGGGCGACATCGTGCGCGCGATGAATGGCGCCACGATCGAGATCGGCAATACCGACGCGGAAGGGCGGCTCACGCTGGCCGACGCGCTGGCGTACGCCGTCAAAGAGGTCAAGCCGCAGGAAGTCATCGATCTCGCCACCCTGACGGGCGCGATCGTAGTCGCGCTCGGTAACCTCTGCTCCGGCGTCATGTGGAACGACAGGCCGCTCGCCGACCGCGTGCTGGCTGCGGCCGAGGCCGCGGGGGAGCGGATGTGGCCGATGCCGCTCATTGACGAGTACAAGGAGCTGCTCAAGAGCGACGTGGCCGACCTGAACAATGTCGGGCCCCGGGGCGGGGGCGCGCTCACCGCGGGGATCTTCCTCCGGGAATTCGCGGGCTCGGTCCCGTGGGTGCACCTCGACATCGCCGGCACCGCCTTCACCGAGAAGGATCTGCCGCTCGGGCCCAAGGGGGGCACCGGCGTGGGGGTGCGCACCGTGCTGACCTACTTGATGACGCAGGCGGGCAGCCGGTGACCGGCTCGTGCCGATGAACTACCGGCCACCTGTTCGAGCGCGGGCTTTGCCGCGACCCGCGCCACCTGAAGTGGCGCGGGTGCCCGCAAAGGTGGCTCGCCTTCGCTCGCGCGTTCCGTCGGAAAATAGGGGGGCGGAGCCCCCCTCCGAGGTATGAGCGGCGGCGTTGATCTTCACTCCCACACGACCGCCTCCGACGGCGCCCTGTCGCCGCGGGAGCTGGTGCGGGAGGCGGCGCGGCGCGGCGTCCGCGTCCTGGCCATCACCGACCACGACTCCACCGAGGCGCTGGCGGAGGCCTTCGACGAGGTGGCGAAGCACCCGCCCATGACCTTGATCCCCGGTATCGAGATCAACTGCGACGTGGACGGGGGCGAGGTCCACATCCTGGGCTACTTCCTCGACTACGAGGTGGAGTGGTTCCAGGCCTTCCTGCGCGAGCAGCGGGCCGAGCGGAAGGAGCGCGTGTACCGAATGGCTGCCCGGCTGGCGGAGCTCGGGATGCCCATCGATCCCGAGGAGGTGTTCGCGCTCGTCAAGGAGGGCTCGGCGGGGCGCCCCCACGTCGCCCAGGTCCTGGTGGCCCGCGGGTACGTGAAGACCTACCGCGAAGCCTTCGATCGGTACCTGCGCGCGGGCGGGTCCGCCAACGTGCCGCGGAAGACACTCTCGCCGTCCCAGGCGATCGCGACCATCCGCAAGGCCGGCGGCGTGCCGGTCCTGGCGCATCCCGGCCTGGCAGACCTGGACGGGGTGATCCCCGCCCTCGTCAACGCGGGCCTCATGGGGATCGAGTGCTACTACCAGGAGCACTCGGCCGCGAAGACGCTGAACTACCTACGCATCTGCAAGGACTTGAATCTCGTAGCGACGGGCGGCTCGGACTTCCACGGGATCCACATCGGCCGGACCAATCCGCTGGGCAGCCCCGCCGTCCCGCTCTCCGTCTACGAGGCGCTCAAGGCCAAGGCCGAAGAGTCGCGGGCGACGCGTCCTACTTGAGAGGGGTCACCGAGGGCATCCTGACGGGCGTCCACATGTTGATCACGAAGAGGGCGGCGCCCAGGAGCTGGCCCAGCCCGCCCAGCGCCACGAGGACGCGCAGGATCGGCGCTGCCGACCAGGCCGCCATGAGCTCGGCGACCGCGCGAAGCGCAGTCGAGATCGTCATCACCCAGTAGACGGTCTCGGCCAGCTCGGGCCGGTAGCGGGCATCGTCCTTCGTCGGCCGCGGGAACATCCACGTCGCCACGCCCATGACCGTCTTGATGTAGCGTCGGATCAGCGGGGGCATGGGGCGGTCGTCACGGGACGTGGGTGGGGAAGATGGGGCGGAGACTCTCGGGCAGGTTGTTCGTCAGCAGCTGAGGGATCAGCCGCTTGGAGTAGACGCGGCTGCCCGCGAAGGTGATCGCCCCCGAGGCCAGGAGCGCGCCGTCGGGGGCCAGGATGGCGGTCTCGGTCTTCCAGAAGTGGCCCCGTGGGTCGGTCGCAACGACGCGGTCGCGAAGGCCGGCGGCCAGGAGTGGCTCGCCGAACGGGTGAGCGGGCTGGTGGAGCGTGATCCGGATGTCCGTGGTGACGCCCGCCTCTCCCGAGGCGAGCGCTCCGAGCCACCAGGCCATCTCGTCCAGGAGCACCGTGTAGAGCGCCGACGCGATCCGACCGTCCGAGGCGCGGTACGTCTCGGGGGGCCTGTATTCGGCCCAGACCCAACGGGCGTCGAAGCGCAGCCGGACCCTGAGCCCGATGGGGTTTTCACTTCCGCATGCGAGGCATCCTCTGGCGGTTGGAAACCCGAGGCTCTTCTCGGGCGGCCCGCTCCAGCCACTCGACGGAGGCGTGGGTTGCGTCACGACGCGCGTCACGCGACAGTGTGCCAGCGGCTTGCCGTCGTCGCCGAGGGTGAGCGTGACGTCTCCCTCTGAGACTTCGACCTTCAGTGGAAGGGAAGTCTGGAGCGGGATGCTTTTCTGAATCTGGGCTGTCACCGTCCGCGCGCTGGTGGGAGCGTTGATCCACCGTGCGGCGGTTCGGTCGAACGCGGCGAGCACCCCGCCGCCGTGAGCCGTCTCCGGAAATCCCTGGAGCGTGGCGGCGAGGGTGAGACGGCCCCGGCCCCCGGCAGCCAGGCTGAGGCATTCAGCGAGCACCTGATCGATACCGGTCATGGCTGGAGTCTACGGAACCTTGCTCCACGGCGCAAGGCTGGGCCTTGTCCTCCTGGTCTTTCTTGGCGAGGAGATGATCCTCGTCCCGCGCGGGACTTTCACGATGGGCAGCGACGCCGGCGAGCCTGCCGAGCGCCCGGTGCACCGCGTGACGGTCTCGGCCTTCTGGATGGACCGCTACGAGGCTACGAACGCCGAGTTCGCCGCCTTCGTCGCCGCGACGAGTCACGTGACGGATCCCGAGCGGAGCGGCGCGGGGTGGCTCTGGGACGGCCGCTGGCGGGAGGTCCGGGGCGCCGACTGGCGTCACCCCCACGGCTCCGACTCTTCGATTGAAGGCCTCGACCGGCATCCGGTGGTGCAGGTGAGCTGGCGCGACGCGCGGGCTTACTGCCTCTGGAAGGGCAAGCGCCTGCCGACGGAGGCCGAGTGGGAGCGAGCGGCGCGCGGCGACGGCCGGCGGACCTATCCCTGGGGAAACGCGCCGCCGCGCGAGGGCCGCCGGTATCGGGCCTCCTACGGGAGCGACGACTGCTGCCGGGCCGACGCCGCCGACGGCTACCGTTTCACGGCCCCCGTGGGGAGCTTCCCCCTCGGGCGCTCGCCCTTCGGTGTGGATGATCTGGCGGGGAACGTCTGGGAGTGGGTGGAGGATTGGTTCGACCCGGCCTTCTACCGGCGGTCGCCCGGCGTCGATCCCGTCAATCGCACTCCGGGAGACATGAAGGTCATTCGCGGTGGCGGCTGGGGGAATGATCCGTGGGGCCTCAGGTCAACCCTCCGCCACGCCAACCCGCCCCACTTCGGGCTCGACATGGTCGGCTTTAGGTGCGCGAGTGCCCCTCACCCTGCCTCTCCCCAGCGGGGAGAGGAGAAGAGGGGAACGACGCATCGTCAGGGGTCGGAGCAGTCGCGCGTGTAGCCGCAGCGCGGGCAGACGATCTTGCAGTGGATCTCCTGCATCTGCTCGCCGCAGACGTTGCAAAGGTAGGCGGTCTCGGTCGGCCGTGGATCGCTCATGCTATAATGCCTGTGCCATTTTACCGCCGGCGACCCCGAAAGATCAACGCGCGTGACGCTCCCCCTCTCGTCCGTTCTCACCGGCCAGTTCTTCCGCGTCACCTCCCTGAACTTTTTCTTCTTCGCCAGCGTCAACGCGTTCCTCCCCCTCTACATCCAACGGCACGGGGGAACCGAGGCCCAGATTGGCGTCGTCATGGGGATGTACAACGCCACGGGGATCTTCTGCCAGCCGCTGGTGGGTGCCTGGGTGGATCGCCTCGGCCGCCGTCCCCTCATGCTCTTCGGCGTCAGCCTCGTGGTGCTGGCCTCCCTCGGCTTCGCGCTGTTCGCCTCGCTTCCCGTGTTTGCGCTCCTCAGGGCCCTTCAGGGCATCGGGTTTTGGTCGTGGACCTGGTCCCGCCCGAGCGCCGGGGCTGGGCGCTGGGCATCTTCGGGATCTCGGGGCTCCTTTCGACGGCCCTCTCGCCCCTGGCCGGCGAGTTCGTGATCCGGCGCTTCGGCTTTCGGGCGTTCTTTGCGCTGACGACGCTCCTGGCCCTGGTGGCGCTAGGCCTGACGCTTCGGATCCGCGAATCCGCCGGCGCTCTGGCGGGGGCTGCGCGCGGGGCGCGGGTGATCCGGGAGGGACTGGAGGAGATCCTGCGTCTGCACATGGCGCTGGCGTTCTTCTTCGGCCTCGGCACGGGGACGATCTTCACCTTCCTGCCGACCTTCGTCGCCGGATTTCTGGCCAGTTTTCGCCTCCGGCCGAGTTGACTTTCCCCGAGGCGAGACCCATACTTTTTTCACGCCGGTCGTGGGTCGGCCGGCTGGAGGGGAGGAGCGGAGATGGGTAGGAGGCGATTGATTGCGCTCTTCGGGCTCCTGGCGATGGTGCTCCTGACAGGGACGGGGGCCAAGGAACCGAGTCCGACACCGCCCCCGAAGGCCACCGGCCCTCAGGAGGCGGAAGTCATCGGGGTGATGGTCGACCAGCGCACCCACCAGCCCGTGGTCGTCCTCCAGGGCAAGCGCGACAAGCGGCAGTTCGCCATGGCGATCGGCATCGCCGAGGCCAACGGCATCGCCATCCCGCTCCAGGGCGTGACGCCTCCACGCCCGCTCACCCATGACCTTTTCCTCACGCTCTTCGGCCGGCTCAAGGTGTCCCTCACGCGGGTGGTGATCACAGATTTCAAGGACGATATCTACTACGCGGTCGTCTATCTCACCGCCAACGGGGCCGACATGACCCTGGACTCGCGCCCCTCCGACGCGATCGCCCTCGCCATCCGGGCGAAGGTCCCGATCCTCGTGGAGGACCGAGTCTTCGACAAGTCCGGGACATTGGGCCCCAAGACCGGCCCCAGCCCCCACTTCTAGCCCCGTGCCCGTAACCGTCGCACGACCTGGTTCGAGCGCGGGCTTTGCCCGCGCAACTTCGGGGGGGAGGAGTCCGGGTACCCGGGCCGAAGGCCTGGGTGGGGGCGGAGCCCCCCTCCGAGCATAGCCGCATGGCGGACCCGAAGCCCGCCAACCCCGAGTGGGCGGCCCAGCGACGGCTCGAGGATCTGTTCGCCAAGATCGCTGAGAAGTACGGCGATCTCACCGGCCGCTTCGAGGTCAAGTACCGACCGGACACGACCTTCGACCAGATCGGCGGCCTCAAGGCGGCCAAGGCCACGCTCCGCGGGTTCGCCACCGCGCTGACGGCCCCGGAGGTCTATCGCCAGTGGGGGATCACCCCGCCCAAGGGCGTGCTGCTCTACGGCCCGCCGGGCACCGGCAAGTCGCTCCTGGCGCGGGCGCTCGCCTCCGTCTCCGAGGCCACCTTCTACCATCTGAAGCTCCTGAACCTGACCTCCAAGTTCGGGCCCACCGCGGGCGACCTCCTGCAGGAGATCCTGGCGATCGCGGTCCAGGAGCCCCGGACGCTGATCTTCCTCGACGAAGCCGACGCCCTGTCGCTCGAGCATCTGTTGCCGCCCCCGCAGGCGCGCGAGGCGAGCGCGCGCTTGATCGCGGTGCTGGCCGAGAAGCTCGACGGCATCGAGGATTTCTCGCGCGTGTTCGTCGTGGCCGCCACCAGCCGGACCGACGCCATCGATCCGTCGCTCGTGGCGCCCGGCCGCCTGGACCGGCTCATCGAGGTCCCGCTCCCCGATCCCCAGGGGCAGCAGGAGATCTTCCTCCTGAACAAGGCGCAGGCCGAAAAGGCGGCGGCGCGTCGGCTCTTCGCCGAGCTGGATTTCCGCTCGCTCCTTCCGCCCATGGGTGGGATGAGCGGCGCCGAGATCCAGGAGGTGATCCGCCGGGCCCTCGAGACCAAGGCGCACCGCGCCGGCGCGGGGGAGCAGGCGGGGCTCGTCAGCACGCAGGACCTCCTCCAGGAGATCGACGGCTACCGGCGGATCAAGGAAGTGGTGGAGAAGATCCGCTACGGCCAGTACCTGTGAGCTCGGAGGGGGGCTTCGCCCCCACCCCGGCCTTCGGCCCGGGTACCCGGACGCCCCGCGGCAAAGCCGCCCCCGCGCTTCGCTCGGGGCTTCGGGGGCTGCCTCCCCTCAGGAACGGAGATGGCTCGTATGCCTTCGGAGACGACCATCCGCGTGCGCTACGCCGAGACCGATACCATGGGGATCGTCTACTACGCGAACTACTTCGTGTACATGGAGGTCGGGCGAGTCGAGTACCTCCGGCAGCACGGTTGGCCCATGGCCGAAGTGGACCGGAAGATTCATATGCCCGTGGTGGACGCTTCTTGCCGCTACGTCAAGCCCGCGCGGCTTGACGACCTCCTCCGTCTCACGTGTCGCGTGAGCGAGCGCAAGCGGGCCAGCTTCACCTTCGCCTATGAGATCACCCAGGCCGAGACCGGCGAGCTCCTCGCGACCGGCGAGACCCGCCACGCCTGCTGGGATCCCCAGACCCAGAAGATGATCCCGATCCCCGAGTGGCTCGAGGCGCTGATGGCCGAGGACATCCCGGATGCCCCCTGAGCGCGTACCCACGGCTACGCCGCGGGTACCCGGCCTACCGGCCTCGAATGACCTGTGGTAGAATTCGGAGCGTCCGATGATCCAGGTCGATCGACTGACCAAGCAGTACGGCCCCGTCACGGCCATCCGTGACGTCTCCTTCAACGTCGAAAAGGGGGGCATCGTGGGCTTCCTCGGCCCCAACGGGGCGGGGAAGACCACGACGATGCGGATCCTCTCCTGCTTCATGCCTGCCACCGGGGGAAGCGCGAGGGTCGCCGGGTACGACGTCTTCTCCCAGTCGCTGGAAGTGCGCAAGCGCATCGGCTATCTCCCCGAGAACATTCCGCTCTACGGTGAGCTGTCGGTGTCCGCCTACCTCGACTTCGTCGCGGAGATCAAGGGGGTGGACCGCTCCGAGCGAAAGCGGCGCGTGGCCGACGTCATGGACCGCTGCGACGTCACCGACGTCCAGCACCGGCTGATCGGCAAGCTCTCCAAGGGTTACCGACAGCGCGTCGGGCTCGCCCAGGCGCTCGTCAACGATCCCGACGTGCTGATCCTGGACGAACCGACGATCGGGCTCGACCCCGTGCAGGTCGCCGAGATTCGTGCCCTCATCAAGTCGCTGTCCGGCCAGCACACCGTGATCCTCTCGACTCACATCCTGCCGGAAGTCTCAATGGTGTGTGAGGGGGTCATCATCATCAACCGTGGCCGGATCGCGGCCCAGGGCAGCCTCGACCGTCTGGCGGAGGAATTCTTCCCCACCTCCCGCATTCAGCTTCAGATCGTCGGCCCCGTCGAGGTCGTGGGCCCGGCGCTCCGGCAGGTCCCGGGAGTCCTCCGGGTCGAGCACGAGGGGCCGGCGGACGGGGCGGGGATCTACCTGGTGGAATCCATGCGGGACCGGGACGTCCGGGACTCCCTCGCCCAGCTGGTCGCCGAGCGGCGGTGGGGGCTCCTGGAGCTGCACCAGCTTGGGATGAGCCTCGAAGAGGTCTTCCTGCGGGTCGTGGCCGGCGAGGAGTTCGGCGGGGGGGCGTGATGGGCGTCTGGGCCATCTTCAAGAAGGAGATGCGCCTCTACTTCACCTCCCCGGTGGCGTACGTGGTGTTCACGTTCTTCCTGCTGGGGATGGGCGGGTTCTTCTACAACATCTTCGCCTTTTACGACCAGATGTCGCGGCAGGCGGCCATGAACCCCGCCTTCGCGCGGGACCTGAACGTCACCGATGCGATCCTGCGCCCGCTCTTTTCCAACACCGGCGTCATCCTGCTGTTCGTCGTGCCCATGGTGACCATGCGCCTGTTCGCCGAGGAGAAGCGGAGCGGGACGATCGAGCTGCTGCTGACGTTCCCGGTGCGGGATGGCGAGGTGATGCTGGGAAAGTTCGCCGCGGCCATGGCGCTGGTCCTCGTGCTCCTGGGATTCACGGCCCTCTACCCGGCCATCGTCGCGTATTTCACGCGCGTGGAGTGGGGGCCGCTGCTCTCCGGCTATCTCGGGCTGATGCTGCTCGGCGGGGCGTTCCTCGCCGTGGGCCTGTTGATTTCGTCGCTCACGGAAAACCAGATCATCGCCAGCGTCGTGACCTTCTTCACCCTGCTGGTGTTCTGGATCATCGGGTGGTTCGCGGACTCCGTCGGCGGGAACTGGCGCGTCCTTTTCCAGTACCTGTCGATCCCCGAGCACCTGGACAGCTTCGGCAAGGGCGTGATCGACACCAAGGACGTGGTCTATTACCTCACCGCGATCGTCTTGTCCCTGTTTCTGACCCTCCGGGCGCTGGAGTCCAAGCGCTGGCGGGGCTGACCGATGCGCTACGTCAGGCCGAACGCGATCCTCTGGACCGGCGGGGCGCTCCTCCTGCTCGCCCTGGTGACCTGGTTGTTCGACATCCTGCCGTTCCCCGGAACCCGGTTTCCGGCGTGGGTCATTCCGCTGGCGCTCGGCCTCAGCCTCTCGGCCCTCGGCGCCTCCCTCAAGTTCAACGAGATCCAGGCGGCGTTCGGTCACCGCACCGCCCGATACTGGTTCAACGCGGTGGTCGGGGCAGCGCTCGCCGTCGGCATCATCACCGTCGTGTCCGTGCTCGCGATCCGCCACGCCTATCGCTGGGACCTGACCGAGAACCGGCGCCACAGTCTCTCGTCGCAGACCATCAAGATCCTCCAATCGCTCCCGACGGACGTCACGGCCACCGCCTTCTTTAGGACCGACCAGCCGGGGAAGCGAACCGCCGAGGAACTCTTCCGGCAGTACGAATCCTATTCGGGCGGAAAGTTCAAGGCCAAGACGGTGGACCCCGATCGGGAGCCCGGGTTGGCTCGCCGCTACGCGGTGGAGACCTACGGGACGATCGTGCTCGAGACCAAGACCAAGTCCGAGAAGGTGCTGGACGCCGAGGAGGAGAAGTTCACCAACGGGCTCCTCAAGGTCACCCGCGCGGGCAAGCGCGTCGTGTATGTGGTGAAGGGGCATGGCGAGCGCGAGGTGACTCGCACCGACCGGCCCGGCCTGAGCGAGGCGAAGGCCGCCATGGAGCGCGCCAACTACGAGGTGAAGGACCTCCTGCTGGCGCGCGACGGCAAGGTTCCCGACGACGCGGCCCTCGTCCTGGTGCCTGGCCCGAAGACCGACCTCTTTCCCCCGGAGCTCGACGCGCTGGACAAGTACATCGCCCGGGGCGGCAAGGCGCTGTTCACGGTGGACCCGTTCCGGGGCGAGGGCATGAAGAAGTACCTGGCCAAGTACGGGATCACGCTGGGCGACGATCTCGTCATCGAGATCAATCCCGTCGGGCAGCTGTTCGGGATCGGCCCCCAGGTCCCAGTCGTCAGCCAGTACGATCCCCACCCGATCACGAAGGAGATGGGCGGGTTGACGACGCTGTTCCCCCTGACCCGGTCGGTCACGCCTGCCAAGACACCCCCGAAGGGCGTCACGCTTCAGCCGCTCGCCCAGACCAGCGACCAGAGCTGGGGGGAGACCGATCCGCTCGTGCTCCAGAAAGAGCAAGCGAGCCGCGACCCCCACGAGAAAAGAGGCCCCCTGCCGGTCGCCGTCGTCGCGACCATCGACGCGACCACCCCTGCGGGAGGCAAGAAGGACGCGAAGGCGCGGCTCGTCGTCCTCGGGACGTCGGATCTGGCTTCGAACCAGTACTTAGGCGCCGCCGGAAACCGGGACTTCTTCCTCAACGCCGTCAGCTGGCTCGCGGAGGAAGAGGACCTGATCGCGATCCGTCCCAAGGACCTCCGGGTGGCGCCGGTGATTCTCACGGCGGCGCAAGAGCAGGTCATCCGCTGGCTGTCGTTGGTGATCCTGCCGGGCGCGGCGATGCTTTGCGGGATCGCCGTGATCCTCCGCCGCCGCAAGTCTTCCTAGCGCCGTGCTCGCACCTCCGTTTTCGGTTTCATGGCCCGACGAAGATCCTTCGACCTTGTGAGTAGGTCCGCCTATGGGGCGAGGTATCGGACGGGGGGTGGAACCCCCCTCCGAGTTTGATCATGCGCTGGAAAACCACGCTGGTCCTCGGCTTCATCTTTGTCGCCCTCGGGCTCTTCTATTACGTCTACGAGGTGCGCCTCGGGCCCGAGCGCGAGAAGGCGGCGCAGGCGAAGGGGCGTCTCTGGGCGGTGGAGGCCAAGGACGTGGAGGAGGTGATTGCCAAGCGGAAGGGCGACACCATCCACGTCAAGCGCGAGGGGACGGAGTGGGTGTTGGTGGCTCCCCTGAAAGCCAAGGCTGATCGCAACACGGTAGACGATCTCGTGAGCAACCTGGTGACGGCCCGTGTGGACCGGGAGATCGACCCCAACCCGGCTCGGCTGGCGGACTTCGGCCTGGAGCCGCCCGTCGTGGACCTCACCGTCCGGGTCAAGGGGAAGAGCGAGCCGCTCACCCTCCTCCTGGGCGGCAAGAACCCGACCGGCGTCTGGGTGTACGGCAAGGCCAAGGCCAAGCCGGCGGTCTTCACCCTGTCGGACAGCGCCCTGCGTGATGTCACGAAGCCGGTCGCCGATCTCAGGGACAAGACGATCCTGGCCTTCGACCGGAACAACGTCACGGGTCTCGAGGTCACGCTCGACGGCGAGCGCATGGCGGCCGAGCCCGGCGCGGAGTCGAAGTGGAAAATCACCAGGCCCGTGTCGCTCCCAGCCGACCGCGAGGCCATCTCGGATTTTCTGGACAAGCTCCGCTTCACCAAGGTGAAGGAGTTCGCGGCCGAGTCGCCCAAGTCGCTGGCCCCCTACGGCCTCGACCGCCCGGCGCGGGTGACCATCTTCCTCGGCAAGGAAAAAGACCGGACCTCCCAGGCGCTGCTCTTCGGCAAAGAGGAGCCCGCCAAGCAAGGGGTGTACGCCATGCGGCCGGGAGAGCCGAGCGTGCTCCTCCTGGGGGAGGATGTCTGGAAGGCGCTGCCGAGGACCGTGGGCGCGCTGAGGGACAAGACGGTCCTCGACTACGACCGCGACAAGGTGGCCGGGCTCGAGGTAGAGAGCCCCAAGGGGAAGGTGACCCTGGCCAAGGAGGGGGAGAGGTGGAAGATCACGGCCCCCGAGCCGCTCGCGGCCGACGATGGGGAGGTGGGCGGGCTCTTGTTCAAGCTCCGCGAAATGCGGGCGGCCGGCTTCCTCGGCGAGGGTCGGGCGGCCATCGAGCGCTACCTGGCCGAGCCCGAGGTGAAGATCACGCTCCGGGAGCGGGGGGCCGCGGCGGCGAAGATCCTGCTCCTAGGGCCCTCTCCCGAGACGCGGCAGGGCAAGCGGATGGCCTATGCGGGGGTGGTGGGGCAGGGGCCGGTGACGCTGGTTGACGCTCAGTACCTCCACGACTTGGCGAAGACGACCTCCGACGTGCGCGACCGGGCCCTCTTCGGGTTCTTCGACCCCAGAGACGTCAAGCGGATGCGGGTCAAGAGCGGCGGCCGGGCGATGTCGGTCGAGCGGAAGGGCGAGGCCGACTGGCGCGTGACGGAGCCCAAGGCCGGCAAGGCGCGCGAGAACAAGATCACCGACCTCCTGTACACCCTCCGGTCGCTCCGCTGGAAGGAGTTGGTGGCGCCCAAGGGCGACGATGCGGCCCAATATGGCCTCGATGCCCCCCTCCTTGAGGTGACGCTCTACAAGGCCGACGGCAAGGAGTTGGGGAGCCTCGTGATCGGCAAGAAGGACGCCGACAAGGTGTACGTGAGGACAGGGACGTCGCCCGCGATTTTCGCGCTGGATCCGAAGCAGCTGGGCGACCTTCCCAAGATCCCCGACGACCTCCAAGGTTGACGTTGAGGGTGGAGCATTCCCAGGGCCCGGCCAGCGGGAGGCGGCGGGCGGGAAGCCCCGCGGCGCGGAGCGCACCGCGGGACAATCGTTCCGCTTCTGCGATGGGCCGCCAGAGGAGTCGCGTTCCGGGTTGGCGGGAGTGAGCACCGTGGGGCTGCCGGCCGACAGGACCCGCTGGCCGTGCTAGGATGAGGGCATGAGCGCGAGGATGTACCTGAAGCAGATGGAGCTGGGCCCCATGCAGAACTTCATCTACCTGGTGGGGGACCCGGCGACCAAGCAGTGCGTGGTGGTGGACCCCGCCTGGGAGATCGAGACCATCGTTCAGACCGCTGCGGCCGACGACATGACCATCATCGGGGCGCTCATCACCCACACCCACCAGGACCACGTGGGCGGCCATCTCTTCGGGATGAACATTCCCGGCGTCGAGGAGCTGCTGGAGCAGGTCAAGGCCAAGGTGTACGTCCACAAGGCCGAGCGCGAGTTCCTGAAGGGATTCGGCTCCGACCTGGTCAGGGTGGACAACAACGACACGCTCCAGGTCGGCTGCCTCGGGATCACGTTCCTCCACACGCCGGGGCACACGCCGGGCTCCCAGTGCTTCCTGGTGGACGACCGGCTGATCTCCGGCGACACGCTCTTCATCGGCTCCTGCGGCCGCACCGACCTCCCGGGGAGCGACCCCACCGAGATGTACTACTCGCTCACCCAGCGGCTCTACAAGCTTCCGGACGAGACGATTCTCTTCCCCGGCCACAACTACGGCGGCCCGTCCTCCACCATCGGCGACGAGAAGCGCGAGAACCCGTTCATGCGCTTCGCCTCGCTGGGGGAGTTTCTTCGGACCATGGGCGGGGGCCGCATCGTCCTGCCATAGCCTCCGAGGCGTTCTTCGTCGTCAACCCTGTCTCCGGCGGGGGGAAGACCGCCCGCCTCTGGGCCTCCGGTAGAGACCGCCTCACCCGACTCGGGCTTCGCTTCGACTTCGCGGAAACCGCCCGGCGGGGAGACGCCACCGACCTGGCTCGCCGCGCGGCCCTCGATGGATGGCCGCTGGTGGTCGCGTTCGGTGGCGACGGCACGGTCAACGAAGTCGTGAACGGCCTGGCGCGCGTGGAGGCTCCCCCCACGCTCGGGATCCTCAACGCCGGACGCGGCAACGACTGCCGCCGCAATTTCGATCTGCCGTCACGCTTGCCGCTGGCTCTGGAGCGCCTCGTCCACGGACACGATGTGCCGATAGATGTCGGCGTCGCCGAGTGGCCTGATGGCCGGCGGCGGCACTTCGTGATGTCGCTGGGCGCCGGCTTCGACGCGGCAGCGGCTGAGCGCGCCGAGCGTGCCCGCGGCAGGGGGAAGGCTCCGTACGTCCGCGCCCTCCTCTCAACCCTCTGGGTGTACCGGCCATCGCCGGCCACGATCCACCTGGACAATCGCCGTCATTCGTCGGGGCCGATCATGGCGGCGGTGGTCGCCAACGGGCCGTACTACGGCCAGGGGATGAAGATCGCTCCGGCGGCCGACCCCCGCGACGGCCTGCTGGACCTCGTCGTGCTCGGCAATTTGGGTCGGGCGGAGCTCTTGCGGTGGTTCCCCACGGTGTACCGGGGGCGTCATCTGGCGAATCCGAAGATCAGCACGGCCCGCGGAAGAACGGTGACCATCGAGGCCGCCGCGCCGCTCCCGGTCCACGTGGACGGCGAGCCCTGCGGGCAGACCCCCGTGCGCGTCTCGCTCCTTCCCGCCGCCCTCCGCCTCCGCGTCTGACGTCCCCCTCACCTTTGTCCTCTCCCCCCTCACCCTGCCTCTCCCCAGTGGGGAGAGGAGAAGAGGTGAGGGGTATTGGGAGGGTGAGGGTGAGGGGGCCGCCTTAGCGCGCGGTCACGCCGCCATCCACAAATAGAACTTGGCCGGTGATGTAAGAGGGGGCGGTGGCGAAGAAGAGGACGGCGGCCGCCACGTCGGCCGGCTCGCCCTCGCGCCCCATCGGGACCTCGCGCCTGAGGCGCCGTCTCAAGCGTTCGGGGAAGCCCTCGGGGAGCAGCACGGCTCCCGGCGCCACGCAGTTGACCTGGATGCGGGGCGCCAGCGCGAGGGCCAGGGCCTTCGTGAGCATGAGGAGGCCGGCCTTCGAGACGCAGTAGGGGATGTACGAAGGCCAGGCCCGCACGCCGCCGACGTCGCCGATGTTGATAATCCGGCCGCCGCGCCGCTCCATCGCTCGCGCTGCCGCCTGGCTCACGAGAAACGGCCCGCGCAGGTTCACCCCGAGCAGGCGGTCCCACTGGGCCGGGGTCGTCTCGGCCAGCAGGGTGCGGAAGAAGATCCCCGCGTTGTTGACCAGAAGGTCCAGGCGCCCGAATCTCCGAACCGTCTCGGCCACGAGCCGCTTGACGTCGGACGGGTTTGCTACGTCCGCGCGGATCGCCGCCGCGTTCGCTCCAAGGGCGCGAATCTCGCTGGCTGTGGCGAGGGCGGCCGGCCTCGAGCGGAGATAGTTCACCGCCACGTGGCACCCCTCGCGCGCCAGCGCCAGGCTGATGGCCCGGCCGAGACGAATCGCGCCGCCGGTGACGAGTGCAACCTGCCCATTCAGGCGGCCGCCGGTGGCCGATTGCTTGACACGTCCCACTCCCTGTGGTTTCATCGGTTCGCTATGGCCGGTGGGATCCGCAACTGGTTCAAGGTTCGCTTCCTCACCGGCTTCTTCGTCACCGTTCCCGCCATCGCCACCTCGTGGCTCCTCTACGTCTTCTGGGACAAGATCGACGACTTCTTCTCCCCGGGGTACGAGAAGCTGTTCGGCCGGCGGATTCCGGGGCTCGGCTTCCTCACGGGGGTGGCGCTCATCCTCGTCGTGGGGGTCATCGCCCGGAACGTCGTCGGCCGGCGCGTGGTCGCCTGGCTCGAGGGGCTCATGCTCCGCATTCCCATCTTCCGGAGCATCTACCCCTCGGTCAAGCAGCTCCTCGAGGCGTTCTCGCCCGAGAAGCGCACCTCATTCAAGGAGGTCGTCCTGGCCGAGCATCCCCGGAAGGGCGAGTACGTCTTCGGCTTCCGGACCGGGGACGTCCTGGTCGAGGGGCCCGAGGGGAAGCTGGAGCTGGTGACGGTCTTCGTGCCCACCAATAACCTGTACCTGGGGGATGTCATCCTGGTGCCGAAGGACGAGGTCATTCACACGGGGCTGACGGTCGAAGAGGGGTTGCGGATCATTCTCTCAGCCGGCACCGCGATCCCGTCCCGCCTGCCCCGGACTCGGTTCTGAAAACCCGTGGGCCCAGGCGGCCACGGTCTCGCCGAGCGGATAGAGCTTTCCAAAGAAAAAATGGTCGGCGCCTTCGATGAGGCGCGCCTCGGCGCGGGGGAGGGGGGCCGCCAGCGCCTCGAACTCCGCCCTCGGACAGTAGGGGTCGCGGGAGCCGGCCAGGAGCAGCAGGGTCTTCGGGCACTCCGTGAGGAAGCCGAAGTCGTAGAAGCTGAGCGGCGGTGCGATCGCCACGAGGCCGGCGACCCGGTCGTGAGCGCAGGCGACCCGGCTTCCCACCCAGGCCCCGAACGAATAGCCGATGACTCCGAGCGGCGTCGCGGGGCCGAGGGCTTTACCCAGCAGCGCCAGGGCGCCGTGGACGTCCTCCTGCTCGCTCTCTCCCTGGTCGTGGATCCCTCCCGACTTGCCCACGCCCCTGAAGTTGAAGCGCAGCGTGGCGAGCCCCGCCTCCCGACACACTTCGGCGCCGCGCACGACGACGGGATTGTCCATGTCGGGCATCGCCAATCTCGCCTCCAGGCTGATGGGCCCGACCTCGATGTCGACGGCTTCTTCCATGCCATTGACCTTACCACGAATAATCGGGTGCCCTTGACGGGCGGGCGGTGGTGAGCCACCTTCAGGGCTGCCCCGGGTGCCGGGGGGAGGTGTCCCGGCTCGAGCGGCTTCGGGAGCTTCTTCGCTCGACGCTCACGGTGGGCCCTGACCCGGATTGGACCGGCTTCTGGGGCTGGATCCGCGGTCGCATTCTCAGCGAGCGGCCGACGCGCCGGCGCGAGGCCTGGGGGTGGTCCCCCCGCGTGGCGTTGGGTGGGGCCCTGGGCGGCGTCGTGGCGGGCGTGCTTCTCCTGGTCCTGCTCCTCTGGCCGGTCGCGTCTCCGGAAGGGCCGGCCCTGCCGGCGGGGGTGGTCGTCAATACGGTCGAGACCGCCCATCCGAACGGCAACGTCATGGTCTTCTCGAGCCCGGAAGACGAGATGACCGTGATCTGGGTCTTCGGCCTCGAGCAGCCGGGCGATCAATCGCAGATTCGTCCCGTGAGCCTGACCGGAGACCGGGGATGAAGGCAGCGGCGGGCGCTCTGGCGGCCGCCGCGCTCCTGACCGTGTCGGCCCTCCCCGCGGCCGCCGACGGCACGAAGATCATCATCCGCGGCGGCGCCTTCCACCACCACAAGTTCACGCACCCGCACACGAAGATCATCTACGTAATGGATCCCGCGGGTGTACACGCACCACGTGTGGGTTCCCGGCCACTACGACCCGAACGGGTACTGGGTGGAGGGGTACTACGTGCCACTGACGGTTTACACGGGTTACTACCAGCCGATCTGGATCTCCGGCTACTGGGACCCCTAGCCGACCGGCCGCCTATTCCTTTTTCAGGGCGGCGAGGCGGTCGCGGGCCAGGGGGGCCTCTTCGGACTGCGGGAAGTGCTCGAGCAGGTATTTGAGCCGCGCCTCGGCTAGGCTCGGCTGCTTCAGCTCCAGGAGGGCCAAGGCCTCCTTGTAGAGCGCTGTCGGCACCTTTTCCCCCCTCGGATAGTTCACGATCACCTTCCGGAATTCCTGCACGGCCTGCTCCAGGGCGCCGGTGGCCTTGTCGGCCTGCCCCTGGTTGGCGTAGCCCCGGGCCAGGCTGAAGTACGCCTCGCCGATCCAGTACTGGGCGTTATTGGCCAGCTCCGCATCGGGGAACCGCCTCAGGAACTCGCGGAAACCAGCGATGGCCAGGGGGTAGTTCCCCTTGCTGAAATCGATGTAGGCCGTCTGATAGACGTCGGTGGGCTGGGGGCCGCCCGGCGCCCGCGGAGGGGCCGGGGCGGGTCGAGGCGCTGCCGGCGCGGGGGGTTGGGTGGCCCGGACCTGGCGGGTCAGCGTTTCCACCCGCTGGGAGAGTTCGTCCACGCGGGTCGAGAGGCGGGAAAGCTCGCCGCTCAGCGTCTCGGTGCGGGTCTGGAGGGCGGCGAGCTGCTTCTGGATTTCAGCCGTCTGATCCCGGGTCTGGCGCTCCAGCTGGCCCAGGACGGTCTCGGTGGCCCCCCGCGCCCGGTGGACCGCCAGCGAGAGGGAGGTCACATCCTGGCGAAGCTGCGCCAGGTCCTGCTCGACCCCGCTCCCCGCCAGGGGAGCGCAGCCCGCCAGAAGTGACAGGGCGAGGAGGAGCCCGAGGCTCCTTCCCGCCCTCGGATGGCTCGGAAGGGTCAGCGGGCCTTGACCAGGAAGTGGGCCCGGCGGTTCTTGGCCCAGCACGCCTCGTTCTTCTCGGCGCAGAGCGGGCGCTCCTCGCCGTAGCTGATCAGCGTGACGCGGGTGGCCTGGACGCCCTGGGCGACCAGGTAGTTCATCGTGGCCTTGGCGCGGCGCTCCCCGAGGGCGAGGTTGTACTCGTTGGTGCCGCGCTCGTCGCAGTGCCCTTCGATCAGGATCAGGTGATTCGGGTTGGCCTTCATCCACTTGGCGTTCTCATCCAGCGTCTTGGCGTCCCCGGGACGGATGTCGTACTTGTCGAAGTCGAAGTGGATGTCTTGGAGGGTCGCGATGGCCGTGAACTCCCGCGGGGCCGGGGGCCGTGCTGGGGTCACCGCCGCCGCACCGGGCGCGCCCGGGGCCGGGGTGCCGGGGACGCCAGGGGCACCGGGCCCAGCCATCACGCCGGCGGGTCCGGCGCCCGGGGCTCCAGGCGCAGGCGCTCCCGGCGCGGGGGCCGCGGCGGACGTGGTAGCCGGTCGCTTGGGGCACCCCATGAGGAAGAGCGCCAGGACCAGCACGGGGACAATGGGCAGGAGCTGCCAGCGTCTGTACAGCATGATGTCCCGTCCTCCTTTCAAGTCGTGAGGCGATTCACGCACGGTACGTGGTTCATCCTATCACGGAAGCCGCGGCGACCAAGCAGGACTTGTGCACTCCCCGCCGCCTCGCGTGAGGGGCTGCTGCTCGGACCCGTCGGCCAGCATGGTGAGGAGCTGCCAGCCGCCGAGGCGGTTGGACTGGAAGACCACGTGGCGGCCGTTGGCAGCCCAGGAGGCGCTCTCGTTGGACCCGGGCCCCGCCGTCAGCCGGCGCGCGTTGGAGCCGTCCGGGCCGATCGCCCAGATGTCGTGGCCGCCCTGACGCGAGGTGTAGGCGATCGCGTCCCCCTTGGGAGACCAGCGCGGCTGGGTGTTGAACCCTACCGTGGTCAGCTGCCGGACGTTGGCGCCCTCGGCGTCCATCACGAAGATCTGGGCCGTCCCGGCTCGGTCCGAGACGAAGGCGATCGCCCGTCCCGTCGGCGACCAGGTCGGCTCCGTGTCGATCGCCGGATGCCGCGTCAGGCGTCGGACCGCGCCCGTCGCCACGTCGAGCACGTAGAGTTCCGGGGTGCCGTCCTTCGAGAGCGTCAGCGCCACGTGCCGGCCGTCGGGGCTCCAGGCGGGCGAGGTGTTGATCCCGAGGAAGCCGGCGAGCAGCTGGATGGGCCGGCGCTCGAAGGCGAAGAGGCGGTAGAGGTAGGGGTACCCCCGCATGTAGGAGGTGAAGGCCAGAGAGCGGGCGTCGGGGCTCCAGGCCGGCGAGAGGTTGATCGAGTCGTTGCCGGTGAGCTGCTGGCGGCCCGCGCCGTCGTAATCCATGGTGTACAGCTCTTTGCTCTGGCCGCCGCCGCAGACGAGGGCGATCTTGGTGTCCGCGATGCCCGGCTCCCCCGTGAACTGGTAGACCACTTCGTCGGCGATCTTGTGGGCCAGCCGGCGGCCGTCCGCGGCGCGAAGCTCGAAGCGCTTCGTGGCGATGAGCCGCTGCTCGGGGTTCGTCAGGTCGTAGAGCCTCACCTCGGCCTCGGCTCGATCCCCCTTCAGGGTCAGGAGTCCGTGGAGGGCGGCGTGGGCGCCGGAGGCGGCGAACTCGGTCAGCATCTGCTTGAGGGTCTCGCCGTTGGTGGCAGGGAGCGGGGGAGAGCCTGAGACCACGCTGAAGAGCGCCGAGTACTTCAGGTCGGCGCCGGCCACGTCGGGGATTCTCTTCGCGAGCCCCTGGGCGTCCCGGCCGGCCACGAGCGTGAACTCGGGGATGGCGATGTTGAGCTTCTTGCTCCCGCCGGCCATGACGTTCAGGAAGACGTCCACCGCCTGGGCGCGCGCCGGCGGAGGCGTGGCCAGGAGCCCCCCGAGCGCGAGGGCGCAAGGAAAGACCAGGAGGAGCAAGAGGCGGCGGGGCATTACAGCATCAGCTCGGCTTGAAGTCGAACCCGAAATGCACGCGGAGCGACTGACCCGGGAAGCCATCGGGCAGCTGCGGGAACGGGTTTGCTTCGATCACGGCCCGGAGGGCCGACTGGTCGTACCACACGTTCCCGGAGCTCTTCTCGACCTTTGGGCTCGTCACCTGCCCGTCGCGGGCGATCTCGAAGAGGACCACGACCCTGAGGCCGGCCTCGGTCGCTCGGCTCGGCTGGACCCACTTCTCGGTGACCTTCTGTTGAATGAGCCTCAGGTACCACGTGAACGGGAAATCGGAGACCTCGAGCGCGAGCGAGGCCACGCCGGTCGGAGACCCGTCGGGACGCCCGAGGGGAATCGGTGGAACGGAGGTCCGGGCCTCCGTCGAGGAGCCGGGATTCTCGCTCCGCGCCGGGGCCGGGGTGGCAGCCGATCGGCGCTCTGCGGACGCCGCCAGGGACGGCAGCTCCTTCTCCCCCGGGCGAGGCAGCGCCTGCGGCCGCTTCGCGGCGCGCGGCTCGGGGAGCGGCAGATCGGCGGGCTTGGGCGCCGCCGGCGCCGCTTTGGCGACGGCCTCGGGCGTTTGACGCTGGGGTTCGGTGACGGCGGGCCGGGGCGGAAGGCTCGGCACCGTGCTGCGGCTGAGCGGGGAGCCCATGATGGAGACGGCCGGCACCAGGTTGACGACGTACACCTTGGAGGCGTTCCACTGGCCCCAGACGCCGGCCAGGAGCAGGCCGGCCGTGATGGTCACGACGTGGCCGACGGTGGACACCGTCATCCCGAACAGGGGGAAGGACCCGGCGCTGAGCGCCGGGCCCAGTCGGCGCCTCCAGGGGCTCATGGGATGCTCCAGGACTGCGCTGCTGATGCTCAGCGCTCCCGGGTGGAGGGCTCGGTCACCATCCCCAACTTCTCCACACCGGCCCGGCGGACCCGGTCCATCGTCTCCACGACGAAGCCGTAGGACAGCGTCTGGTCGGCTTTGAGGTAAAGGGTCTTGTCGCCGCGGTTCTTGAAGATGTCGCGGAGCTGCGCGTCCAGCCCCGCCAGCGGGACCGGCCGCTCGTTCAGATAGATCACCTGATCCTTCGTCAGCGTCAGGACCATTCGCTCCTCGACCGCGGTGGGCTTGGAGCTCGTCTTCGGCAGGTTCACGTCGATCCCGCGGTACATCATGGGAGCCGTGAGCATGAAGATCAGGAGGAGGACGAGGACGACGTCCACCAGGGGGATGACGTTGATCTCCGACAGCGCGGCGCCGATGCGCCGGCCGCGCTCTCCGCCGGAGGCGTCGAGGTTAAAGGCCATTTTTCGCCCGTCTCGCGGCCTTCGGCGCCGGCCGCTGGAAGAGGTTCAGGAGGTCCAGGCTGAACCCTTCCATCTCCGCGGCCCAGTGCTTCACGCGGTTGACGAAGAAGTTGTACGCGATGACGGCTGGGATGGCGGCGCCGAGGCCGGCCGCCGTGGCGATGAGCGCCTCGGAGATCCCGGGCGCCACCACCGCGAGGCTGGCTGAGCCCTGGGCGCCGATCCCACGGAAGGATTCCATGATGCCCCAGACCGTGCCGAAGAGGCCGATGAACGGCGACGCGCTGGCGGTGGTGGCCAGGAACGGCAGGTAGCGCTCCATCCGCGAGATCTCGGTGGAGGCCGCGCGCCGCATGGCGCGGTTCACGGCCTCGAGCCGCTCGACGGGCAGGGCCTCTTCGGGATCGTCGAGGAGCTGGTCCACCATCTCCGGAAGCGGGTTCGTGCCTCCGACCTCCTGATAGGCGGAGGCGTAGAGCTGGGCCAGCGGGCTCTCGCGGTGCTTGCGGGCCGCGCCGTACACGACGGAGAAGCGCCGGCCCTCGCGGAAGGCCCGGAGGAACCGCATGCTCTCCAGGCGGATCCGGCGGAACTGCCACCACTTCTCGATGATCAGGGCCCAGGAGACGATGGAGAAGATCGCGAGGACGATGAGGACGAACTTTGCGACCGGGCCGGCGTTGAGGACCAGATCCACGACGCCGATGGTCATTCCGTTGGTCGGCACACAAGACTCCTTTTCGCCAACTATACCGAATGGCCGTGAAGGGTGTCAAACACTTTTGCCCAGGGAATCGCGGTTTTCGTTGACAGCGCCCGGCCCGGGGCCGTATAAGGAGACCGTGCGGATCCCAACCATCCCTCTGACGCTCGTCGCCCTCCTCGTATTCGCCCCGCCGGCCCCGGCCCAGGACGCCCGCGCTGCGGTCGAGCAGTTCGTGACCCGGCTCAGCGAGATCACCGTCACCGAAATGGTGGTGACCCAGACCCTGACCCTCTACGATCCCAAGGACTCCCGTCAGCAGGTCACGGGGCCGCAGCGGCTCCTGATCAAGCTGCCCGCGCGGCAGCGCGTCGAGACGGAGATCGCCGGCGAGCGGGAGGTGCGTCTCCTGAGCGGCGATCGCCTCGTCGTGGCGCGCGGCGGCAAGGTCTTCGAGGCCCCGCCCCTCGAGCGGGCCCGCCAGCGCGCGCACACGCTTTTTCCGTTCCGCCGCACGGCCGCCGACCTCCTCGTCGAGTGGCGGGGCCTCGGCGTTCAAACCGAGGTGGCCCAGACGGTGCGGGTGGGTGGCCGCCCGGTGACGTTGATCGGGGCCCGCGAGGGCGATCGGACGAGCTCGGCCGTCTGGCTCGATCCCGACTACGGCGTGATCCGATTCATCACGCGCGAGGAAGGCCTGGAGGGCGTCAAGCTTTTGGATCTCGCGTTCTCCGAGCACCGCAAGGTGTTGGCCGGGTTCTTCTACCCCTTCCGCCAGGAGATCTTCCTGGACGGCAAGCTCCTCTCGGTCACGGCTGTGCGCAACGTGGAGGTCAACACGGGCCTGCCGGATTCGCTCTTTGATCCCGACGCGCTCCTCAAGGGAGCGTCGCGGTAATGTTCGCGTCCCCCGGGCCCATTTTCTTCCAGATCGGCCCGCTCCCCATCCCCGGCTATGGCCCCCTGACGCTCACCATCCGGTGGTACGGCGTCCTGATGGCGTCGGCCATGGCCTTGGGGCTCTGGCTCGCCTATCGCGACGCGCGACGGCGGGGGGTGGACCCGGAGGAGCTCCTCAAGACCTCCGAACTGGCCCTGCTGGGCGGGCTCGTGGGCGCGCGTCTCTACTACGTCGCGTTCAGCTGGGATTACTACAGCCGCGCGCTCTGGAAGATCCTCGCGGTGTGGGAGGGCGGCCTCGCCATTCACGGGGGAATTCTGGGTGGTCTCCTTCTCGGGGGGCTTTACACCTGGTGGCGCAGCCTGCCGCTGCCCCGCTACCTCGATATCATCGCCCCGAGCCTGGCGCTGGGGCAGGGCATCGGTCGCTGGGGCAACTTCTTCAACGAGGAGGCGTTCGGCACGCCGACGGCGCTCCCTTGGAAGCTCTACATCTCACCGCCCCACCGCCCGCTCCCCTACGCCCAGGAGGAGTTCTTCCACCCGACGTTTCTCTACGAATCGCTCTGGGATCTGCTGGTCTTCGGGCTCCTCGTCTGGGTCTTCCGAGATCGGGTCGCGCGCGCCCCGGCGTGTCTCTTCTGGATCTACGTCGGGCTCTACTCCGTGGGGCGGCTGGTCGTCGAGGGATTCAGGACCGACAGCCTCATGCTCGGATCGATCCGGGTGGCCCGGCTGGCTAGCGGGATCGGGATCGTCCTGGCCATCCTCCT
>JACPCF010000159.1 GCA_016179965.1 Candidatus Rokuibacteriota bacterium | reverse complement strand
AACAGCGTGCAGGAGAGCTTCTGGCTGACCATCGACGCCTTCAACCTCGCCGAGCGCTTCCGGACCGTGGTCACCATCCTGACCGACCAGGTGATCTCCGACATGTTCGAAGATCTCTTCCTGCCGCGGGACTACGCCGAGCTGGCTCACATCGTGGTGCCGCGGCGCCACAATCTCACGATGCCGTTCTACCCCCTGAACTCCGACGCGATCGACGTGCCCCCCAACCTGGTCGGCAAGGGGACGGGCGTCTGCGTCTCGGCCTACACCCACACCGAGGAGGGCTACGACATCGAGGAGATGGAGGCCCAGTGGGCCCAGACCTACCGGCTGGTCAACAAGATCCGCCACCACCGGGAGGAGATCCTCCGCTACGAGGCCGTAGGCGTCGAGGACGCCGAGGTCATCGCCGTCGCCTACGGGGCGGCCTCCCGGACGGTGAAGACCGGGGTCCTGGAGGCCCGGCGGCGGGGCGTGAAGGCCGGCTTCCTCCGGCTGATCTCCCTCTGGCCGTTCCCGGACAAGCTGTTCGAGCGGGACGCGCGCTACCTGGTCTGCGAGCTGAACTACGACGGCCAGCTGGTGCGGGAGGTCATGCGCGCCGCCCCGGACAAGCGGAAGGTACACTTCATGGGCAAGAGCGCCGAGCTCCATACTGTCGCTGAGGTCGCTGCCGCCCTTGAGGGCGTGGCGCGACGCGATCGGATCCCAGAGCTCCCCTATATCTGGACGGAGGTCAGGTGATGAACAAGCTGGCAGCGAAGTATTTGAGACCAAGCCAGATCCCGACGAAGGCCTGTCACGGCTGCGGCATCGGGATGATCGAGAACTGGCTCCTCCAGGCCATCGACGAGCTGGGGCTCAAGCAGGAGGACGTGATCTTCGGCACCGGCATTGGGTGCGTCGGGCGCCAGACCTTCGCGACCTGGGGCGGCGACAACTTCGGGGCCACCCACGGGCGCGCGCTCGCGGTGGCCACCGGCCTCAAGGTCGCCCAGCCCGACAAGAAGTACCTGATCGTGATCGGCGACGGCGACGCCGCCGCTATCGGGACCTCTCACTTGATCCACGCCGCGCGGCGGAACCTCGGGGTCACGGTGATCTGCGAGGACAACATGGGCTACGAGTCCACGGGCGGGCAGTTCTCCCCCACCACCCCCGCCGGCTACGTCACCAACTCGAGCCCCTACGGCATGGTGGAGCCGTCCTTCGACCCGTGCGACATCGTCAAGGCGGCCGGTGCGACGTTCGTGGCGGAGACGACGGCCACCCAGTGGCACCAGACCGTCAAGATCGTGAAGAAGGCGCTCCAGAACGACGGCTTCTCCTTTGTCCACGTCCGCTTCCCGTGCAACGAGAACTTTGGCGCCTACGCGCTCGGGACTCGGGACACGCTCAAGAACCTCGAGTGGATCTGGGAGCACACCCAGGGCCGGACGGTGGACGGCAAGGAGACCGATTTCACCTGGGAGACCGGCATCAAGCACGACGCGTCCAACAGCCGGCCGGAGTTCTCGAAGATTCTCCGGGGCATGAATGAGCGGGTTCGCGCCCAGATGGCGGAAAAGGGACCGGGCGATGGCAAACATTGAGACGACCTCCCCGAAGGAAGCCCCGGCCAAGACCCGCACCGAGATCCTGATCTCGGGATTCGGCGGCCAGGGCGTGATTCGCATGGCTCAGATCCTGGGCCTCTGCGCCATCAACCAGGGTCACCGGGTCACCATGCTGAAGAGCCACGGCACCGAGACCCGGGGGGGATACGTCCGCGCCCAGCTGGTGATCGCGCCGGAGTACGTGGACAGCCCCGTGGTGGAGAACGCCGACGTCTTCGTGGCCTTCTCCGCCCCCGCGTACAAGAAATTCTACGACCTCTGCCGGGGCAAGATCCTCTACGATCCCGAGATGGTGGAGGAGGTCCGCGCGGGCGCCCGCGACCGCCACGTGGAGGTCCCGGCGACGGCGCTCGCCAAGGAGCGGCTGGGAAATGTCCTCTTCGCCAACATGATCATGCTCGGGGCGCTGACCCGCCTGGCGGGGATGGATTTCGAGGCGATGAAGCAGGCGATGCTGGCGGTGATCCCGCGCTTCCACGCGGAGAATCTGAAAGCGCTGGACCTCGGTTACCACCTCGACGTGGTTGCGCGCTCGGCGTAACGCCCCAGAGCGACGCGTGGACGGGATCTCGAATCCGCAAGCCTGGGCTCCCCCTCACCATCCGTCTCCCCCTCACCCTCCCCTCTCCCCCGCCGGGGGAGAGGATAAAGGTGAGGGGGCCCGCCCCTGGCACCGCGTCTGGCCGTCGCATCTGTCCACTTCGCTCGCCTATCCCGAGGTCCCCGCTTGGTGGATTCTTGAGCGAAGCGTTCAGCGATTCCCCCATCGCCTTGCCCTCCGGACGCTGGATCACGAAACGGGTGCGGAGCTGGGCGCCCTGACCTACGAGGCGCTCTGGGGCTCAGTCCAGTCCGTGGCCGCCGGGTTCCAGCGGCTGGGAGTCGGCAGGGGAGAGCGGGTCGCCCTGGGCCTCTGGAATGGCCCCGAGCTCGTGATCAGTTTCTACGCCACCTGGCTTTGCGGGGCGACGGTCGTCCCCATCAATCCCGCGCTGACGGAGCGAGAGCTGGCGGTCCAGGCGGCCGATGCTGCCGTGCGACTCCTGGTCGCCGGGGCGCCGGGGGTGCCCGTCGCGGGAGCGGTCGCCGCGCGCCTCGGCATCCCGCTCGTCGTCGCCGGGGGATCCCAGAACGCGGCTCCTCACGGGAGTCTTCAGTTCGACGAGCTAGTTCGGGCGGACGAGGGAGGGGTGTCGCCGTCCGTGGTGGACCCCGCCGAAGATGTGGCGGTCCTCCTTTACACAGGGGGGACGACGGGAGCGCCCAAAGGCGCGATGCTGACCCACCGGAACATCGTCGCCAACACCATCCAGTTCACGGAGTGGTACGCTTTCGAGCCGGGGGCCGAAACCTGCCTCGGGGCGCTCCCGATGTTTCACAGCGGCGGGATGTCGGGGGTGATGAACGTCCCGCTCTACGCTGGAGCCACCATCCTGGTGTTCAGGCGCTTCAACCCCGTGACCGTCGCCCGGGCGGTGGAGCGCTTCCGGGCCACGCGGCTCTTCGGTGTCCCGACGATGTTCATCGCGCTCCTGAATCACGAGGAGAGTCGGCGCGCCGACTACTCCTCCCTGCGCGCGTGCCGGACGAACGCCGCGCCGCTGCCGGCCAGCGTGAAGGCCGCGTTCGACGAGCTGGTAGGCCGCGAGGTGCTGATCGAGGGCTACGGCCTCACGGAAACGAGCCCGCTCACCCACGCCAACCCCCTCGACCGCGCGAAGCCGGGATCCATCGGAATCCCGCTGCCCGACACCGACGCGAAGGTCGTTGACCTTGAGACGGGGGCTGATCTTCGGGCTGGCGAAGCGGGCGAATTGGTGATTCGCGGCCCCCAGGTGATGAAGGGCTACTGGAATCGCCCGGAAGAGACGGCGCAGGCCATGGCGGGAGGGTGGCTCCACACCGGCGACGTGGCGCGGATAGATGACGAGGGCTACTTCATCATCGTGGACAGGACGAGAATCCGCGTCGCCCCCTGCCCCACCATCTGGGTGACGGCCTCCCCAACCGAGGGGCGGCAGAATTCGTTATAGGCGACGGTGAAGAGGTCGGCCGGGAGCAGCGGCTGGAGGACGCGGGCCAGCCGCTCCAGCCCGGCCTTGTAGGGGTCGTTGGCCAGCGTGCGGGGCCAGTTCCGGATGGTGGCGTCCAACTCGGCCGCGCGGGCCTCGGCCTCCGGGGCTCCGTCGGCCCGCCACTCCAGCGCCATGAGCTCTCCGACAAGACGCGGCGGGCAGTCGGTCGCCGGGGCGCCATGGCCAACCAGCACCACCGCGCACCGTGTGGCGTGATGAGATGGCATCGGCATGTGGCTCATTCTAACACTAAGGACGCGCGGCTCCAAACCCGAACAGCCGGCGCGCGTTGCGGCTCGTCAACACCCCCAGCGCCTCCACGGAGGTCGCGCGCAGCTGCGCCAGACATGACGCTGTGTGGGCCACGTGGGCCGGCTCATTGGGACGGCCGCG
>JACPCF010000079.1 GCA_016179965.1 Candidatus Rokuibacteriota bacterium | reverse complement strand
CTTCTTGAACTTGGGCTGGGCCTTGTTGATGGAGGGGTTGGCCGTCGAGAAGGTGTGGATGTTGTGCAGCACGCCGTCGGGGTTCAGGATGTCCACCTCCGCGCCGGCGGGAACCACGAGGACATGGGGGGCGAACTGGCACCCCTTCTGGTCGAGGACCGGCTTCTGGGCCGGCTTGGCCGCGGCTCCCGCGGCCCCGACCAGCAAAACCACCGCGTTCTTGATCCCCTTGTTGGCCCCGACGACCAGCTCCTCGGACTTCTTCTCGTCGCCGCAGGCCTGGTTGTCCTTGTTGACCTTGACGACCTTGGGAGCCGGCGGGGTTCCGGAGAACTTCACCTCGCCGACGATGGACCCGCCGCCCTGGGCCGTGACCCGCGTCGTCGCCCCCCCGATGAGGACGGCCACCAGAGTCAAGGCGCACATTACGGATAGCCACTGACGCATCGCGTGTTCCTCCTTAACCTCCCCGGGCCCTGCGCCGCGCGCCCCGGACCACCAGGACCTCGAGCACCGCGGTGACGAGGACGACCAGCGGAGGAATGATATACGGCTTGTTCGAACCCGGCTCTTCTAGACGGAGATAATACCACGACGAGAAGGACATTTTGGGCCCGGTCTCACCCGCCCCGCCCTCCCACGCCATGAAGGCCACCGACAGGAACCTGCCCACGGGAAACTGGAGGGCGTTCGGGTCGTTGGCGACACGCGGGAGCTTGATGACCAGCCGGTACTGGCCGTCGGCGAACATCGCCTTCCCCTTGGCCTTGACGGCCTCCCCCGTCCGGGGGGTCACCTTCGCGATCCCGGTGGCGGTGGCCTCCCCCACCCCGCCGTCCGAGGACCAGCGGAGGAGGGTGACCGGGTTCGAGCCGTCCCCCATCAGCACGTAGGGGCGCTCGTTCCCTTCCCCGGGCCCGGTCGGGAACTGGAGCGCCACCTGGTCGGCGAAGGTGTCGGCCTTCGGGTCGGCCTTGGAGGCCGTCGGGTCGTCCCAGGTCAGGTGAAAGGCGATCTCGGCGTCGGAGTACGCCGCCCGCACCGCGATCATGTCGATGGACGGGTTGAAGTTGCGCAGATCCACGATGACCTGACCGGCCAGGGGGAAGTTGTGGGCAGGCTGGCTCTGCCAGAAGGGCGCGGCGGGATCGTCGGGGACCTCCCCCTGGACCGCCCGGACCGTCAGGATCGTGGCGAAGTTGGGCTGGTCCGGGCCCAGGGACTTCACGTAGTTGGCCACGTGCCAGACGTCCTCCGGCTTCTCCACGCTGTCGATGAAGGAGGGCATGGGGGTGCCCATGAGGCCGGTCGTGAGCCGCGTGGCCACCTCCCGGGCGCTCGCGCCGCCCCTGAAGGTCCACGGCTTCGTCAGGTTCGCGGGCCTTACCGGGTTGCCCCAGTCATCCTTCAGCTCGGGGGCCGAGGGGCCGTCGCCCCGCCCCGCGTCGCCGTGGCACTTGTTGCACTCGATGGCCTCGAACATCTCCTTGCCCCGGGCGAGGGACCCCTTGGAGGAGGCCACCTCCTTCGGCAGCTCGGCGACCTTGGGGGCCTCCTTAAACGCCTCAGCGGCGAAGGTCTTCACGTAGGCCACCAGATCCCGCCGCTCCTTCTCGGAGAGCACCTTCCACGCCGGCATCGAAGTGCCCGGCATCCCCTCGGAGATGACGCGGAGCAGGTCGGCGTCGGTGGGCAGCCGGCCCGACGCGCTCGTGCGGATCTTGTACTTGCCCTTGGTGAAGTCCCGGGGCCTCGGGTCCAGGAGCGGCCCGGCGGGGCCGTTGCCGTCCCCCTTCTCCCCGTGGCAGAGGACGCACTTCTTCTCGTAGATCACCTTGCCCTGGGCGGGATCCCCCGCCTGCTGCGCCTCCGCGGCCCCGACGAGTCCACCCTCCCCCCCGCCCTCTCCCTTGGAGGGAGAGGGAGTCGGAGAGCCCCTCTCCCCTCGAGGGGAGAGGGCCAGGGTGAGGGGTGAGGGGACCGCGGCGTGGGTCTCCCAGCGGCGGGGCTGGTAGCCCGTCGCGTCGTAGAGGTACATGATGACCTTCCAGATGTCCTCTTCGCTCAGCCGATCATCCCAGGCGGGCATCACCGAGTTCCAGGGCGTGGACTCTTTCGGCAGGCCCGGCCCGCCCTTGGCGATCCGCCAGAAGAGAAACGCCTCCTGGAGCATCGCGATGGTGCCCGGGTCGGTGAAGTTGGCCGGGGGCGGGTTGAAGACGTGGGCGAAGTGGCCGTTGCCGTCCAGGTTGTCGCCGTGGCAGTACATGCAGTTCTTGATGTAGATCTGAGCACCTTCGGCGACGTACTTCTTGAGATTCGCGGAGTCCTTCCGGAGCGGATTCTCCAGCCCCTGGATGTCCAGCGTCTTGCCCCTGAAGGAGATGGACGCGGGCGGGGCCGGGTGGATGGCCCGGAGCTCGGCGGGCGCCTCGATCCTCGCCGCCGCCTGGGTGTAGGCGTAGTAGCCGAAGACGAGCGGCAGGACCACCATCAGGACGAGCCGGATCCCGCGCTTGGAGTCGTCCAGCACGACGGCGCGGATAGGGGCCACGAAGCTCCGCCAGGAGTCCCCATTGGAGGAGACGTAGACCAGCACCGCGATCAGCGCGACGAACATGTAGAGCGTGAAGACGCTCCACGGCGCGGGCGGCCTGATGCCGAAGCGAAAGAGCAGGAAGACGACCACCAGGACCAGCACCGCCTGGAAGAACTTCGATCGAACGAAGTTCATACCCTCGGAGGGGGGCTATGCCCCCCTTCCGATGCCTCCCCCCGAGGTTGCGCGGGCGAAGCCCGCGCTCGAACGCTGCGCGTTCAGAGCAGACAGGTTCTGCAAGTGCTCGATACCTCCCGTTCTATTTCTTGGCGGCCGGCGCCGCGCCCTCGCCCTTCAACGTGAGGAGGAAGGCCACCAGGTCCAGGTACTCCCGGGCGGTCAGGGTCTGGCCCAGGGTGGCCGGCATGACCCCGGCCGGGTAGCCCGCCACCGTCCCCATGCCGGCGGGGTTCAGGATCTTGGCCATGATGTACTCGGGGGTCTGGATCTTGGCAATCTGGGAGAGGTCGGGCCCCACGGGAGAGGCGCCGATGGCGCCGGCCTTGTGGCAGGCGATGCAGCCGCCCTTGCCCATGAAGACGGCCTGGCCGGCCTTGGGATCGCCGGGGAGCTTCACTTCCGCGGCCACGGCCGTTTTGGGGATGTCGTCGAGCTTGACGCCCACCGTCCCGCCCAGCGATTCCAGGAACGCCGCCACCGCCCAGAGCTCCGAGCGGTTGAGCCCGATGGGAGGCCGGTCCACCTTGGGCATGATGTTGGGGTACCCCTCCACCAGGTGGGCGCCCGGGTCCAGCAGCGACTCGATGATGTACGCCTTGGCTGTCATCCCGGGTTTGCGCTTGGCCGCCGTGGCGCCGATTCCCGCCAGGTCGGGAGCGCGCGTCCCCTTCTGGCCGATCCGGTGGCAGACCTCGCACGTCCCCTTCTCCTTGAAGATCCCCTCACCGGCTTTGACGAGCTGCTCGGGGGTGACATTCCCGCCCTCCAGCGACAGCTCCTCCGGGGGCTTGGACTGGAGCTGGGGAATCGAGTTGGCGTAGTAGGTGTACGCGCCCATGACCAGCAGGGCGAACACCGAGACCTTGCCCAGGACCGGCACGCGCATCTAGCGGTGTGAGCCTCCTGCGATGGCGGGCGCCGCGTGGCCCCCGGCCTCGGCCTTGCCCTTCTCGCCGAGACCGCCCAGCCAGAAGATGAAGAGCACCAGCGCGAAGAAGACGGCCGTCACGACGGTGATCATGTTGGCGGCGTAGCCGAGCGCCGGCGTCACCGCGTCGGGCGAGGTGTCGCGGAGCACGCCATAGACGTGCCAGTGCTGGCGGATTCCCGAGCGGGCAAACCCCATCAGCCCCATCAACCACGTGAACGTTACAGCCAGGAGGATCAAGACGTACTGCGAGCGCGGGGCGATGGTCCCCCACCGGATCTCCCCCGTGGACCGCGCGCCCCGAAACATGGGGATGTCGATGGCCATGACGAGCACGAGCGCCCCCAGCACCGCCAGCACCTGATAGACGGAAAAGCCGATGCGGACGATGGATTCGACGAAGTAGCCGTACACGCCGTAGAAGGTCACGATGGCGGCGGCGGCGGCGAAGATCAGCCACTGGACCGCCATGCCCGTGCCCACCCAGGGCTTCACCGATTCCTTGTTGGCGCGCCGGTAGAGGAGGTAGGAGAGGAAGGTCGTCAGGATCATCAGGTTCACGGCCGTGTTCTTGGCCGACATCACGCCGAGGACGCCCAGGACCGGATGGTGGGCGCCGCCCATGACCCGCATCTCGGAGGGCGTCACGGGGATGCTCCGCGGCGTGGCCCACACGATGAACCCGGCCGCCAGGATCATGATCATGTAGGGGATGTAGCGGCGGTAGCGCTCGGAGCCGGGGATCCGCTCCATGCCGAGCCAGAGGTAGTAGTTGGAGCCGATGAAGAGCACCCCGATGAGGATCGCCTGGACCACCCAGAGCCAGGACATGAAGCCGCCCATCATGGTGATCCCCATGGTCTGGTTGAAGGCGTAGATCTCGCGCCCCAGCCAGTAGCCGGCGAAGGGGAGCACCATCAGCGCCGAGATGGCCACGAAGTTCCCCACGTACCCCATCCAGTCGTAGCGGGCCCGCTCCTCGTCGGTCTTGGCCTGGAGGAACCTGACCGCGGCATACGCCGCGGCGATCGTCCCGCCGAAGACCACGTTGGCGATCAGCCGGTGGATGTTGAGCGGCATCCAGGTGTAGTTGTTGATGGCCCCCCAGAGGGAGGTCAGGTTGCCCGCCTCGTCGATCCCCCCCGGTGAGGTCATGAACGTGACCCACGCGTTGGACACGAAGAGGATGGCGGTGCCGAAGAGGTTCGAGAGCACCCCCAGCGAGACGTGGATCCACTTCTTGGATCCGGAGAGCCAGTCCCAGCCGTAATACCAGAGGTAGACGGTGAACGTCTCCAGGAAGAAGAGAAGGGCGTACACCCAGAAGGTCGGG
This sequence comes from Candidatus Rokuibacteriota bacterium, assembly GCA_016179965.1. Classification (GTDB taxonomy): domain Bacteria; phylum Methylomirabilota; class Methylomirabilia; order Rokubacteriales; family CSP1-6; genus CSP1-6. The sequence continues at coordinate 14,481 of JACPCF010000079.1, read as the reverse complement.
TAGAAGATGCCCGAAAAATACGCCCAGAACTTGGGGTAGTACCCGACGAAGAGGAAGAGGAGGAGCGCCCCGAGGAGCGCCGTGGTGGAGAAAGCCGCGAAGGTGAGCTTCACGAACTCGTGCGACAGCCAGTCGTAGCGCTGCTCGCCCGTCCGCCAGCCCATGATCTCGATGATCACCGCGAAGATCGGCACGCCGAGGATGAAGGCCGCGAAGTTCAGGTGGAGCTGGGCGATGGCCCAGACCGCCAGGCGCGAGCCGATGACGGGGAAGGCGCGGTACTCGGCGGTCCGGGCGGCCTCCTGGGCGACGGCAGGCAGGGCCAGCAGCAGTCCGAGAGCAGAGAGAGTGAGGAGCGCGAGGGCCGAGCGCCGGAACCTCACGGCGGGAGGAACGAGCTTGTTCCTTCGATCACGATGCCTTTTTGTAGGTCATCCGGGAAAAGGTGTCAAGGGAAAATTTCGCCGCGCGGCTCCCGTGTTTGACAGGCCCGGCACGGTCGGCTAGCATGACTTGAGGGGGGTCGACGTGAAACCACAGTTGAAGCAGCGAACCCAGTTCTCGCTCGTCTACATCATCATCGCCGCCATCGTTCTCTCGGTCGTCCAGAGCTGGCTCCTGGCCCCGCGGACGGTCGAGATCCCGATGAGTCGCTTCGTCCAGCTGGTGCGGGAGGACAAGGTCGAGAAGGTCTTCCTCACCGACAAGGAGATCCGCGGCACGCTCAAGCCCGGCACCCTGCCGGTTCCGCCGGCCGGCCCCGGCGAGCGAGTGAGGCAACTCCTGGGCACGGAGGGGCCGCCCACGGTCTTCACCACCACCCGGATTCCCAGCGTGGACGACTCCGCCCTGGTCAGGGCGCTGGAGCAGCACCAGGTGGAGTTCTCGGGCCGGATCGAGACGACGCTCCTCCGCGACCTCATCTTCGGCTGGATCCTTCCCCTCGGCATCATGGTGGCGATCTGGCTCTTCCTCATGCGCCGGATGGGCGGCGGGGCCACCCAGGCCCTCTCCTTCGGCCGCTCCAAGGCCAAGATCTTCGACCGCAAGGAGCTCAAAGTCACCTTCGCCGACGTGGCCGGAGTGGACGAGGCCGAAGCCGAGCTGGTGGAAGTGGTGGACTTCCTGAAGAACCCCAAGAAGTACCAGCGGCTGGGCGGCCGCATCCCCAAGGGTGTGCTCCTGGTCGGGTCGCCGGGCACGGGCAAGACGCTGCTCGCCCGCGCCGTGGCCGGCGAGGCCGACGTGCCGTTCTTCTTCATGTCGGGCTCCGAGTTCGTCGAGATGTTCGTGGGCGTGGGCGCCGCGCGGGTGCGCGACCTCTTCGAGCAGGCGAAAGAAAAGGCGCCCTGCATCATCTTCATCGACGAGCTGGACGCCATCGGCAGGACGCGCGCCGGCGCTGTCGGGTTCGTCGGTGGCCACGACGAGCGCGAGCAGACGCTGAACCAGCTGCTGGCCGAGATGGACGGCTTCGACTCCTCCAAGGGCGTGATCATCATGGCCGCCACCAACCGTCCCGAGGTCCTGGACCCGGCGCTGATGCGGGCCGGCCGCTTCGACCGGCAGGTCGTGGTGGACAAACCCGACGTCAACGGCCGGGAGGCCATCCTCAAGATCCACGCCCGGAACGTGACCCTGGCCCCCTCGGTGGATCTCCGCCTGATCGCCGCCCGGACGCCCGGCTTCTCAGGGGCCGACCTGGCCAACATCGTGAACGAGGCCGCCCTCCTCGCCGCCCGCAAGGGCAAGGACGCGGTGGAGATGGCGGATCTGGAAGAGGCCATCGACCGGGTGGTTGCGGGGCTCGAGAAGAGGAGCCGGGTCCTGTCGGACAAGGAGCGGGACATCGTCGCCCACCACGAGATGGGGCACGCGCTGATGGCCGCGTCGGTCGAGCACGCCGACCCGGTCCACAAGGTGACCATCATCCCGCGCGGGGTGGCGGCGCTCGGAATGACCTACCAGCGGCCAACGGAAGACCGCTACCTGCTGACCCGGTCGGAGTTGGAGGACCGGATCGCGGTCATGCTCGGCGGGCGAGTGGCGGAGGAGATCGTGTACGGCGAGGTCTCCACGGGCGCCCACAACGACCTCGAGCAGGCCAGCGTGCTCGCGCGCCTCATGGTCACGCGGTACGGGATGTCGGAGCGCCTCGGCCCGCTCACCTTCGGCGACGGGGAGCGCGGCCAGTTCCTCAGGGGGACCGGCCTCGGGGAGGTGCGCGACTACAGCGAGGAGACGGCCCGCGTCATCGACGAGGAGGTGCGGGCCATCGTCGAGCGGAGCCTAGCCCGCGTGCGGAGCATCCTCGGCGCCAAGAAGGCGATCCTGCTCCGGGGAGCCGACGAGCTCAAGACCCGGGAGACGCTGGAGGGCGACTTCCTCCGCCGCCTCCTGGCCGGAGACGTGGAAGTCGTGAAGGAGGTCGTTTGATGATCCAGCTGCGCCGGAAGACGTTTGTCGCCGTCATCATCCTCTCGCTGGCCGTCGGGCTCGGCCTGGGGGGCTGGGGGGCCGGGGCCGTGGAGCGGGCCAAGGGCCGCCCCATGTTCGCCCAGATGCAGGCGCCTGTCGTCCCGGCGGCCCTCCCGGTTCCCACGGGCACCTTCGCCCAGGTCGCCGCGGTCGTGAAGCCGGCCGTGATCAACATCAACACCGTCACCCGCGGCGGCGTCCGCACCCCGTTCGAGGAGTTCTTCGGCGAGGAGTTCTTCCGCCGGTTCTTCGGCGAGGCGCCGCCGGAGATGCTTCAAAGGAGCCTCGGGACCGGGGTTATCATCGACCCGTCAGGGATCGCCCTGACCAACGCCCACGTCGTCGAGCGCGCCACCGAGATCGAGGCGGTCACCGCCGACGGCCAGAAGCACAAGGCGAAGATCATCGGCATGGACCGGCGGACCGACCTGGCGGTGCTGCGCCTGCTGGGCGGCGGCACGTATCCGGCGGCCTCCCTGGGCGACTCGGACAAGGTCAACGTGGGAGACTGGGTCCTCGCCATCGGCTCGCCCTTCGGGCTCGAGCAGACCGTCACGGCCGGGATCATCAGCGCCAAGGGACGGGTGATCCCGGACAGCCGTTTCGTGGACTTCCTCCAGACGGACGCCGCCATCAACCCCGGCAACTCCGGTGGGCCCCTCGTGGACATGTCGGGCCAGGTCATCGGGATCAACACGGCCATCGTCGCCCAGGCTCAGGGCATCGGGTTCGCCATCCCGATCAACATGGCCAAGAAGGTCTACACCGAGCTGGTCGCCCGGGGGAAGGTGGCCCGCGGCTGGCTCGGGGTGAGCGTCCAGCCGCTGACCTCCGAGCTGGCGAAGAGCTTCGGGGCGAAGGACACGAAGGGGGTCCTGATCGCTGACGTGATCCAGGACAGCCCGGCCAACAAGGCCGGCCTCCAGGCGGGGGACATCATCCTGGAGTTCGATGGCAAGAAAATCGAATCTCCGCCGGATCTCCAGCGTGGGGTCGGGCTCACAGCGCCCGGCAAGACCATCACCGTCAAGGTCTGGCGCGACCGGGCGGAGAAGCAGGTGGAGCTCAAGATCGCCGAGGCGCAGGAGGAGAGCCAGGCCCCTCGCTCCGCTACGCGGGGGAAGACCCTCCTGGGCATGGACGTGCGCCCCATCACCCCCGAGCTGGCGCGGCAGCTCAGCCTGAGAGACCCGAGCGGCGTGATCGTGACCCGCGTGGACGAGGGGAGCGCGGCCGCCGAGGCGGGGATCCATCGCGGCGACGTGATCCGGGAGGTGAACCGCCAGAAGGTCAAGGGGATGGGCGACTTCGAACGGCTCACCAAGGACCTGAAGGAGGGCGACCGCGTCACGGTCCTCCTCCAGCGCGGGCCGATGTCCCTCTACGTCGCCTTCACGGTCGCGCGCGGATGAACCTCGGAGGGGGGCCACCCAGGCTTCCCCACGCCTTCGGCGTGGATGCCCGGGTCCCCGCCCCTTCCGATTCCTCCCCCGAGGGTTGCGCGGGCAAAGCCCGCGCTCGAACACGTCGCGAAATCCGGTCGCACGAAGGATCCAGACCTGAGAGATCCCGTAGGGGAAACACCGCGGGGCAGGCCGTTGTCAGAGGAGCACTTCCACGCGTTCGATCTCCCGGAGGGAAATGGCGAGCGTCATCGCGCCGCCCGGGAAGCGCCGCTCGACGCGTGCCATGCCATCGAGAACTTGCACGAGCCGACCTTCGCGTGTCGCCCCGTGAGTGAGATGCAGCCGCACCGTCTTGCCGATATGCCCGGCGAGATCCGTTGTCGGCACCGCACGAAATTCGCTCGTCACGGACGCCGGTCCGGCCGTCGGGGGTAGCGCGGCGCGAGTTGGTGTTGAAGGCACGGATATCATGCTCAAGTCCGTGACCGCCTTGCCGTTGACGCTCACGCGCAGATTCAGCATCGAGACGATGTCCTCGGGCTTGAACAGCCGCAGCGTCTGCATGTCTAACTCCACGGACGGCGTTCCCTGCAGGCGTACTTCACCCGGTCTGGTCAAAAACTCGCGATGGGCCTGACGCAGCCCCGGCCCCGGAACGAAACCCAACTGCGCTTTGTAGGCAGCAGCGTTTCGGTTCACCTCCGATTCGATGTATTGCTCGACGGTCATGCCGCTTGCCTGGGTGCAATAACGTTTGACCCGATCGATGAACGACAGGTCCTGGTAGACAACGTCGAACGCACGCAGGAACGGCTGCGTTCCCATGACTTGGCGTAGGTTCAAGGACGCACCAACGAACTCGAGGTTCACCGTCGCGACGCCGAGATCGCGCATGCGCCACTCGGTTGTTACCCGCAGTGGGCCGCCGCCCTTCTCGAAGCGATAACCGAGCGAGACGTCGAACACGAGAGACTGGTAACCCAGTCGTTGGTACGTGTTGAAATCGACGTAGCGCACGTCGCCGCAATTCGACAGTGGGGCAGCACCGTTCGATCGCATGGCCTCGGCCATGACGACGTCGAAGGTCTCCGCCATCGGTCCACTGAGATTGAATGCCAGGCCGCGCAACGTCGCCCGCAGATGTTCCGGCAGTTCGCCGTCACTCAACTTCTTTGCCCCGGTGAGCAGGAACCAGAGCCCGGGCGTCTCGACCTCGATACCCTCGATGTGCAGGGGGTCGTTGACCATCCTGGGACGGATTTCGATATCCCGGATATGTACGTTCCCACCGAGCGTGACGGACACGCTCGCATACTGCATCTCGGCGAAGGGTGATAGCTCGGCGATGGCATCCTCAAGGGCGGTCTTGATCTGGTAGCGGATATAGAGCGTAACGCCGCCCACCACTGCCGCGACCAAGAGCACCAACCCAACGACGGGTTTCCAGCGCATCATAGAGAGATCTCCATTGCCTGCCCCCCCTGGGGCCTTTGCCGCTTTCGTTAGACGTGTCAGCAAGCCCCATGCCGAGATCCAGGGGGGAGGCTCAAGAGGGAATCCTTATGAAAACAGCAAGATACGGTCGGATTGGCATAGTGCGGGAGGGGGAAGACACGGCAAATGTGACACATTCGGACCCCAGGATGCCAAAGTTTCACCGCCTGCGTCAGCGCTCGGTGTCAGGCATGAATAATTGACTTGGTGATCGTCGCCAGCCCAAGGGCCGGCAGGGCCGCTGCTCCACAGTCCATCTGCTACAATTTGAGTGATGGAGTACAAGGACTACTACAAGATCCTCGGGGTGCCCCGGGACGCCGACGACCAGACGATCAAGCAAGCCTACCGGCGGCTGGCCCGGAAGCACCACCCCGACGTTTCCAAGGCCAAGGGGTCGGCCGACCGCTTCAAGGAGATCAACGAAGCCTACGAGGTCCTTTCCGACCCCGAGAAGCGCAAGCGCTACGACAGCCTCGGGTCCGACTGGCAGCGCTACGCCCAGGCCGGGTCGGGCCCCTTCGGCGGGTTCAGGGTCCACTTCGAGGGCACCGACCCCGGCGACCTGGGAGGCTTCTCCGACTTCTTCCGCACGATCTTCGGCGACCTCGGCGTCCGGGAAGGAGACCCGTTCGCCGAGTTCCGCAAGGAGGGGCGGCGTCCGGGATTCCGGAGCGCCCGCGGCGGGGACACCCAGGCCGCCGTGGAGGTGAGCCTCGAAGAGGCGTTCGGCGGGAGCACGCGGACGTTCACCGTGGACGGCCGCCGCCTGGAGGTGAAGATCCCCGCCGGCGTGGACACCGGCTCGCGCGTGCGGGTGCCGGGCGTCGGCAACGGAGACCTCTACCTCACCGTGACGGTGCGCTCCCACCCGCTGTTCGAGCGCAAGGGTGACGACCTCTACCTCGAGCTCCCGCTGACGATCGCCGAGGCGGCGCTCGGCACGGAGGTGCGCGTCCCCACGCTCAAGGGCGACGTCACGATGAAGATTCCGCCTGAAACTTCAAGCGGGAAGACTTTCAGGCTCCCCGCCTACGGGATGCCGCATCTCAAGGGTGGAGGGGCCGGGGACCAGTATGTGAAGATCAAGGTGGTGGTGCCCTCGGGGCTCACCGCCCGCGAGAAGGCGTTGTTGGAGGAGCTCCGGCGGCTCCGGCCGGAGAACCCACGCGCCCACATGGCCCCCTCCTGATCGAGAGAAAGGCCGACGTGTCGCTGGCGGGCGGGCTGACCAAGGGGCCAGGAGCTACCACTCCGAAGGCGAACCGGGCCAACGCCACCCCAATGGTCTCGTCACTCGCGACGCATCCTTGAGACGATACGTCTTCACGGTCCACGCGAAGGAACGAATGCGATTGAGAGGCATCACAGAGGCAATGGTCAAAGAAACAGTCGAGCAACCCGAGCGAACGGGAACCGGCTACCGACTTCGGCGGCTGGCCTACAGGCGCTACCCCACGGGTATTCTGAAGGTCGTATATACTGAAGAAGGTGCGCGTGCGGTCATCATCTCGACGATCTGGGAGTAGGAGGCATTCATGCGAATCAGCTACGACAAGGACGCGGACGCGATGTACATCAAGTTGGCCGACGGCGAGTTTGGTAAGAATCGAGAGGTTCACGAGGGCATCATCCTCGACGTCGATCCAGATGGCCGTCTCCTCGGGATTGAGATCCTGGATGTCAGCACGCGGTACCCTCTCGAGACAATCGCCCGGCTCGACATCGAAATGCCGCTGATGGTGAAAGAAGAGCGCTAGCGGGAGGCAGTCGCTCAATGCGATTCGACAAGCTGACGGTGAAGGCGCAGGAGGCGATCCAGGCGGCCCAGTCTCTGGCCGACCAGCAGAGCCACCAGGCCATGGAGCCCGAGCACCTGCTGCTGGCGCTGATCCAGCAGCAGGAAGGCGTCGTGGGCCCGGTGCTGGCGAAGCTCGGGGCCCGCCCGGAGGCCATCGCGCGCGAGGTGGAGGAGGAGCTCGGGAAGCTCCCCAAAGTGAAGGGCGGCAGCGGCCAGTACATCTCTCCCAGGCTGAAGGACACCCTCGATCGGGCCTGGAGCGAGGCCGAGAGGCTCAAGGACGAGTACTGCTCCACCGAGCACCTGCTGATCGGGCTCAGCCAGGACAAGGACGGGGCGGCGGGGCGCATCCTCAACCGCCACGGGGCCACGCCCGATGCCATTTACCGTGCCCTGGTGGAGGTCCGCGGCACCCAGCGCGTCACCGATCCCAACCCGGAGGAGAAGTACCAGGCCCTCCAGCGTTACTCGCGCGACCTTACCGACCTGGCCCGCAAGGGGAAGCTCGACCCGGTCATCGGCCGCGACGAGGAGATCCGCCGGGTCATCCAGGTGCTCTCCCGCCGGACGAAGAACAACCCGGTCCTCATCGGCGAGCCGGGCGTCGGCAAGACGGCCATTGTGGAGGGGCTGGCCCAGCGGATCGTGGCCGGCGACGTGCCGGAGGGGCTCAAGGGCAAGCGCCTGGTCGCCCTCGACATCGGCGCGATGGTGGCGGGCTCGAAGTACCGGGGCGAGTTCGAGGACCGTATGAAGGCGGTGCTGCGCGAGATTACGGAGTCGAGCGGTGAAATCGTCTGCTTCATCGACGAGCTCCACACGCTGGTGGGCGCCGGCGGCGCCGAGGGCGCGGTGGACGCCGCCAACATGCTGAAGCCGGCCCTGGCCCGGGGCGAGCTCCGCTGCGTCGGGGCCACGACGCTGGACGAGTACCGGAAGCACATGGAGAAGGACCCCGCCCTGGAGCGCCGCTTCCAGCCCGTGATGGTCCGCGAGCCGTCGGTGGAGGATACGATCGCCATCCTGAGGGGCCTCAAGGAGAAGTACGAGGTCCACCACAAGGTCAAGATCAAGGATTCGGCCCTGGTGGCGGCGGCGGTCCTGTCGAACCGCTACATCTCCGACCGCTTCCTCCCGGACAAGGCCATCGACCTGGTGGACGAAGCGGCGTCGCGCATCCGGATGGAGATCGACTCCATGCCGGCCCCCATCGACGAGATCGAGCGGCGGACCATGCAGCTCCAGATCGAGCGCGTCTCCGTCGCCCGGGAGACCGACGAGGTCTCGAAAGAGCGGCTGGCCAAGATCGACGCCGAGCTCGCGGAGCTGGGAGAGAAGGCGGCGGGGCTCAAGGCCCAGTGGCAGGCGGAGAAGAGCGCCATCACCCAGATCGGGAAGATCAAGGAGGAGATCGAGGCGGCGCGCCAGGGGATGGCCGACGCCGAGCGACGGGGCGACCTGAACCGGGCCGCGGAGCTCCGCTACGGCACGCTCCTCGAGTTGGAGAAGCGGCTCGGGGCCGAGAACGCGCGGCTCGCCGAGCTCCAGAAGAGTGGCAAGATGCTCAAGGAAGAGGTGGACGAGGAGGACGTGGCTAAGACCGTGGCCAAGTGGACGGGGATCCCCGTCAGCCGCCTCCTCGAGGGCGAGGTCCAGAAGCTGGTCAGCATGGAGGAGCGGCTCGCCCGGCGCGTGGTGGGGCAGGACGAGGCGATCCGGGCCGTGGCCAACGCCGTCCGCCGCGCGCGCTCCGGTCTCTCCGATCCCAACCGGCCCATCGGCTCGTTCCTCTTCCTGGGGCCCACCGGTGTCGGGAAGACCGAGCTGGCAAGAGCATTGGCCGAATTCCTTTTCGACGATGAACGGGCCATGGTGAGGCTCGACATGTCCGAGTACATGGAGAAGCACACGGTGGCCCGCCTCATCGGCGCGCCGCCGGGCTACGTCGGCTACGAGGAGGGCGGGCAGCTCACCGAGGCCGTGAGGCGGCGGCCGTACACGGTGGTCCTCTTCGACGAGATCGAGAAGGCCCACGGCGACGTCTTCAACGTGCTACTCCAGCTCCTCGACGACGGCCGGCTGACCGACGGCCACGGGCGGACGGTGGACTTCAGGAACACGGTGGTCATCATGACCTCGAACCTGGGGAGCCACATCTTCCGCGAGTACGAGAAGCCCGAGAAGGTGCGGCCGCTGATCCTCCAGGAGCTGCGCGCCACGCTCCGCCCCGAGTTCCTGAACCGGATCGACGAGATCGTGATTTTCAACCCGCTGGGTCGCGCCGAGATCGCCCGGATCGTCGAGATCCAGCTGGGGCACCTGGAGCGCCGCCTCGCCGACAAGCGGATCACGCTGGAGGTGACGCCGGCGGCCAGGGCACTCCTCGGCAAGGAGGGCTACGACCCGACCTTCGGGGCGCGCCCGCTCAAGCGCACCATCCAGCGGCTCGTCCAGGACCCGCTGGCGGTCCGCCTCCTCGAGGAGGAGTTCGCCGAGGGAGACACGGTCGTCGTGGACGCCAAAGGGGACGCCATCACCTTCAGGCGACGGCCATGAAGAGGCGGCTCATCCCACTGCTGGCGGGGCTGGTCCTTCTCTTCGGGGCCGCCGGGGCCCTCGCGGCTCGGGCGGACCTGGTCAGCATCAAGGACCTGCTGGTCCAGCCCGACAAGTGGCATGGCCAGCCCGTCGTAGTAACGGGGATCGTCGGCCAGTTGGAAGCGAAGACCTCCCAGCGCGGCAACTCCTACTACACCTTCGTCCTCACCGAGGGCCTCGCCAGCGTGAACGTCTTCTCCCACGGCGTTCCTCAGATCCGTAACACCAGCCAGGTCCAGGTCGAAGGGACCTTCCTCAAAGTCAAGCGGGTCGGCAACTACACCTTCCAGAACCAGGTGGACGCCCGGCGCATCACCCTCCCCTGAAAGCCTAAAAGGGGTCAGGTCTTGCATTAACACATTGTTGGATTGCAAGACCTGACCCCGTATACTTGGCCGCCATGAGCCGAGGGCGCGGGGGCATTCATTTCGCGTGGGTGGTGCTGGGGGCCGTCATGCTGGTGATGCTGGCGGCCTCAGGCCTGCGCTCCGTCTTCGGGGTCTTCATCAAGCCGCTGGAGGCCGAGTTCCACTGGGACCGGGCCTCCCTCTCCGGGGCCGCGGCCCTCTCCCTCTTTCTCCTGGGCGCCGTCGGGCCCTTCGCCGGGAGGCTGGCAGACCGGTGGGGACCCCGGCGGCTCCTGGCCCTGTCGCTCCTGATTCTCGGGATCGGCACCATCCTCTCCAGCTTCGTCAAGAGCCTCTGGCACGTGTATATCGCCTCAGGCATCCTGATGGCCGTCGGCGCCGGCGGGGCCGGGATGGCGACGGCCGCCAGCGTGTCGGCGCGCTGGTTCGAGACGCGGCGCGGCCTCGTCATCGGCTTCCTCGGCGGCGCGATCTCGGCGGGCCAGCTGATCGTCGTCCCCCTGGCGATGGGGCTGACAGTCTCCTACGGCTGGCGCCAGAGCTACCTCTGGCTCGGCCTCGGGCTCTTCGCGCTGATCCTGCCGCTCTCCATCTGGCTCGTGAGGAACGATCCAGGCGAGAAGGGGCTCAGGCCCTACGGCGCGGGCCACGCCGTGCCGTCGCCGGGGATGACCTCGCTTCCTGCCGAGGCGCGCGTCTCGGTGAGCGAGGCCGCCCAGGTCCCCGCCTTCTGGCTCCTCATGGCCACCTTCTTCGTCTGCGGCTACACCTCGAACGGGCTCGTCCTGACCCACCTGATCCCCCACTCCATGGAGCACGGGTTCTCGGAAATGGCTGCCGCCCAGGCGCTCGGCGTCATGGGGGCGATGAACATCCTGGGGACCGTTGCGTCAGGCTGGATCTGCGATCGGTTCGGCAGGAAGGGACCGCTGGCCTTCTACTACTTCTTCCGCGGGCTGTCGCTCCTCTTCCTGCTCTACGTCTGGAACGTCCCCTCGCTCCAACTCTTCGCCGCCCTCTTCGGGCTCAACTACATCTCCACCGTCCCGCCCACCACGACGCTGACGGCGAACATCTTCGGGCGCTACTCGGTCGGGGAGCTCTCGGGCTGGATCTTCTTCTCCCACCAGGTGGGGGCCGCGCTTGGGGCCGCGATCGGGGGATGGGTCTTCGACTCGACCGGCAGCTACGCCTTGGCCTTCGTCTCGGCGGCCGTCCTGGCCATCCTCGCCGCCGGCCTCTCGCTCCTGATCAAAGAGGAGCCGGTGAGCCCCCGGACGACGCCGGCCACCGGCGTCGCTGTCCCCTCCGAGGCCTAGCGCGCTACCAGCCGATGGCGTGGGCGCCGCGCCGGGGGTCGGCGCCGGCCATGAGCGCTCCGTCCGGCCCCACCACGATCCCGCAGACTCCGCCCGCGCGCCAGTCCCACTCGGCGTAGCGCTCGATGCGGTGGCCCAAGCGGGCGAGGTCGTCGGCCACCGCGGAAGGAATCCGCGCTTCCAGGTTCATCCGGCCGGGGAACGCCTTGTGGGGCCAGAAGGAATCGGGGAAGCTGCGCGTCGCCACGCGCGGGGCCTCGACCGCCGGCTGGGGGAGCATGCCGAAGACGGCGATGTTGAGCAGCACTTGGAGCATGGCCTGCTGCTGGACGTCGCCGCCGGGCGTCCCGAACGGCATGAAGAGCCGCCCATCCTTGAACGCCATGGCCGGCGCCGGCGTCAGCCGGGGACGCTTCCCGGAGGCGACGGCGCTCGCGTGCCCTGGCTCGAGCCAGGACTGGGAGCCGCGCGGCGAGACGACACACCCCACGCCCGGGACCACGGGGGAGTCGTTGGAGGCGTCGCTCGGCGTCGCCGAAAACGCGTTGCCCTCCCGATCCACGACGGCGACGTAGCTCGTGTCCAGGGCGGGCGGGGCGAAGCCGTTCTTCACCGCGGCGAGCCCCAGCGGATCCCCGGGCGCCGGATCGATCCACGCGCGATCGTCGCGGATCAGCCGACGCCGCGCCTCGGCGTACGCCTTGGACAGGAGCCCGTCGGCGGGCACCTTGACCTGGTTGGGGTCCCCGTAATAGGCCTCGCGGTCGGCGAAGGCGAGCTTCATCGCTTCGGTCAGCAGGTGGAGGTAGCGGGGCGAATTGTGCCCGAGCGCGCCCAGGTCGTAGGGCTCGAGGAGGTTCAGCATCTGGAGCAGCGCCGGCCCCTGACACCAGAAGCCGCACGCCGCGACCTCGAGGTCACGGAACGTCGCGCGCGCCGGAGGAGCCACCTCCACGCCGAACTCGGCCAGATCTTCCCGCGTGAGGAGCCCGCCCTCCTGGCGGTGGTAGGCGCAGATCGCCTCGGCGATCTCGCCTTTGTAGAAGGCGTCGCGCGCGGCCCTGATGCCATGAGCCCGACCTCGGCCAGCGGCGCGCTGCTCGGCGGCGATCATGATCTCGATCGTTCTCGCCAGCTCGGGCTGGACGAAGCGCTCGCCGGCGGCGCGCGGCCGGCCGCCAGGCAGGTAGAGGGCGGTCGACGTGGGCCAGCGGCGGTACGACTCCGCATTTTCCCGAATGAGGGCAGCGGAGAAGACGGAGATCGGAAAGCCCTCGGCGGCGCACTCCAGGGCGGGGGCAGCCGCTTCAGCGAAACTCAGCGTTCCCCAGCGAGCGAGGGCCGTGCACCAGGCATCGGGCGCTGCCGGGACGACGGTGCGGAGGACGCCAAAGGGGATCTGCCCGCCACAGCGTGTCTTGAAGAACTCGATGCTCGCGCGCTTGGGCCAGGGGCCGACTCCCGAGACGGTGTGGGTCTCTCGACTCTTGGCCAAGTGGACGATGATCGGCGCGACCCCGGCGAAGCTCACCATGTCCGTGTGAACGACGCCCAGACACATCCCCGCCGCCACGCCCGCGTCAACGGCGTTGCCGCCCGCCTCAAGGATGCGGGCCGCCGCCTGGGCCGCCAGCGGATGGCCCGCGGCCACCATCCAGCGCCGGCCCATGACCTGGCCGGATCGGTCGGGGGAGAAATCCTTGGGGCCGATCCGAGACTGCACGGCATCAATGGTCATAGCCGGTATGGAAGCATACGCCGGCAGGGGCGTCAAGGAACGCGCGGGCGCCTTGACCGCTGCGGGCCCCGGGTGCTAGCGTGAGGACGTGAGCCGTCCTCCGCTGATCGGCGTCACGACCTCGATCACCGTTGGAAAGCAGCCCGAACGGGCCTACGTGAATTCCGCCTACCTCGCGGCCATCCAAACGGCCGGCGGTGTTCCCGTGCCCGTCACGCCCCAGCTCGATGCCCGCTCCCAGCAGGAGCTCCTCGCCCGCTGCGACGGCTTCCTCCTCACGGGGGGCGGCGACCTGGACCCTGCCGCCTTCAACGAAGCGCCGCACCCGACGCTCTACGAGGTCGCGCCCGCCCGCGACCGGCTCGAGATCGCCCTCGTACACCACGCCATGGAATCCAGGAAGCCGCTCCTCGCCGTCTGCCGCGGGATCCAGGTCCTGAACGTGGCACTCGGAGGAAGCCTCTTCCAGGACGTGGCCAGCGATCCGGGCTCCGAGATCCAGCATCAGCAGGACAAGGACGATACACCGCGCAACGAGCCCACTCACCCGGTCAAGGTCGTGGCGGGGAGCCGCCTGGCTCAGGTGCTGGGGACGACCGACCTTCGCGTGAACAGCATGCACCACCAGGCGGTGAAGGCGGTGGGACGGGGGCTCGTGCCCGTGGCCTTCGCCCCGGACATGGTCATCGAGGGGGTGGAGCTGGAGGAGCCGGACCGCTTCGTCCTCGGCGTTCAGTGGCACCCGGAGGAACTCACCGACAGGGATCCGTCAGCCCGCCGCCTCTTCGGCGCCCTCGTCGCCGCCGCGACCCGCGCGTAACCCTTCGCTCCCGGCTACGGCAGCGTCCAGCGCGAGGGGGCGTTCGGAACAACCTCTTCGCGAACCCGGCCTTCCTTCTTCAGCTTGACCAGGTGGGAGTGGACGGACATCCCGGCCGCGTGGTGCAGCGCGGGGGACACGTCCACGTAGATCCGGGCCACCATCTCGGGGATGGTTCGGAGGCCATCGCCCAGCGCCGCCAGAATCTGCCGCTCCCGCATCAGCCGGTGGTCGATGTACTCCTGGATCGCAGCATGCGCGTCCTCGATGACGGGGCCGTGGGCGGGGTAGATGCGCTTGATGTCCAGGGCCTGGAGCCGCCTGAGCGAGGCCAGGTAGTCCGCGAGGTCGCCGTCGTCAGGCGGGATCACCGTCGTGGTGCCGCCGAGGATCAGGTCGCCGGTGAAGAGCGCCTTTTCCTCCACCAGGTAGTAGCAGAGGTGGTCCGAGGCGTGGCCC
>JACPCF010000078.1 GCA_016179965.1 Candidatus Rokuibacteriota bacterium | reverse complement strand
CATCATGTAGTTCTTGGCCACGTCCTGGGCGCCGAAGCGGCGGTCGGAGGTCGGGTTGTTGAACTCGAAGGCGTCGATCACGCCGCGCTCCATGGCCGGGACGATCTCGCCGCCCGGAAGCTGCGTGACCCTCAGGCCCATGGCCTGGAACAGGTCGGCCGCCAGGCCCACCGTGCGGTACTTCAGCCCCTTCAGGTCGGCCGCGCTCTTGACAGGCTTCTTGAACCAGCCGAGCGGCTGGGTCGGCATCGGCATGGCGAAGAAGCTGACGATGTTGAGCTTCATGATGTCGGTGAGCAGCTCGTTGAACAGCTCGCGGCCGCCGCCATTGTGGATCCAGCCCAGCCCCTCGTTGGCGTTGAAGCCGAACACGGGGCCGGTGCCGAAGAGCGATGCGGCCTTGTGCTTGCCGTACCAGTACACGGTCACCGTGTGGGCGGCGTCGAGCTGTCCGCCATGGACGGCCTCCTGCACCTGGAAGGGGTGGACGACGGAGCCGCCGACCAGATAGTCGATCTTGAGCCGTCCGCCAGCCATCTCGTTGACGCGCTTGACGTAGTCTTCGGCGAATTCGTTGAAGACGTCCTTGGCGCCCCAGGACCCCTGCATTTTCAACACGGTGGTCTGGGCCCTGGAGACCTGGGGGAAACCTATCGTCGCCACCCCCGCGGCGCCGGCGGCGACCGCCGCCTTCTTCAGAAAGCCTCGTCGTGACGTGGTTTCCTTCATCTTCTCTTTCTCCATCTTCTCTTCCTCCTCTGTAAACGGCCGGGTTGAGGCCTCCAGTGGACCCCCGTTAGAGACAAAAGCGACACATTACCCTATTGGCAAGGCGCCTCACTTGTCAAGGGCGTTCATTAGGGGAATCTGGTGCCCGGGGGGGCTACCGTCAGGGCAAGTGGCTCCCCTTCCCGCCGCACGGTCAACCTGAGGGGCTGGTCGAGGGTCAACTCCCCCAGGACCTCGCTCACCGCCTGCCGGGACAGCACGGGCCGCCCGTTCACCTCGAAGATGACGTCGCCGGCCTTGAGGCCCGCCCGCTCGGCTTGGCTGCCGCGGAGCACCACGGCGACGGCGGGTACACCCGCCGGAATGACCGGCGCTTCACGCCCCTCCTGAGGGTCACGGACAACAAAGCCGAACTCCGCCGCCACCCGCTCGGCCACGATCTCCCGCGGCATGACCCCTACGCTCACCCGCAACGCGCGGCGCCCCTCCTCCGCCCGGAGGATGGTCAGGGCCACCTCCTGTCCCGCCGGGGTCGCGGCCACGAAGCGCTGAAGCGCGCGTGTGTCCACGACCGGCCGGTCCTTGAAGGCCACCACGAGGTCGCCGTTCTGGAGCCCCGCCCGGGCCGCCGGAGTTTCCTTCAGGACCTCGACGATCAGCGCCCCGTAGCCCTCCCGGATCCCGTGACGGCTGGAGATCTCCTCCATCTCCTGCTCCGACAGATCGCGGATCCTGACGCCCAGCCACCCCCACGTGGCGGCCTCGGCGACGGTGGGTAGGACGACCGCCGCAGCGACCAGGAGGGCGAGCAGTCGGCGCCGGCTCATGAGGGGTTGAAGAGGACCTGCTCGACGACGCCGTCCGCCCCCAGGATCACCCGGAGCAGAAACGCCGGGCGCCGCCTGAATGAGTGGGCGAAGCGGAGGTCCTGGTACTCCACCACCTGCCGCGCCGCCTCCTCGCGGAAGGTCACGACCGGAAAGCGCGCGAACCGGAGAAAAGTCTTCACGGCCTCGACCTCCTCCGCCCGCGCCACCGACCCGTTGCGGGGGCCTTTGGGGATGGCGACGAGGGTGGCCTCCCCCCGCTCGAGAGCCACGATCCCCTGCCAGTACGTGTCGCCGTCCTCGACGAAGCCCCGCCAGCGGAACGGCCAGAACGGCTCCGGCAGCGCCTCGACCCGGCTCGGAACAATCCCTTGGGTCCGCGCGATGCGGTCGAGCATGCTCACGGCCGCGAGGTGGTTGACGGCCATCAGGCCCAGGTATCCTGCGACGATTCCCAGGGCCACCCGCCCGACGAGCGCCGACCGCGAGCGCCAAGTGAACCCGGCGATCAGCGCTGCCAGCAGCGGTAGGCTGAGGAACGGATCCACGATGAAGACAAGGTCAAGGGCGGGGCGCGACCGGGAGAACGGCAGGAAGAGCTGGATGCCGTAGCTCGTGATGAGGTCCAGGAAGAGGTGGCCGACGACGATCCCAAGCAGCGCGAGAGCCGACAAGAGCGTCCATCGCTTCTCAGGACCCAGCCGCCGGATGATCAGTCCGAGGGCCACCGCCAGCCCGACGGCTCCGAGGAGGGAGTGGGTGATGCCGCGGTGGGTCTCCAGCGCCACCACGCTCCCGGCCGGGCTCCAGAGCACGTCGATGTCGGGGATCAACGCCCCCGCCGTCACCGCGAGGGTGGCCTGGTAGCCGTAGCGCTGGCGAAAGCCCGCCTGGGCGAGAATGGCGCCGGTGAGTCCGTGAGTGACGGGGTCCATAGAGTTACGAAGTGGTCTGGCGCAGGAGGTCTTCGAGGGCGGCTGCGAGCCGATCCAGGCGGCGGCCCACGTCCAGCGTCCCCAGCAACTCCTGCCTCAGAAGCGGATCCGGGATCACCGCCGAAGCGATCTGGTCCGCCACCACTCCCGGGACGGTGGCCGCGCGGAGCGCCCGCTCCACCTCGCGCGAGGACTGGCCGTGGGCCTCGAGCAGCCTGAGACAGGCCGCTTTCACGCGATCGGTCTGGGAGGCGAGCCGGCCGCCCTCTCTCGGGGGGACGGCGTCCTCGAGGACACGCGCCCGCACCACCCGGTAGAGCGTGTCCGTCGGCAGCTCGATCTCGATCCTCACACGGCAGTCGCCACGGACAAGGATGTTGAACCTGCCCGTGGCCAGTCGCTCGCACCGCACGATTTCCCCCGCGCCGGCCACGGCGTAAACCGCCGGCTTGCCGTCATAGTCGGCCTCGTAGCCGGGCTTGAGCCCCACCACGGCCAGGCGCCGGTCGCGGGCCAGGCAGTCGGTGACCATGGCGCGGTAGCGAGCTTCGAAGACGTGCAGGGGGAGAAGTGTGTGAGGGAAGAAGGTCAGGCCGGGGAGCGGGAAGATCGGCAGGACGACCACTCTAGGAGATTTTGGGAAGCGTCAGCACGGACAGCGTGCTGACCCGGTCGGCAACAGCCGCCGCCAGCTTCCGAAAGGCGGCGGCCTGGGGCGAGTCCGGCCTCCGGATGAGAATCGGCTGCCCCTCGTCGCCCCCCTTCCGCGTCTCGGGGTCGATCGGAATCTGGACCAGGAGGGGGACACCCGCCTCCGCCGCGATCTTGTTCCCGCCGCCCTCCCCGAAGATCGGCGTCCGCCCCCCGCAATGCGGGCAGGCGAAGTCGCTCATGTTCTCCACGACCCCCAGGATCGGGACGTTGAGCTTCTTGAACATGGCGAGCGCCTTCCGCACGTCCAGGAGCGCCACGTCCTGGGGCGTGGTGACCATCACCACGCCCCCGAGCGGGATCACCTGCGAGAGCGACAGCTGGGCATCTCCGGTGCCGGGTGGCATGTCGAAGACCAGATAATCCAGCTCGCCCCAGAGCACGTCCCGGAGAAACTGCTGGACCGCCGAGTGGATCATCGGGCCGCGCCAGACGATGGCCTCCCCCGGGGCCACGAAGAAGCCGATGGAGATGAGCTTGATCCCGTAGCTCTCCACGGGGATGATGCGGTTCTCGAACATCCCGGGCTTGCCGCGCGCCCCCATCATCAGCGGAATGTCCGGGCCGTACACGTCCACGTCCACGAGCCCCACCCTGGCGCCGGTCTCGTGGAGCGCCAGGGCAAGATTGACGGCGACGGTGGACTTGCCCACGCCGCCCTTCCCCGAGGAGACCGCGATCGTGTGCTTGACCTCGGGGATGAGGTCTTCCTTGGGCGGCTCGGCGGGGGCGGGGCGCCCGGCCGCCTGGGCCCCGCCTCCCATCGCCACCTTGACGTCGGACACGCCGGGCAGCGCGGCCACCACTTTGCGCGCCTGGCTGTGGATCTGGGCCTTCGCCACCGCCGGCTGGGTCGTGAACTGGAGGGTGAAGGACACGCGCCCGTCCTGGATGGCCATGCCCTGGACCAGGCCGAGGCTGACGATATCTTCCCCGGCATCCGGGTCCTGAACGGCGCGGAGCGCCTGGAGGACGGCTTCCTCTGTGATCATCGGACCCACTATAGGGGGCGGTCGTCCCCGAGTCAATCCGTGTTATCCTGATCCTGCCATGGGCATCGGCCCCGACGAATTCCGCCATGTTCTCGGCCATTTCGCGAGCGGTGTCACGGTGGTCACGACCTGGGACGCCGACGGGCGCCCCACCGGCCTCACGGCCAGCGCCTTCACGTCCGTCTCCCTCGAGCCGCCGCTGATTCTGGTCTGCGTGGACCACAAAGCCCAGAGCTACGCCGCCCTCCGCGCCAGCGGCCGCTTCGCGGTCAACGTCCTGGCCGTCGAGCACGAGACCTTGTCCCGGCGCTTCGCCACGACGGACGCCGACAAGTTCAACGCGGTGAGCTACCGCCCCGGTCCCCTCGGCCTGCCGCTGCTTCCCGAGGCGCTGGCCCATCTCGAGTGCCGCACCGTTCACGCCTACCCGGGCGGCGACCACACCATCTTCGTCGGAGAGGTAGAGGCTGCCCATGCGCGCGATGGAGAACCGCTTCTCTACTTTCGCGGGGACTACGCCCGACTCGACCAAAGGAGATCCTGACCCATGACGATCCCGCTTTCCCGCCCCCCCATGGACGACGAGATCAAGGGGGCGGCGCTCGCCGCCATCGAATCCCGGCAGTACATCCTCGGCCCGGAGTGCAAGGCGTTCGAGGCTGAGTTCGCTCGTTATATCGGCACGCGTCATGCTGTCCTGACGAGCTCGGGAACGGCCGCCCTCTGGATAACGCTCAAGGCACTCGGGGCCAAGGCGGGTGACGAGGTCCTCGTCCCGGCCCACACCGCGTTTCCGACCGTCGAGGCGGTCTGCTTCAGCGAGGCCACCCCGGTCTTCGTGGACGTGGACGACACCTACGCCCTCGATCCGGCCGACGCCGCCCAGAAGATCACGTCGCGGACGGTCGGCATCATCCCCGTTCACATCTACGGCCATCCCGTCAACCTCACCCGCGTCCAGGAGCTGGTATCCCGCCACGGGCTCTGGCTCGTCGAGGACTGCTGCCAGTCTCACGGGGCGGCGTGGCAGGGGAAGAAGGTCGGCGCGTTCGGCCGGGCCGGGGCCTTCTCCTTCTACCCCTCGAAGAACCTGACCGTCATGGGCGACGGCGGCATCCTCGTGACCGACGACGACGAGATCGCGGCCCGGTGCCGGCGCCTGCGGGACCACGGCCGGCTCAACAAGGACGTCCACAGCGAGGTGGGGTTCAACCTCCGGTTCAACGAGATCCAGGCGGCCATCGGGCGCGTCCTCCTGCGACGGCTCGATGCGATGAATGAGCGCCGGCGACAGCTGGCGGCCCGCTACTCGGAGCGGCTCCGGGGCCTGCCCTTGGCGCTCCCCGCGGAGCAGCCGGACGCCCGCCACGTCTTCCACCTCTACGTCATCCGGACGGATCGGCGCGACGCGCTGGCCGGCTTTCTCCGGGAGCGGGGGATCCAGACCGGCATCCACTACCCGGTCCCCTGTCACCGCCAGCCGGCTGTCGAGAGCTTGAACGCCCCCTCCTTACCGCGCACCGAGAGGATCGTCCGCGAGATCCTCACGCTCCCGCTCTCGGCCGGCCACACGGAGGAGGAGATCGACCAGGTCGCCGCCGCCGTCAGGGAGTTCTTCCGCGCATGAGCCGTCGGGAACGAGGACCATGGGGTCTAGGACCAGGGGGTCAGGTCTTGCAATCACACATCCCGCAGACGTCAACGAAGGACGTGTTGGAATGCAAGACCTGACCCCGCTGAGGGTTCTGCAGCTCTACCCGAAGGAGGACTACTTCACCGGGGCAGCGATCCAGCTGCGCGAGCTGACCCTGGGGCTCCGCGCCCGCGGCCACCACGTCGTGGTGGCGACCCGCCCCAGCCCCATGTGGCGGCAAAAAACTGCGGAGGCGAACATCCCTCACGTCGCGCTCCCCATGAGTCACGAGCTGGATATGCGCTCGGTGGCCGGGATCATTCGCCTCCTGCGCGAGCACGGCATCCAGGTCGTCCACTGCCACAAGGGCCGCGCCCGCACTCTGGCGTTGCTCGCAGGACTGTTCGAGCGCATCCCCGTCCTTATCCTGAACCGCGGCGTCAGCTTCCCGCTGGACCCATGGAACCGGCTCGGCTACACGACGGATCGCGTGACCGCCATCGTGGCGGTCTGCGAGTCCATCAAGCGGGGGCTCGTCGCCGCCGGCGTCGCGCCGGAGAAGATCGAGGTCATCTACTCGGGCACCGACACCGACCGCTTCCACCCCGGCGTTGACGGCAGCCGTGTGCGCGTGGAGATGGGGCTCGCCCCCGAACACTTTCTGGTGACCCAGATCGGCGTCCGCAGCTGGCGCGGGAACGACGACGTGGTAGAGGCGATGTCGCGGCTTGCCCGGGCGGCGCCGCAGGCGCGCCTGCTCATCGTGGGAGCGCCCCCGCCGCGGATCACCAGCCTGATGGAGAAGGCCCGGGCCCGCGGGATCGAGGACGTCACGCGCGTGATCGGCCACCGCGAGGACATCCCCGAGATCCTGGCGGCCAGCAACATCACCGTGGACGCCTCCTACGCCGGTCTGGGGCTGACGGGCTCGCTCAGGGAATCGCTGGCGCTGGAGACACCGGTCATCGGGACCAACCTCGAAGGAATCCCCGAGCTCGTCCTGGATGGCGAGACCGGCCTCCTCGTTCCCCCACGGAATCCCGAGGCGCTGGCCCAGGCGATTCTACGAATCATCGAGAACCCCACGCGGGCCAAGGCCATGGCGCGGGCCGGCCGCAAGCGGGTCGAGGCGCTCTTCTCCACCCGGGTCAAGGTGGAGAAGACCGAGGCGCTCTACAGCCGCCTTCTCGCCGAACGCGCATGAAGATTTGGCCGCTCTACCTACGCCTTCTGGCCTACCTCCGCCCCTACTGGCACTGGCTCGGGGTCGGGACCGTGCTGGCGCTGGTGGTGGCGGCGATGGACGGGGCCATCGCGTGGCTCGTCAAGCCCGCCATGGACGACATCTTCCTGAAGCGGGACCTCCTGATGCTCAGGCTCATCCCACTGGCCCTGCTGGCGGCCTATTTGGTCAAGGCGGCCAGCCGCTACGGCCAGTCGTACCTGATGGCCGCCGTGGGCGAGCGCGTGATCGCGAAGATCCGCCGCAGCCTCTACGCCCACATCCAGGGCATGCCGCTCTCCTTCTTCTCCGATCTCCACTCGGCGGAGCTGATGTCGCGCATCACCAACGACGTCAACCGCCTGGCGCGGCTCTCCTCCACGGTGATGGTCATGGCGATCCGCCAGGTTTTCACGATCGTCGCGCTCCTCGGAGTCATGATCCTCCGCGAGTGGGTGCTCGCCCTGATCGCGGTGGCCGTCTTCCCCTTCGTCGGGGTGGCCGTCCGGGCCATCGGGAGGAAGCTCTACAAGATCAACAAGCGCTCCCAGGAGAAGATCGCCGAGCTGAACGTGGTCCTCCAGGAGGTCTTCGCGGGGACGAAGATCGTCAAGGCCTTCGGCCGCGAGGCCCACGAGCAGGAGCGGTTCGACCGGGTCAACGAGCGCTTGCTGAACCTCTCGCTGAAGGATCACCGGACCGACGAGATCACGGAGCCCCTCATGGAGGTGCTCGGCGCGCTGGGGATCATGGGGGCGCTCTGGTACGGCGGCTACCAGGTCATCCAGGGGCAGATGACGCCGGGGACGTTCTTCTCCTTCACCGTCGCCGTGATCATGCTCTACGGCCCCGTCCGGAAGCTTTCCCGCATCGCCAACAGCGTCCAGCAGTCCACCGCCTCGGTGGAGCGGGTGTTCGACGTCCTCGACACGCCGCCCGCCATCGTCGACCGGCCCGGCGCCATCCGGCTCGGAGAGTTCCGCGACCGCCTCGAGTTCGACCGCGTCTCCTTCCGCTACCCCGACGGCGAAGAGGACGTCCTCAAGGACATTTCTCTTACCGTGCGCCGCGGCGAAGTGGTAGCCTTCGTCGGCTTGAGTGGGGCCGGCAAGTCCACCCTGATGGACCTCGTTCCCCGCTTCCACGACGTGACCCGCGGGCGGATCCTCATGGATGGCCACGACCTCCGCGACCTGACGGTGGAGTCGCTCCGCGCGCAGATCGGCGTCGTCACCCAGGAGACCTTCCTCTTCAGCGACTCGATCTTCTACAACATCGCCTACGGTAAGCCGGGCGCGACGGCCGAAGAGGTGGAGCGCGCGGCGAAGCTCGCCCACTGCCACGACTTCATCCTGGCCGCTCCCGAGGGGTATCAGACGCGCGTCGGCGAGCGGGGCGTCAAGCTCTCAGGCGGCCAGCGCCAGCGCCTGGCCATCGCGCGCGCGTTCTTGAAGGACCCGCCCATCCTGATCCTCGACGAGGCCACCTCGGACCTGGACGCCGAGAGCGAGTTCATCGTCCAGCAGGCGCTGACCGATCTCATGAAGGGTCGGACGGTGCTGGTAATCGCGCATAGGCTATCGACCGTGAGAAACGCCGACAGGATCTACGTCATCCACGAGGGGCACATCGCCGAGATGGGTCGCCACGAGGAGCTGCTCGCCAAGGACGGCATCTACCAGCGCCTCTACGGCATCCAGATCGACCCCAAGCAGGCCGGCTCCCGCTGACCTCCGCCTCGCGCGGCGCCAGCAGCGCTTACTTTCTTCAACCTGACCACCACTAACGAAGAAGGAGACGAGAAGTCCTCCACCCTAGATGACCCCGATCGCGCCCAAAATGCGGCTACGCATCCACGAGTCCTCGCGAAGCGAGCCCCTAAAGCGCTAGGGCTCGCGGAAGCGGTTGACGATGGGCAGGCCAGTTCTCGCCGCCTTACCGGTACACGTCTTTCCGGTGCCCGACCTTGACGACACACACCTCCAGTTCCGCGTCCACGAGCCTTCTTCTGATCAACGGCCTCGATCTCCTTGGCCGCCGATGTCTTGATCAGAACCCTATATTTTCCCACGCCGCCTGAGCGCTTTGACTACGTCCTCGAAGTCCAGGTTTCGCTCACGCGCGCGTTCCTCAAAGGCGGCCAGGTCTTCGGCATCTTCGGCGAGGCCCCGTTTGACAGCCTCGTTCACCATGTCGGAGATCGAGCGATCCGTCATCGCCGCCTTGAGCCGAAGGGTCCGATGGATTTCCGGATCGAAATAGACGGTGGCCTGCTTTAGTACGCTCATGGTGGCATCCTAGCGCTACGACGCCAAGACGTCAAAACTCCGCTCGGCGAGGCTATGGCTCGCGGAAGCGGTTGACGATGGGCAGGCGCCAGTCCTTGCCGAAGGCGCGCGGGGTGATCTTGATACCGATGGGGCCCTGGCGGCGCTTGTACTCGTTCCGGTCCACCATCCCGATCACCTTCCGCACCGTGGCGGTGTCGAACCCCAGCGCCGTGATCTCCTTCAGCCCCTTGTCCCCCTCCACGTAGGCCTCCAGGATCGCGTCGAGCACCGGGTAGGGCGGGAGCGTGTCCTGGTCGGTCTGGTCGGGGCGCAGCTCGGCCGATGGCGGCCGCTCGAAGACGCTCTCGGGAATCACGGCCCGGCCGGCCCGCTCGTTCACGTGGCGCGCCAGCTTGTACACCATCGTCTTCGGCACGTCCTTCATGACGGCGAAGCCGCCGGCCATGTCGCCGTAGAGGGTGCAGTAGCCGACCCCGATCTCACTCTTGTTCCCCGTGGTGAGGACGAGCCAGCCGAACTTGTTCGAGAGCCCCATCAGGAGCGTGCCCCGGATCCGCGCCTGGATGTTCTCCTCGGTCACGTCCTCCTTGAGCCCTTTGAACGGGCGCGCGAGCGCGCGCTTGAAGGCCTTGAAGACCGGCGTGATGGGAAGCGTGAGGAACTCGATCCCGAGATTTTTCGCCAGGCGCTTGGCGTCGCTCCGGGTCCCCTTGGACGAGTAGGAAGACGGCATGGTCACGCCCGCCACGTTCTCCGCCCCCAGGGCCTCGCAGGCGATAGCGGCCACGAGGGAAGAGTCGATGCCGCCTGAGAGCCCTACGACAACCCTTCGAAAGCCATTTTTCCTCACGTAGTCCCGGGTGCCGATGACGAGCGCCCTGTAGATCTCCTCCACGGGCTCGAGGCGCTCGATCTCCCGCGGCGGCAGCGAAGGCTTGGGGGTCGCGGCAAGGGGATGAAGCTCGATCCGGGGCACGCGATCCGGGACGCGCAGCTTCTCCTTGCGGCGGCGGGAGTCGTGGAGGCGGGCCCGGAAGACGGCGTCGAGATCGAGGTCGGCGACGATGAGGTCCTCCTCGAAGGCCTTGCCCCGCGCGACGCACTCTCCCTTTTCGTTGAAGACGAAGGATTGGCCGTCGAAGACCAGCTCATCCTGGCCCCCCACCATGTTGATGAAGGCCAGGCACACCAGGTCGTCGGCCGCCCGGGTGGCGAGCATCTTCTCCCGGAAATGGCCTTTGCCGGCGTGGTATGGGGAGCCATTGATCGTGATCACCAGCTCGGCGCCCGCCAGGGCCTGGGCGGTGGTGGGACCGGTGGGGTACCAGATGTCCTCGCAGATGTTGGCGGCGACCAGCGTTTCCCCGAGGGCGAAGACCGGCGCCTCGGTCCCGGCCTGGAAGTAGCGGTTCTCGTCGAAGACGCCGTAGTTCGGCAGGTACTGCTTGTAATAGACGCCAGCCCGCCGGCCGTCGTGGAGGACGGCGGCGGCGTTGAAGATGTCGTCACGCTTGTCCACGAAGCCCACGACGGCCGTGAGGCGGCGCGAGGCCTTCGTGACCTCGTCGAGGGCCCGGAGGTTGGCCTCGATGAAGGCGGGCTTGAAGAGCAGATCCTCGGGGGGGTAACCGGTCAGGACCAGCTCCGGGAAGGCCACCACGTCGCAGCCCAGGGCCCGCGCCCGCTCCATCCAGTCCAGGATCAGGCGCACGTTCCCCTCAAGATCGCCCACGGTGGGGTTCACCTGGGCCAAGCCGATCCTAAGCCGTTTCATCTTCTGTCTCTCCCCTGCTATATTCTAATCCCCCGGATGGGCCAAACGCTTCGAATTGCTATGTGGAAGGCGCCCTGGCTTCCCGACAAGGTTCCCGAGGGAGAGACCCCCGAGCGCTGCCCCCGCTGCGGGCGGCGCGCCCTGATCCGCTGGACGCTCCGCCGCGACCGGGAGCGCCGGGTCTTTCGCCTCTGGGTCTGCACCGAGTGCCACGCGACCGAGGAGCGGGAGGAGCCCGAGTAGGGCCGCCGAACGAAAGGCTTGACACATCAATTTCGTTTGATATATTGATCTCGTCATGGCGCTGCTGAGAATCGCTCACCCCCACGCCCGGGCCGCGGCGGCGCGCGGCTTCCACGCCCTCGCTGACGAAACGCGCCTCCGGATCGTGGATCTCCTGCGGGACGGCGAGCGCTGCGTCTGCGACCTCCAGGACTGGCTCGGCATGTCCCAGTCAGCGCTCTCCTTCCACCTGAAGACCATGAAAGAGGCCGGACTCCTCACCGACCGCCGCCAGGGGCGCTGGGTCTACTACCGACTGAACCCGGATGGGCTGGCGGCCCTCGAGCGGACGCTGGCCGAATATATCAACAATTCCAGATGAGTGAGAGGAGATGCTGATGGAGACGCGGGAGCTGAAGGCCACGATCCAGGAGAAGTACGGCAAGGCGGCGCTGAAGGCGAAGGAGGGCGCCAGTTGCTGCAGCGGTTCGTCCGGGGCCGACGTCGTCACGCGGGACCTCTACGTGAAGGACGAGCTCACCGGCCTGCCCACCGAGGCCGTCGCGGCGTCGCTCGGCTGCGGGAACCCCACCGCCCTGGCCCAGCTCCAGCCCGGCGAGGTGGTGCTGGACCTGGGCTCGGGCGGCGGCATTGACGTGCTGCTCTCCGCCAAGCGCGTGGCCCCGACCGGGAAAGCCTACGGCCTCGACATGACCGACGAGATGCTGGCCCTGGCGCGCGAGAACCAGCGAAAGGCCGGCGTGCAGAACGCGGAGTTCCTGAAGGGCGAGATCGAGAACATCCCCCTCCCCGACGACTCGGTGAACGTCATCATCTCGAACTGCGTGATCAACCTGTCGGGGAACAAGGACCGAGTGCTGGCCGAGGCCTTCCGCGTCCTTCGCCCGGGGGGGCGTTTCGCTGTCTCCGACATCGTGGCGCGCGGCGAGCTGCCGGCCCCGATCCGCCGGAGCCTGGAGGCCTGGGCGGGATGCGTGGCCGGCGCCCTCACGGAGGACGAGTACCGGGAAAAGCTGGCCCGCGCCGGATTCTCGCAGATCGAGGTCGAGCCGACCCGGATCTACCGGCTGGAGGACACCAAGGAGCTCCTCACGCAGTACAAGGACCTGCTGGAGGAAAATCTCATCGCCGAGACGGACGGCAAGCTGATGAGCGCCTTCGTCCGCGCCGTCAAACCCTCGGTCTAGCGCCGATTGACGAAGTCGATCAGCTGGCGCAGCCGCCCGTAGCTCGTCCGGTTGAACGGCAGGACGAGACGCGGGAGATCGGGGAATTCGTCCCCCTCGGCAGGCAGCGGCCCCAAGACCTGCTCCGCCGGTCCCTTGAGAATGTCCTCAAACTCCCGCTGGAGATCCCTCAGCGCCTCGGGGGACAGGGGCCAGCGGAGCCTCAGCACCAAATGGCCTCCCACCACCCGCTGGGAGTGGAACACTCGATAGAAGTCGAGGATCTCCCGGGCCGCCTGATCCACGGTCTCGACCACGCGGAAGAGGTGGGCATCCTCGGGCGAGATCAGCTCCTGGGCTACCATCTGGCCGCGCACGAATCCTTCCCAGGTCTTCCAGAATGAGCCCCCTGGGACGTCGAGGAGGATCACGGGGATCAGGCGGGTTTTCCCCGTCTGGATCAGGGTCAGCACCTCGAACGCCTCGTCGCAGGTGCCGAAGCCGCCCGGCAGATAGCAGACGGCGGCGGACTCCTTGAGCAAAAACAGCTTGCGGGTGAAGAAGTACTTGAAGGTGATGAGCTTCGGGTCGTCGGCGATCCAGGGGTTGGCCTCCTGCTCGAAGGGGAGCCGGATGTTGAGCCCGAAGCTCTTCTCCCGGCCGGCGCCCGCCTGAGCCCCGCCCATCACGCCGCTCCCCGCCCCCGTCACGACCATCCAGCCCGCCTCCACCATCCGGCCCCCGAAGTCGCGGGCCTGCGTCGAGAAGGGATGCTCCGCTGGAGTCCGGGCCGAGCCGAAGACGGTGACCTTGGGGACGTCCCGGTACGACGCGAACACCTTGAAGGCGTAGCGGAGCTCCTTCAGGGCCGAGTTCGCGATCTTCAGGTCGCCGACGTCGGCGCTGTCCTCGAACATCTTGAGGATGGTGGTCAGCATCTGGGAGTAGTACGGCCAGGTCTCGCGGGGAACCTGGAGGCCTTCCAGGAGCGCGTCGAGCTGCCGGTTGGCCTCTTCCGCCTGGAGTTGATATTTTCGTTCGTTCGCCATGCTCCAAGTATAACGCCGATTTACCAGCGGCGGGTCTCACCGTGCTTCAGCGGGAAGAGCCGCTCGGGGTCGATCCCGCGCCGCCGGGCCTCGGCCTCCAGGCGCTTCGGGGGCTCCTCGATCGGCTCTTCGGCCAGGTCGAAGGTCCCCCAGTGGATGCCCACGAACCGCCGGCCGCGGACGTCCTCGAAGAGCTGGAGCGCTTCCTCCGGCGTGGTGTGCCCCGACCTCATGATGACGGCCGGCATGTAGGCCCCGATCGGGATGGCGGCCAGATCGAAGGGCGAAGAACTTCGTGCGAACCCAGAAACCCGGCGGCGCGTAGGCGGGGTTGGTGTTGCGGAAGCCGCGCCCTAGAAGGAAGGCGAGCGCAGCTCGCGGGAGCGGTCTGGGACGCACGAAGGGGAAGTATACATCACTTCAGGAGGCCGAGCTGGCGGAGGCGCTTGCGGAGCGTGTTGCGGTTGATCCCGAGGAGCCGCGCGGCCTTGAGCTGGTTTCCCCCGGACAGCTGGAGGGCGCGGCGCAGGAGCGGGCGCTCGACCCGCGCCAGGACCGCGCGGTAGAGCGTACCCTTCTCCTGCGCTGTCACCTCTTCGACGAACGACGGCAGGGCGGCCGCCACCATGCGCTCGAACCGTTCGGCCTCTGCTGGCCGCGCCGTCGTCGTCTCCATCTCAGGCGCGAGCACGACGGTTACCTCTTCCTCAGGTCGAGCGCGGGAAGACCCAGGAGAAGTTGGCGGGCCACAGTCCAGAGCCCCTGGGTGGCTTCGGTGAGGTCCTGGGCCGACGGCGCGAGGAACCGAACCAGGCAGCCGCCCCGGGCCGTCGGGCTCACGCCGCCCCGAATCGACGGCCACTCGGCAAGCCGCGCTTCGAGGGCGGGAATCACGTCCTCCCAGCCCGCGAAGCCGTCGGCCAAGAGCGCGATGCTCGCCAGGTAACCGACGCGCTCCATCCCGCCGAGCCCCTCCGGCACGCGTCTCGAGGGGTCCAGGCTGATCCGATCCAGAAAGAGCGGCCGCCCGCCGGAGGTGACGGTGATTCGGCTTACGAGCTCTCTAAAGACCCAGCGCTCGCCCCGGGCCAGGCGGCCGACGGCCAAGGCATCAGAGACAATCGCGCGGCTCCCGGGCCCCATCTCCACGGTCACGGACTGGTGGAACGCGGCGCCCGGATGGGGGATCACATGATCGGGGACGTATTCAACCACGGCGCCGGCGCCAAGCCTGATGGTGGTCTGCTGGACGGCTGGAGCGCCGAGCGCGCGATAGACCCGCGTGGCCGAGGGGGTGGTCAGGCACACGTGGGCGCCGGGTCCCAGCGTGATCTGCGTCTCCAGGCGATCGCCTCCCAACACCCCCCCGGTCGGATTCAGGAGCATGAGACAGACCGACCCACCGGGCTCAAGGGGGATCGGCTCCAGCACCTGGAGGGGAAGCGTGAAGCGGCGCTCGGCCAGGACGGTGGCCCCGCCCCGGTGTTCGAAGGCGAGGGCGAGCGCCCCGTCCCTCCCGACGCGATCAAGCGTCGAAGAGAACGCTGGTGCGAATCCAGTCGATGATGGAAGCAACGCCGGTGCCGTCCTTGAGGTTGGTGAACACGAACGGCCGCGCTCCCCGCACCCGTTTGGCGTCCGCCTCCATAACGGAGAGGTCGGCCCCCACGTACGGCGCCAGGTCAATCTTGTTGATGACCAGGAGGTCCGAGCGCGTAATCCCCGGCCCTCCCTTGCGCGGGATCTTCTCCCCTTCGGCCACGTCGATCACGTACATCGTGGCATCCACCAGTTCGGGGCTGAACGTGGCGGCCAGGTTGTCGCCGCCGCTCTCCACGAAGATCAGGTCCAGATTCGGAAACCGGCCGAGGAGATCGCGGATCGCCTCCAGGTTCACCGAGGCGTCCTCACGGATGGCGGTGTGCGGGCACCCCCCGGTCTCCACACCGAGGACACGGTCGGCAGGGAGCACGCCCCGACGGATCAGAAATTGAGCGTCCTCTTTCGTGTAGATGTCGTTGGTGATGACCGCGAGATCGTACCGGTCGCGCAGACGGAGGCAGAGCGCCTCCACCAGCGCCGTCTTCCCGGATCCGACCGGTCCTCCCACCCCGAGCTTGAGCGGCTTCGGAATCATCGTCAGGACTCCCACGCACTGAATGGAGGAATCCGTGCTCCCGCCGTGGGATGCCCCGGCCGAGCGAATCCGACGAGCCGTAGCGGCGCGCGAAGCGCAGGGCGGCGCAGCGCGCTGAGTCCCGGAGGGACGAAGCCTGCCCCCCGCCTCGGGGGGATGGGCGGGCCCACGGCCGAAGGCCGGGGAGCAGCGGAGCCGCCCGAGCGAGCGCACGGCGTCGAGGCGAGGAGGTCTGAGCGAGCGGGGCGCTCACGGCGGGGGCGGCGCATGCGCAAGTCGTCGGGGAAGATCATGACCGGAAGAGCCTCGCGTCCAGCTGGGCGTGGCGCATACCGGCGATCTCGATCCCCGGCGCGAAGCTCCAGAGATCGTCGGCCCCCTTGCCCGTCGCCTCGCGGGAGAGCCGTTCGATGAGCGGCGCGGCGGCCCAGAGGACGCGCTGTCCATCGAGCTGGCCCAAGGGAAGCAGGCGAAGCGCGGCGCCCACCAGGAGGACCGTTGTCGAGTGCAGATACGCCTGGGCCGCAGCCTCGGACGGCCACCCGAGCGCGCTGCCCGCCAGCCCAAAGGCCAGCGGGTGATGCCCGGGCGTCCGGCCCGCCTCGACGAGTTCCGAGACGGCGCGGAGCAGCGGATGGTCGGTCAAGGTGGCGGCGACGCGGAGGGTCTGGCGCCCCATCTGCCGGCTGGCCTCGCGGAATTCAGCGACCGGCTTCATGGCCTCCAGGGTCTCGTCGAGGGCGAGGCAGCCGTCCAGCTCTCCTCGCTCGCCGAGCCCCAACGCCACGACCACAGCCACGGCGTCGCACGGCCCGGCGGTCCCTTCGAGGTGGGCGCGGATGAACGCCTCGACTCCCGCGGGATCGCGGACTTGGCCAGCCTGCACGTAATATTCCAGCCCGAAGGAATGGGCGTAGCCGCCGCTGGGAAAGAGGCCGTCGGCGAACTGGAGGAGGCTCAGCGGGGGATCAGTGCTCATGGGCGTGGCCGGACCCGATGGGGTTGAAGACCGCCGTCCTCCGCTCCCACTTCGCCCCGAGTCGCGTGAGGAACTGCTCCATGGCCGGGTCGTCGGGGACGAGGAGGGCATCGGGTTCCAGGGCGAGCGAGAAGTGGCGGTTGCCGACCTCGAAGGCGAGGCGGAGCGCCTCGGCGCGATCGCGCGGGAAGACGGCGATGACCGCCTCGGGAGCCGGCTCCACTTCGAGATACCACTCCGGCTCCACCACGAGGATCTGCCCCGCTTGGAGCACGCTCCCGGTGGGCAGCGCGAGGGCGACTTCCCGGCCTTTTGCGGTCGTGACCCTCCGCCGGCCCCATCGCCGCTCCTCCCACGTCAGCCTGAGCGTGTCGCGGTCCTTTCCCGCGAGGCTGGCCGCATCGACGTGCGCGTGCGGGTCACTGATGACCTTCATCTCAGAAAAGGAAGTAGCGCTGCGCCATCGAGAGGATTCGCGCCGGCTCGCACGTGAGGAGCTGGCCGTCGGCGCGGACCTGGTAGGTCTCCGGGTCCACCTCGATGCGCGGGCAGTAGTCGTTGTGGATCATCGTCCGCTTCGTCAGGCCGCGGCAGTTCTTCACCGCCACCGCGCGCTTCTGGAGGCCGAGGCGGCCCGCCACCCCGTCCTGGAGCGCTGCGCCGGAGAGGAAGGTCAGCCCCGTCGAGAACGGCGCGCGCCCAAAGGCCCCGAACATCGGGCGGTAGAGCACCGGCTGGGGCGTCGGGATCGAGGCGTTCGGATCCCCCATGGCCGCCCACGCGATGAACCCGCCCTTCACCACCAGCTCGGGTTTGATCCCGAAGAAAGCCGGTTTCCAGAGTACCAGATCGGCCAGCTTCCCGACCTCGATGGAGCCGGCCTCGTGGGCGATCCCATGCGTGATCGCGGGGTTGATCGTGTACTTGGCCACGTAGCGCTTCGCGCGGGCGTTGTCGTTGCGCCCGTCGCCGGGGAGCGGCCCGCGCTGCCGTTTCATCTTGTCGGCGGTCTGCCAGGTGCGCGTGACCACCTCGCCGATGCGCCCCATGGCCTGCGAATCGGAAGAGAGCATGCTGATTGCGCCCAGGTCGTGGAGGACGTCCTCCGCGGCGATGGTCTCGGCCCGGATCCTGGACTCGGCGAAGGCCAGGTCCTCGGGGATCTTCGGGTTCAGGTGGTGGCAGACCATCAGCATGTCGAGGTGCTCGTCCATCGTGTTCACGGTGAACGGCATGGTGGGGTTGGTGGAGGACGGCAGGCAATTCGGCTCCCCGCAGACGCGGATGATGTCGGGCGCGTGGCCGCCGCCGGCCCCTTCCGTGTGGTAGGTGTGGATCGTCCGCCCCTTGAAGGCGCGGATCGAGTCCTCGACGAAGCCCGCCTCGTTCAGCGTGTCGGTGTGGATCGCCACCTGGACGTCGTACTCCTCCGCCACACTCAGAGCGCAGTCGATGGCCGCCGGCGTCGTCCCCCAGTCCTCGTGGAGCTTGACGCCGATGGCCCCCGCCTCGATCTGCTCCCGCAAGGGCTGGGGGCGCGAGGCGTTGCCCTTGCCGAGGAAACCGAGGTTCATCGGCAGGCCCTCGGCCGCTTCCAGCATGCGGTGGAGGTTCCAGGCGCCCGGCGTGCAGGTGGTGGCGTTGGTCCCCGTGGCCGGTCCGCTCCCGCCGCCGATCAGCGTCGTGACGCCAGCGGAGAGCGCCTCCCGGACGAGCTGGGGGCAGATGAAATGGATGTGGGTGTCAATGCCGCCCGCCGTGACGATCCGCCCCTCGCCCGCGATGACCTCCGTGGCGGCGCCGATCACCATCCCCGGCGAGACCCCGGCCATGAGATCGGGATTGCCGGCTTTGCCAATGCCCACGATCCGTCCGCCGCGGATCCCGATGTCAGCCTTGACGATCCCCCAGTGGTCGAGGATGAGCGCGTTGGTGACGACGCAGTCGAGCGCCCCCTCCGCCGCCGTGGCCCGGGCCGACTGCCCCATGCCATCCCGGATCACCTTGCCGCCACCGAACTTCACCTCGTCCCCGTACACGGTGAAGTCCCGCTCCACTTCGATCAACAGCTCCGTGTCCGCGAGCCGCACCCGGTCCCCGACGGTGGGTCCGTAGAGATCGGCGTATTGCTTTCGCGTGAGCGTGAGGGTCATGTCACACCTCGGAGGGGGGCTCCGCCCCCCTTCCGACTCCTCCCCCCGAGGATTGCGCGGGCAAAGCCCGCGCTCGACTCACAACGTATCCGTGCAATGGCCACAATCCCGCGGACACTTCGTGTCTCATGAGCCGGCCCCCCCAAAGCCCGCGCGCGCGGCGCGGGCTACGGCGGCCGCGCGGCCCGCGTCGCCGGCCGGCCCGTCCGTCAGCGCGTTCAGCCCATACACCTCGCGGGCGCCAGACAGCTCGACGAGCGTCACGCGCTTTTCGTCGCCGGGCTCGAAGCGGACGGCGGTCCCGGCCGGGATGTTGAGCCTCATCCCGAACGCCGTGGCGCGGTCGAAGCGCAACGCCTTGTTCGCCTCGAAGAAGTGAAAGTGAGAGCCCACCTGGATCGGGCGGTCTCCCGTGTTCGCCACGGTCAGCTCCACCGTCCGGCGTCCGGCGTTGGCGACGATCGGCTCTTCCGCCAGCAGGTACTCGCCAGGTATCATCGGGGCCTCCTCCCCTTCACCCTGCCCCGCTCAAATGCCCCTCACCTTTTCTCCTCTCCCCAGTGGGGAGAGGTAGGGTGAGGGAGCTTGGTGCCGTCGGGGAACGTCCCCTCCACCTGGACCTCCTCCAGCATCTCCGGGACGCCTTCCATCACGTCGTCACGGCTGAGGATCTTCACGCCGTTCGCCATGAGTTCCGAGACCGTGCGGCCGTCCCGGATGCCTTCGAGGACCTCGGCAGTGATGAGGGCGAGCGCCTCGGGGTAGTTCAGCCGGAGCCCCCGCGCCCGCCGGCGGCGCGCGACTTCCGCAGCGGTGAAGATCAAGAGCTTTTCCTGTTCCCGCGGTGTCAGGTGCACGTTCGACCTCCGGTCAGACGCTGAGGAAGGCGCTCACCTCATCGATCCGAAATGCCCCGCGATCGCCCTCCAGCGCCACGGCGCCCTTTTCCATGACGTAAAAACGATCGCAGATCGAGCGAGCGAATTCAAGGTACTGCTCCACCAGGAGAATGGACCGCTTTCGTTCCTGCTTGATCCGTTGCAGCACCCCGGCGATCTCCTGGACGATGGACGGCTGGATCCCCTCGGTGGGTTCGTCCAGGAGCAGCAGCTTCGGATCCGAGATCAGGGTGCGCGCGATCGCCAGCTGCTGCTGCTGTCCTCCGCTCAGGTCTCCCCCGCGCTTGTCGAGCATCTGGGAGAGGGCGGGGAAGAGGGACAGCACGTAATCCAGAGACGCGGGCGTCGGCCGCTTCCGACGGGCTCCCAAGACCAGGTTCTCTCGAACGCTCAGGGACGGAAAAATCTCCCGCCCCTGCGGAACGTACCCCATCCCCAGCCGCGCCCGCTCGTACGGAGTGAGCCCGCCGATCTCACGCCCGTCGAAGACGATCGTGCCCTGGCGCGGCGCCAAGAGCCCCATGATGGTCTTGAGCAGCGTCGTCTTCCCGACTCCGTTCCGTCCCATCACGCACACCACCTGACCCTCCCCCACGGTGAGGTTCAGGTGATTCAGAATCCGGCTCTCGCCGTAGAACACCTCGATGGCGTTGACGGCTAGCATGCCGCCTCCGCGCTCACCCTGCCTCTGCCGAGGTAGGCTTCGATCACGCGCTCATCAGACTGAACGCGGTCCATGGATCCCTCGGACAGCACGCCGCCTTCGTGGAGCACGGTCACCCGGTGCCCGCGACGGGCAATCTGCCGGACGAACTCCATGT
>JACPCF010000077.1 GCA_016179965.1 Candidatus Rokuibacteriota bacterium | reverse complement strand
GTTCACCTTCCGTTCCGCCCCGCCTGATGTCCGTCCTCCCGCCACCGGATTCCCACGCCCTGGACCGCGCCGCCGAGCTCGCCATGGCGGCCTCTCGCCCGGTCGTGATCGCCGGCGGTCAATGCGGCCCCGCGGACGCTCCGTGGCTTCGCGCCTTCGCCGAGGCGCTGATGGTTCCGGTTCTCGCGACCCGTCAGGCCAAGGGCGCCCTGTTCGAGACTCATCCGCTCGCGCTTGGGATCTTCACGGGCGGAAACCAGGACGACGCCGTGCTGGGCCGGGCAGATCTGATTGTGACGCTTGGCCTGGAGGCGGCGGAGTTCGAGTCGCACAACTGGCCCTACTCCGCGCTCGTGGTCTGCCTTTCGCGGGCGCCGCACCCCGGCTTTCCCTTCACGCCGCTCGTGGAAGTCGTCGGTGATCTGGCGCTGATCCTGGAGGAGCTGGCGCCAAGGCTCAGGGGCAAGACGCAGGCGAACTGGGACATGTTCGAGCTCGACCGCCTCAAGAAGGCTAGCCGACGGTAGCCGAGCCTTGAGCGCTAGCGGCTCCGAGCCAGTGAAGACAGGCATCGACCCGTCCTCCTGCCCTACGATTATCTGGGGAGGACGAAAGAAGGCTCAGGCTTCAATTTGAAGAGGGCCAGGAGCACGCGGGGGTCTCTTTCCCCAGCCACCCAGGAATCTTATCTTATGCGAACGGATGCGCCGAAGCAGCCGGCTAATCGTGGGCTGAGAAGTGTGGTATCGCTTGGCTAGCGCCATCTGTGATTCCCCGGCCTTCTGCCTCATTTTGATTCCCCACAGTTCTTCCTCGGACCAAACCCGGCCCCGAACTGGTGGGGCCATCACCCGACGCTGTTCCAGCGTCTGCTCGTGGGCACATCTCCCATTAAAACCAATGCAATTGTTGCAGTTATAGCAGAGAACCCTGAATCCCGGAGGATACCCGTTCTTTTTCAGCCAAAGATAAATGTTTCCGTGCCCCTCTTCGCGTCTCAGCTGCCTTCGATGTCGTGCCCCACCGCCACCTTTGTGATCGATGGAAAGGAACCATTCCGTCTCTTCTCCACAGCACTCGCATTTATTTCCGTACGTCTGCAGCGCATTCAGGCGCAAGTTCAGCTGGTATCTTTTAACTGCATCCGGTGTAGGCATGTTTCCTCCTTGCTCTCCTGGCTTAATCACACCATATTATCTCTCTTTTAGTAATGAATAAATTACGCGACGGTGCTCACCCAGCTCCTCGCGTGGCGAGAGGTCGAACTTCCGCGTCCTCAGGTTTATTATTGGAGAACGGCTGCGGGAGCGGAGGTGGATTTCGTGATCGAGTCCAAGAGTCGCCTTCTGCCGGTCGAGGTCAAGGCGACACCGCGGGCCCGACTTGAGGAGGCCCGGTCACTGGAATCATTTCTGGACGAGCATCCCAGGAGCGCCCGCGTTGGCCTGCTCCTTTATGGAGGGAATGAAGTGATTCCGTTGAGCCGCCGGGTCCTGGCGGCCCCCGTGGGAGCGATGCTGTGAAGAGAGAGGAGGCGACCCGGAGGGAAATGATGAAGCGGATGGGGATCGGACTTGTCATCGCGCTGATCGCCCTCCTCGCGGGAGCGCCGCCGGGGCTCGCGCAGCAGAGCGGGCTCCTGGTGGATGCCGCGTGGCTCAACGCGCGGCTGGGGGATGCGTCGATCCGGGTCGTGGACATGGCGACCGAGGCGGAGGCCTATCAGAAGGAACACATTCCTGGAGCTGTCTATCTCCACGTCAACGATTCGCGGATCGCGGTGCCGGCGGGAGGATTCCGACTGCCCACGGCGGAGGAGGGGACCAAGCTCCTGGGAAGCCTCGGCATCACGCCCGAGACCCAGGTGGTGATCTACGACGACACGGGCGGCCTCCATGCCTCGCGGCTCTTCTTCACGCTCGACGTCTTCGGCCACCGCAAGGCAGCGATCCTGAACGGGGGGATCCAGGCGTGGAAGCGCGCCGGCTTTGCGCTCAGCAAGGAGATTCCCAAGGTCACGCCGACGACCTACAAGCCCACGGTTCATCCCGAGCGCGTGGCCAGCGCCGAGTGGGTCCGGGACCGGCTCAAGGACCCGAAGGTCGCGCTGGTGGACGCGCGCACTCCCGCCGAGTACGAGGGCAAGGACGTTTGGGCCAGGCGCGGCGGCCACATCCCGGGCGCCGTGAATATCGAGTGGAGGCAGAACCTCCGCCCAGACCGGACGTTCAAGCCCCTCGAGGACCTCCGCGTGATGTACGCGGCCAAGGGCGTGACGCCGGACAAGACCGTCGTTACCTACTGCCAGACTCACCACCGGGCGTCCCACACCTACTTCGTCCTCCGGCTCCTGGGCTACCCGAGCCTCGTGGGATATGACCGGTCCTGGGTGGAATGGGGAAATCGCGACGATCTTCCTGTCGAAAAGTGACCCGCTGCCCCATTGCCTTTTTTCGGAACTGGTGGTAAGACTGCCACCAGTAGAAAGGAGCCGTCCATGGGTCGAGTTGTCGCCGTGCTCGCCTTCCTGCTCACCTTCGCGATGGACGCCTCGCCCGGGCGCGCTCAGGAAATGCCGCGTTACGGCGGGACGCTGGTCGTTGCCATCGGCGCCAACCCGGAAACGCTGAACCCTGCCATCACGACCGGCGTCGAGGCGCTCGCCGTGGCTTGCAAGATGTTTAACGGGCTGATCTACCTCGATCGCAACTGGAACCCCGAGCCCGAGCTGGCCAAGTCCTGGACGATCAGCCAGGATGGGCTCGCGTACACGTTCAAGCTGGTGGAGAACGCGCGGTGGCACGACGGAAAACCGTTCACCTCCGCTGACGTCAAGTTCACCTTCGAAGAAGTCCTGGCCAAGTTCCATCCGCGGACGCGGCTGGCCTTCGCCAACCTGGACCGGGTGGAAACGCCGGACGCGCACACGGTGGTCGTTCGTTTCAAGAAGCCCTACGCGCCGTTCCTCCAGCAGATGACGTGCCAGGAGGGGGGGATCCTGCCCAAGCACCTCTACGAAGGCACGGACATCCTCAAGAACCCTCGTAACCTGGACGGCCCCATCGGGACGGGTCCGTTCCGTTGGCAGAGTTGGACGCGCGGGGACAACATTGTCATGGTCCGGAACGACGCCTACTTCCGCCCCGGCCTGCCCTACCTGGACCGGGTCGTCGCCAAGATCATGCCGGACCCCACGTCGCGCATCCTCGCCCTCGAGGCGGGCGAAGTGGACTACATCCAGTCCTTCTTCCTGCTGAAGCAGGAGGTCGGGCGGCTCCGCACGAACCCCAACGTCCAGGTGAAGCAGGACACTGACCTGCCCGGGAACTTCCTCGTCTTCTTCAACGTGGAGCGAAAGCCGATCGAGGACAAGCGTGTTCGCCAGGCGCTGGCCAGGGGGGTGAACCGTCGGCAGATCCTGGAGCAGGCCGTCTTCGGCCTGGGCGCGCCGGGCAAGAGCGCGATCCACGTCGGCCTCAAGTGGGCGCACAATCCGGACGTCGACTACAACCGGCTCTTCCCCCATGACCCCGCCAAGGCGAACGCCATGCTCGACGCGATCGGGCTCCGCCGCGGCGCCGACGGCACGCGCTTCAAGGTGCGCCTGGTCTACAACGTCGCGCAGGCGGGCTTCACCCCGATGGCGGAGATCATCCGGAACAACTGGAAGGACATCGGCGTGGAGGTCACGCTCGAGCCGGTCGAGTTTCAATTGACGATGGACAAGGTCTACACGAAGCGGGACTTTGACGTCTCGATCCAGCCGTACACGACCGCCGGCGATCCGGCCATCGGCATCACGCGCGCCTACACGACGACGCCGACACCGGCCCGGCCGTTCACCAACCCGACGGGCTACTCGAATCCGAAGCTTGACGAGCTGTTCGCCCGGGCTGTGGCGACGCCGTTCCGCGAGGAGCGGCGGAAGGCCTACTTCGAAGCCCAGCGGATCATCGCCGAGGACCTACCGGTCCTGAACCTGATCGATCGAACCGAGGTGGACGTGGCCAGCGCCAAGTTCCGCGGGCTGTGGATCTCCGCGCAGCCCTACGACGAGTGGGACCGCGTGTGGTGGGTCGGCGGAAAGCCGTCACGGTAGGATCCCGCAGTCCCCTCGAGCCCCCTGGGTCCTGAAGCCTCCACCACAGCGGAGCTACCGGCCACCCGCGCATGCCTCGGTACGTGCTCGGCCGTTTCTTTCAAGCCTTCCCGCTCCTCCTGGGCGTTGTCACGATCGTCTTCGTCCTCATCCACCTGGCGCCGGGCGATCCAGTGCTCGC
This sequence comes from Candidatus Rokuibacteriota bacterium, assembly GCA_016179965.1. Taxonomy (GTDB): domain Bacteria; phylum Methylomirabilota; class Methylomirabilia; order Rokubacteriales; family CSP1-6; genus CSP1-6. The sequence goes on along the minus strand of JACPCF010000077.1, from coordinate 28,252 downwards.
GCTGGTCGGCGACTTCCCGGCGCCGGAGGAGTACGTCCGCAAGGTGCGGGAAGAGTTCGGGCTCGACCGGCCCCTGATCGAGCAGTATGTCCGATACGTGGGGAACCTCGCGCGCGGTGAGTTCGGGTACTCTTTCGTGCAGCGCCGGCCGGTCCTCCAAGTCATCGGTGAGCGCGCGGCCGCCACCGCTCTCCTGACGGGTACGGCGCTCGTCGTCGCGACGCTCCTGGGCGTGGGACTCGGGCTGATCGCCGCGCGGCGACCGTCCACCGTGCTCGACGCCACCGTGAGCGGCGCTGCCGTGGTCGGCTTCTCCGTGCCGGTGTTCTGGATCGGCCAGCTCCTGATTCTTCTCTTCGCGGTCACGCTTGGATGGCTCCCTGCACAGGGGATGGTCTCCCTGCGCGTCGGACCCACCGGGTGGGATCGGGTGCTCGACGTCGCGAGCCACCTGGTTCTCCCAGCGACGGCGCTGGCCCTGCGTCTCGTTGCCATGACCACCCGGCTCACGCGGGCCAGTCTGCTCGAGGTGCTGGGGCAGGAATTTATCCGAACGGCGGAGGCGAAGGGCGCGGGGCCGCGGCGGGTCCTCGGCCGCCACGCGCTGCCAAACGCGCTCCTGCCCCTGGTGACTTTTGTCGGCTACAACCTCGGCTTCCTCCTGGCAGGCTCCGCCCTGATCGAGACCGTCTTCGGCTGGCCCGGCGTGGGCCGGCTCCTCTACGATTCGGTCTTCACACGCGACTACCCGGTCCTTTTGGGGATCTTCCTGACGGTCAGCCTGTCGGTCGTCCTGGCGAACCTTCTGACCGATCTCCTCTACGCCTACCTCGACCCGCGGATCCGGCACGCGCGATGAGGTCGCCTTTCCGCCGCTTCGCCCGGAGCCGCCCCGGCCTTGTGGGGCTCACCATTGTGCTCCTCTTGATCGCCGGAGCGGTCGCCGCGCCGCTCCTGGGGGCGAGCGACCCGCTCCAGACTTCTCCCGCGGCGTTCCGGCCTCCGGGAACACAATGGCTGCTGGGTACTGACAATCTTGGCCGCGACCTCTGGAGTGGCGTCGTTTACGGCGCCCGGGTCTCCCTCGTCGTCGGCGTTCTGGCCGCCCTGCTGTCGGCCATCGTCGGAATCGCGATCGGCACGGTGGCGGGCTTCACCGGGGGGCGGGTGGACGCGTGGCTCATGCGCGGCGCCGAGCTCTTCCAGACCATCCCCCAGTTCTTCCTGGCGCTGATCGTGGTGGCCCTGATCGGACGCGGCCTTGAGAAGATCATCGTGGTGCTCGGCCTTCTGGGCTGGCCGCTCACCGCCCGGTTGATCCGTGCGGAGTTCCTCAGTCTAAAGGAGCGGGAATTCGTGGAGGCCGCTCATGCCCTCGGGATGTCGGCCTCGCGGATCGCCGTGCGGGTGATCCTCCCGAATGCCCTCCCCCCGGCGGTCGTCGCGACGAGCCTCGGCGTGGCAGAGGCGATTCTCCTCGAAGCGGGGCTCTCGTTTTTCGGTCTCGGCGACCCGAATCTCGTCTCCTGGGGGCTCATGCTGCAGAACGCGCAGGGCTACCTCCGGCGAGCCTGGTGGATGGCGGTATTTCCGGGAGTCGCCATCTTCCTGGCGGTCTTTGGCTTCAACTTGTTGGGGGACGGCTTGAACGACGCAATGAATCCTCGCCTGCGGCGCCGGCTGTAGGCGTCGCGACAGGAGCGATCGATGGACACGACAGAGATACTTGGCCGCATCTGGCAGTCGCCCGACCTGTGGGGGGATCTGGACGCGATCTGCTCGTGCGGGGGACGGTTCGCGGGGACCGAGTCCGAGGCGAAGGCGCGCGCCTTCCTCGAGCAGCGGCTCCGGGATGTCGCGGGTGCGGTGCGCGCGCACACCGTCACCTACCCAGGCTGGACGCGCGAGCGGAGCCGCGTCCGGCTCCTCGGCAGCGCCCAACAGGAGCTCCCGTCCACAAGCCTCGTGCTCTCTCCCGCCACACCTCCCGGCGGAGTGGAATTCGACCTCGTAGATCTCGGTCGCGGGACGACGGACGAGTTCCGCGCTCTCCACGACCGCATCCGCGGCCGCGCCGTGCTGGTCCGTCACGAGTTTCCCTTCAGCCTGACTCACGTCCACCGCCGGCGCAAGTACGCCTGGGCCAAGGAGGCGGGCGCGGCGGCCTTTCTCATCGCGAATAACCTCCCCGGGTGTGGCGTGGTCAGCGGGTCCTCCGGGCGCGGCGAGCCCGACGACGTCCCGGCGGTTGGCCTGAGCCACGAGGCTGGCGAAGCGCTGCGTCGGGCGGTGGAGCAAGGTCCGGCGCGGGTGCTCCTCGAGGTCCGGGCGACGCGCGCGGAGGCGACGGCGGCCAATCTGATCGCCGAGATCCCGGGCAGGACGGACGAGTGGGTGGTGCTTTGCGCGCACTACGACGGGCACGACCTGGCGGAGAGCGCCATGGACAATGCCTCGGGGGTGGCGGCGGTCCTCGCGGTCTTCCGGGCCGTCGCCCCGCAGGTGCCGCAGCTTCGTCGCGGCCTCCGCGCCATCTTCTTCACCGTCGAGGAGTGGGGCCTCCTGGGATCGAGCCTCTACCTTAAGGGCCTATCAGAGACGGAACGCCGGCAGATCGCCATCGCGATCAACCTCGACACAGTCGTCGGAGGCCGGCGCCTGAGCGCGTTGACGAGCGGCATGAACGACGTCGGACACTTCGTGCGCGAGGCAACCGCCACGGGAGGCGCGCCTGTCACCCCGGTGAGCCCGGTCCAGGCGAACTCCGATCACTTCAACTTCTTCCTGTGGGGCATCCCGTCCTTCCGCCTGATTGCGGGGTATGAGGACCCGACGGCGCTGACGCGGTATCTGCTGACGCCGGCGGACAGCCGGGACAAAGTGGATCCAGCCGAGCTCCGCGTTGCCGCGATGACCACGGCGCAGCTCGTCCTTCGCGCGTGCGCGGCAGCCGAACCCGTGGCGGAACACCGGCGCCCGGAGGACGTGCGCCGGACGCTTGACATGGGTGATCCCTGGGTGTCGGACCGCGTCGAAGTCAGGAAGGCGTAATCGCGGTATAATGAAGCGTCATGCCGATCCTGACCGATAGAGACCGCGAGGCGGTCACGAAGGAGTTCGAGAAGCTCACCGACCCGGTGAAGGTCACCGTGTTCTCGCAGGAGCTCGGCTCCGAGACCTGCCAGCAGACGGAGTGGCTCGTCAAGGAGGTCGTCGACCTCACCGACAAGGCCTCGATGGAGGTCCTCAACCTGATCCTGGACCGGGAGAAGGCCGAGGCCTACGGCGTGGACCGCGTCCCCGCGGTGGTGGTCGAGGGGACGAAGGACTACGGGATCCGGTTCTTCGGCATCCCGGCGGGCTACGAGTTCACCAACCTCATCGACGCTGTGGTCCTCGTCTCGACGGGCAAGCCGTCCCTCTCCGAGGAGACCCGCGCGGCCCTCGCGGCGCTCGCGTCGCCGGTCCACATCAAGGTCTTCGCGACCCCGACCTGACCCTACTGCCCCCGGGCCGTGCGCCTGGCTCAGCACATGGCGGTGGCGTCGGACCAGGTCCGCGCCGACTGCATCGAGGCCAACGAGTTCCCCGAGTGGAGCCAGCAGTACCGGGTGATGGCGGTGCCCAAGGTGGTGATCAACGACCGGGTCCAGTTCGAGGGCGCCCTCCCCGAGCGGGACTTTCTGAGCGCCGTGCTCCGGGCCGTCAACGGTGGAGGGACCCCCGCCTGAAGCGGCTCGCCCTGCTGGGCCTCGCGTTCGTTTTCCTGGCGGTCTTGCCCGCCCCCGCCGCTGACCGGCCGCTGGGCGTCGGCGACAAGGCCCCCGACTTCACCCTCTCGGACCAGCGCGGCAAGCCCGTCCCCCTCTCCGATCTCCTCGCCTTGCGCCGGTACGTCGTCCTGGCCTTCTACGTCAAGGCTTTCACGCCCGGCTGAATTGTCGAGTTCACCTGGTTCAGGGATGAGAAGGTGAAGTTCGACGAGCAAGACGTTGAGATCGTGGGCATATCTGCGGATCTCCCCGAGAGGAACCGGGCGTGGGCGGAGGACCTCAAGCTGCCCTTCCGGCTCCTGAGCGATCTGGGCCCCAGCGGAAAGGTCGGGCGCCTCTACGGGGTCTGGGATGACCTCTGGGGGCTCGAGCGCCGCGCCACGTTCCTCGTGGACAAGCAGGGGATCATCCGGCATGTGTCCCTCCAGTCCCTCGCCCTCGACGGTCGGGACGTCCTCGAGGCGCTGGCCAAGCTCGAGCGGGCCCGCCAGTGAGCGCGGCGCCCGCTCTCCTGTTCGCCTACGGCACGCTCATGCGCAGGCTGTCGCTCCATCACCTGATCGAGGGGCGGGCCGAGTTTGTGGCTGCCGGGAGCATCGGCGGTCGCCTGGTGGACCTGGGCGGATATCCGGGCGCGGTTCCCGACGGGTCGGGGACGATCCGCGGCGAGGTGTACCGGCTTCAGTCGGCAGAGCTCCTGGCGGCGCTCGACGCAGCGGAGGGCTCCGAGTTTCCCCGCCGCCTGACCCCGGTCCGCCTCGCCGACGGCCGCCAGGTGAGCGCCTGGACGTACTGGTTCAACGGTTCCGTCAATGGGGCGGTGCCGATTCCCGACGGCGATTACCGCAGGTACATGACGGAGGAAACGTGATGGCCACGCCGAGTCCTGCCGAGCTGGTCAAGGCCGATCAAGAGCACCTGATCCATTCGCTCCACCACCCCATGGACCACGCCGAGCCCATGATCTTCGTCAAGGGGCGCGGTGCCGTGATCACCGACGTGCAGGGGCGCGAATACCTCGACGGGCTCTCCGGACTCTGGAACACCAACGTCGGGCACGGGCGGGCGGAGCTCGCGCAGGTGGCCGAGGCCCAGATGAAGGAGCTCGCCTATTTCTCCGCCTACGTGGGGTCCTCCAACATCCCGGCGATCACCCTGGCGGACCGGCTGATCGGCCTGGCCTACAAGAACATGCAGGCGGTCTTCTTCACCTGCGGCGGCGCGGAGTCCAACGAGGCGGCTTTCAAAACCGTGCGCTTCTACTGGAAGGCCAAGGGCAAGCCCGACAAGGTGAAGATCATCGCCCGGCGCGAGGCCTACCACGGCGTGACGCTCCAGGCGATGAGCGCGACCGGGATCGCGCCGTACTGGAAGATGTTCGAGCCGCGCGTCCCGGGCTTCCTCCACATCCAGCCGCCGTACGCCTACCGCTTCCAGGGCGCGAAGCCCGGGGAGGGGGTGGGCCAGGCGGCCGCGCGCGAGCTGGAGGAGGCGATCCTCCGCGAGGGGCCGGACACCGTTGCGGCGTTCATCGCCGAGCCCATCATCGGCGGGGGCGGCGTCATCGTGCCGCCCGACGACTACTTCCCGCGGATCCGCGAGATCTGCACCCGGCACCAGGTCCTCTTCATCGCCGACGAGGTCATCACCGGCTTCTGCAGGACCGGCCACTGGTTCGCCCTCACGCACTGGGGCGTCGAGGCCGACATCGTGTCCTTCGCCAAGGGCGTCACCTCCGGCTACCTCCCGCTCGGTGGCATCATGGTCTCGCGCGAGATCAAGGACGCCATGGACTCAGTGCCGCCCGAGAGCCGCTGGATGCACGCCCACACCTACTCGGGGCACCCCACCTGCTGCGCCGTGGGGCTCAAGAACATCGAGATCATGGAGCGCGAGCGCCTCTGGGAGAACGCAGCGAAGATGGGCACGCGCCTCTACGAGGGGCTCAAGCAGACGTTCGGGAGCCACCCGCACGTGGGAGACATCCGGGGCGGGAAGGGCCTCCTGGCCGCCATCGAGCTGGTCCAGGACCGGGGGACGAAGGCGACCTTCCCCGGCGACCAGAAGGTGGGGCCGCGCGTCCAGGCCGAGATGGTCAAGCGCGGCGTGGTGACGCGGACCCGCGGCGAATCGGTCTTCTTTGCCCCGCCCCTGATCGTGACCGAGGCCCAGGTGGACCGGCTGATCTCCGTCACCCGGGACGCTGTGAAGGCCGTTCTCGGCGTCTAGCGTTAGGAGTACACTAGGAGGACCATGGCAGCACCGGTCACCCTGGAGCACACGCTGTCCCGGCTGGCCCGCGAGGGCGAGCTCTACGAGCGGCTTGCCGAGGGGCGCCTCCGCTGCTACGCCTGCGGCCACCGCTGCCTGATCCTCCCCGGGCAGAAAGGGATCTGCAAGGTCCGGTGGAACGAGGACGGCCGGCTCATGGTCCCCACGGGCTACGTGGCCGCCCTACAGCTCGACCCCATCGAGAAGAAGCCGTTCTTCCACGCCTTCCCCGGCGCCCGCGCGCTCTCCTTCGGCATGCTCGGTTGTGACCTGCACTGTTCTTACTGTTTCCGGGGGGATACTCCGGTTCTGACGCCGACCGGGGCGGTCGCGATCAAGGCGGTCTTCGATGAGGCATCTGAGGCGATCGTCACTCCCGACGGTGAGATCAGATTTCCTCAAGGGGTGCAGGTCATCACGGCATCGGGAGCAGTGAGGCGGGTCACCAAGGCGTTCAGGCATGCCTACCGGGGCCCCTTGTCGGTCATCCGGCCCATGTACCTGCCGGCCATCCGTTGCACTCCGGACCATCGCTGGCTGGCGACCACGGACCCAGGCGGGGGTGGAGTTGAGGATGTCCGGGCGGCTGATCTCACCCCGAATCATTTCCTACTCGTTCCTAAGACGTCGTTCGAGGGAGAGGGGATCATACTCGACGTGACAGATCTCTTGAAGCACGTTACCCCGACCTTCGCGATCCCCCGCTCTCTGTCTCAGCAAGAAACCCGGGGCATCATGGAGGCGTCCGAGAGGGGGGAATCCTCTCGGGCAATCGGGGCTCGCCTTGGGAGGGATCCGTCGTACATTCGGCACGTGAGGAGCAAGGTCAGACGCGGCCGGTGGGTATACGAAAAAACCCACGGAATCATGATCGAGGAAGAACGGGTCAGGTTCCCTAACGAACGACGCCCCGGAATTCCGCGATTTCTGCTGCTCGACAAGACCTTTGCCCGGCTCCTTGGCTTCTATTGCGCCGAGGGATCAGTGATTCGTTCGAAAAACAGGCCGAACAGTCTGGACCTTGTCTTCAGCTTCGGCCACTCTGAGGAGGCAGCCAGGAAGGAAATCAAGCACTCGTTGCAACAGTTGTTCGGCGTCCACCCTCAAGAGGTCCGCCGGGCAACGACCACAGTCGTAGTAGTGGGTAAATCCTCGCTGGCGCTCGTCTTGGAGGCGCTGTGCGGGAAGGGGGCGGCGGGCAAGCGTATACCGGCCGAGATCTTCGCCGCCGACACGTCTGTCCAGGAGGCGTTCCTGGACGCTTACGTCGCGGGTGATGGTCACGAGTACGCGGGCGGGAAGCTGAGCGTGACCACGGTCTCCCACGATCTCGCTTACGGGGTGGCCTTGTTGATTCTCCGCCTTGGGCATCTTCCCTCCATCTATGTAACCTCAGTCGGTGCCGAGGGAGAGATCCAGGGGCGAGCCGTTCGCCGCCATCCAGAGCAATTCAGCGTGGTCTGGTACCGGGACCTTCGAAGCTGGCAGAAGTTCCGAGAGGTCGAAAACCACTTCTTGATCCCGGTGAAGTCGGTAGCCAGCGAGCCCTTCGAGGGAGATGTGTATAACCTTGAGGTCGAAGAGGAGCACTCCTTCGTGGCGGGGTTCTGCGCGGTGAAGAACTGCCAGAACGCGTTGACCTCCCAGGCGCTGCGGGATCCCGCGATGGGCGTGCCGCCTCAGCAGATCGGGCCGCACGAGATCGTGAACCTCGCCCTCCACAACCGCGCGCGCGTGCTCACGTCCACGTACAACGAGCCCTTGATCACGAGCGAGTGGGCGGTGGAGGTCTTCAAGGAGGGCCGGGCGCGCGGCCTCGTCTGCTCCTACGTCTCCAACGGCAACGCCACGGCCGAGGTGCTGGACTACATCCGGCCGTACGTGGACCTCTACAAGGTGGATCTCAAATCCTTCGACGACAAGCACTACCGCCAGCTCGGGGGCGTGCTCAAGACGATCCTCGAAGGGATCCGCATGATCCACGCCCGGGGGTTCTGGCTCGAAGTCGTGACGCTGGTGATCCCCGGCTTCAACGACTCCGACGCCGAGCTCAGGGACGTCGCGCAGTTCCTGTTGTCGATCTCTCCCGACATCCCCTGGCACGTGACCGCCTTTCACCAGGATTACAAGATGACCGACCGGCCCAACACCCAGGCCAAGGCGCTGATCCGCGCGGCCGAGATCGGCGTGGGTGAGGGGCTCCGCTACGTCTACGCCGGCAACCTGCCGGGGCACGTGGGGTCCTTCGAGAACACCTACTGCCCCTCCTGCCAGAGCCTCGTGATCGAACGTGTGGGCTACACCATCCTCAAAGACGCCGTGACGCCCACGCGGGGGGTTTGCCCCTCCTGTTCCTCAAAGATTCCAGGGGTTTGGGCCTGAAAAAAATTTGGCTTGAAATACTCATCTTGTGTATAGTATACATCTAAAGAGGTACCGACCATGGACCGCCACCAGCGACTCGCCGTCCTCGCCGAGGCCGCCGCCGATGACCGGGAACACGGGCTTCCGGAAAGGTGAAGCGCACGGCGCTGGCGCCCGAAGAAATCGCGACAACCTTCATGGAGGCCCATCGAGCAGGGCTCGCCCAGGGGTTGTTCCTCACCTCTGGCGTGCCCGGAAGGCCCGTGCGAGCGATGGATCGGATGCTCGCCGCGGTCGAGCTCCTGCGTCGGAAGGAAGGGTTTGGGGGGTACGTCCACATCAAGCTCCTTCCCGGCGCCGAGCCGGCTCAGGTCGAGGAGGCCGCAAGGCTCGCCAACCGCGTCTCGATCAACCTGGAGGGGCCGGGCGATGCCTACGTGCGGCGACTTGCCAAGGAGAAGGATTTCAGCGGCGACCTCCTCCCGAAGCTCGAGCTGGCCGGTCGCCTCCTCCGCGGCGCGCGCCAGGATGAATCACGCGACCTGCGGCCTGCCGGGACGACTACCCAGTTTGTTGTCGGTCCATCCGGCGAGAAGGACCGCGAGATCCTATCGCTGGTGGCGCGCCTCGAGCGTCAGCAACTGCTCCACCACGCCCACTTCAGCGCCTTCCAGCCGGTGGTGGGGACACCCATGGAGGGCGAGCAATCCACGCCGGCCATGCGCGAGTTCAGGCTCTATCAGGCTGAGCACCTGCTCCGCCAGTACGGGTTCAACTTCGAGGAACTGCCCTTCGACGGCGACGGCAACCTCCCGCTGGACCACGATCCCAAAACCGCGTGGGCGCTCCGCCACGTCGAGCAATTTCCCCTGGAGATCGGCAGGGCGCCGTACGAGCTCCTGCTCCGCGTGCCGGGGGTCGGGCCGAAAGCGGCCCTGACGCTGGTCCGCGAGCGACGGCGGAGCGTCTTCCGCGGACCCCAGGATCTCAGGCGCATCGGCGTGGACACGGTGCGCGCTGGGTACTTCCTGGCGCTGAAGGGCCGCCGCCTGGCCCCGGCCCTCCCCGCCCACCAGCTCCGGCTCTTCCCCCACGGCCGGCACCTCACGCAGGCTCCCTGGAAGACACCCGTCCCCCCGTGCGCCTTCCGATGAGCCTCGGGACCGCACCTTGACATTGTGTCCACAAATGAGAACAATGTGTCCACATAGGAGAAACGGCATGGCTGCAGTGGGGATCAGGGAGCTGAAGAATCAGCTGAGCCGGTACCTCAAACGCGTAAGGGCCGGGGAACGGCTGATGGTTACGGAGCGGGGGAAGCCGGTTGCCATCATCGCGCCTCCTTCCGTCACCCGTAGGGACCGACGCATCGAGGGGTTGCTCCGGGAAGGGATGGCCCGGTGGGAAGGGGGGAAACCGAGAGGGGCTCGGCGCCCCCCAAGAATCAAGGGGCCGTCGGTGGGTCGGGCGGTCATCGAGGGCCGGCGGTGAGGCTCTATCTGGACACGAGCGCCCTCGTCAAGCTCTATGTGGACGAAGAGGGATCGCCCATCGTCCGAAACGCAGTCGATCAGGCGGAACTGATCGCCACGTCAATTCTCGCTTACGTCGAGGCGCGCGCAGCCTTCGTCAGGCGACGGCACGAGGGAGGGCTGTCAGCGGGAGATTATCGGAGAATCCTCCGGGATCTGGATTCGGACTGGGGTCGCTACCTGGTCGTCGAAGTCACGGAATCGCTCGTTCGGGCGGCCGCCCGTGTCGCGGAGGCTCATCGATTGAAGGCCTATGACGCCCTACACCTGGCTTCAGCGGCTGTGCTCCGCGGCCGGCTCGCTGAGCCTTTCGTCTTTGCCTCCTGGGACCTCAGCCTCGCAAGGACAGCGAAGAGAGAAGGGCTTACGTCGCTTCGGTCTCAACGATAACAGCGGATGGCGTGCTGACCATGTCCGTGCTGGTCGGGAAGGTGGCGCTGGTGACGGGCGCCTCGAGCGGGATCGGGGCGGCCACGGCCAAGGCCCTGGCCCGGCAAGGGGTGCGCGTGGCGCTCCTGGCCCGCCGCGAGGATCGGCTGGAGGAAGTCGCCGACGAGATCCGCCGCCAGCCGGGCCACGCGATGGTTTGCTCCGCCGACGTGACCGATCGCGAGACGGTCAAGGCGGTCGTGGAGCGCGTGCTAGGTCAGTGGAAGCGGATCGACATCCTCGTGAACAACGCCGGCCGCGGGATAGCGGCGCCCTTGGAAGCCACCACCCCCGAGGAACTCCGCGCGCTCCTGGAGGTGAACCTGGTCAGCGTGCTTACGGTCACCCAGGCGGTCCTGCCGGGGATGCTCCAGCATGCCTCCGGCCACATCATCAACGTCAGCTCGGTGGCGGGTCGCCGGGGAGTCCCGCTGTACTCCGCCTACAACGCGACCAAATTTGCGCTCGTCGGCATGTCGGAAGCGTTGCGTATGGAACTGAGCGGGACCGGCGTCCAGGTGAGCATCGTCTATCCGATCTACACCGAGAGCGAGTTCCGCGCCGTGGAACTCAAGAAGACCGAGCCGAAGCGTTACGGCCCGATCCAGACCGCCGAGCAGGTGGCCCGGGCCATCGTGCGCTGCGCGCGACGTCCCCGCCCGGAAGTGTACCCGTACCCGCCGGCGCGGATCCTGGCTGTGCTGAGCGCCCTCGCCCCCCGCTTCGTGGATTGGATGATGGCGCGGCTCCTGCGCCGCTGACCTCAGCCGGCCCGCCCCGGGTCCCTCACCGCCACGAGGAAGAGGAGGGCCATCGCCGCCATGAAGGCCGCGATGAGGCCGAAGGCGGGCGGGTAGGAGAGCGACGCGATGAGGAACCCTGCCAGGATCGGCCCGGCCGCCTCGCCGCTGTCCCAGATCGTCCCGAACACGCCCATCGCCGAGCCCATCCGCCCGGCCTTTACGAGATCGGCCACCAGCGCCGTGGTGGATGGGGTCACAATCGCCACGCCGAGACCGAAGAGCGCAGAGACGGGAAAGAGCAACCAGAGCGAGGCGAGCCTCGGGATCAGGGGCAGCGTGGCAGCGCTGAGGAAGAGGCCCGCAAGGATCATGGGCTTCCGGCCCATCCGGTCGGAGAGGCGCCCCGAGAGCGGCTTGGCGAGCATGGTCGTCCCGAGCTGGGCACCCATGACGAGGGCGATCTGGGCGTCGTTCAAGCCGATGCTCCTTGCGTACGTGGGGAAGAAACCGAGGAAAGCGCCGTAGCCCACGTAGAGCGCGGCTTCCAGCGTCGAGGCGACGAGCACGGCGCGGCTCCAGACAACCTCGGCGATGCCGCTCCAGAACTCCGCCGCGCGCGCGCGGAGGGTGGAGCCGGTGGAGCGCGGCGCTTCGTCGGGCAGGCGGAGGATGATCAGGAGCGGGAGGAGGCCGAGCATGCCGACGGTGAGGTAGGTCACCGGGTAGCTGGCCGTGTAGAACAGAAGGAGGCCGCCGAGGAGGGGGCCCAGCGTGGAGCCGAGATCACTCGACGCGGCGAACCAGCCCAACCTCTCGCCTCGTCCTCGCTGGGAGAGATCGGCGACGAAGGCCGAGGCCACGGGGGAGAAGATCGCGGTGGCGAAGCCGTGGAGGAAGCGGAGCGCCAGGAGGGCGCCGGGCGAGTGGACGAAGGGATAGAGGAAGGGCGGCACGGCGAAGAAGGCGCAACCCAGGAGCATCATCCGCTTTCGTCCCAGGACGTCGGAGAGCGCGCCGGCGGGAAGCTTGATGGCCACGCCGGTCACCGTGGAGGCGGCGACGATCACCCCGATCAGCTCGGGCGTGGCGCCAAGGTCCTGGGCGAAGCGGGGGAGCACCGGGCTCCGCGCCATCTGGTAGCCGAAGCGCGCCAGGAAGCCGGCCAGGACGAGGGCGAGGAACGGCCTCATGCCGACCCCCGCACCTTACCTGACCACGCTGATGTGGCCGTCTTCCTCCAGGATCACGTAGCGGACGTCCTTCAGCGAGACCACCCCGTGCCGGCGAAGGGCGCCCCGGAACTCCGGCAGGCTCAATCGTTCGCGGCGCAGGTTCTTCCGGAGAATCCGCCCGGCCTTCACCAGCACCGTCGGGGTGTGCTCGACGACCCGCTCCACCCGCTTGAAGCGGAACGTGAGCCAGGCGACGCCGGCGTTCAGCAGGAAGATCACCGTGGCGCCGAAGAGCCCGCCGCCGAGGGAGTTGTCGTTGCCGATGACCGCGTTCTGGACCACGTTGCTGATGATCAGCAGCACCACGAGATCGAAGGCTGTGATCTGCGCGAGTTGACGCTTGCCCGCCAGGCGGAACGCGACGAGCGGGATGTCAGGGATCAGGATGTTCACGATTGCCTCCTTGGGTTCGGACCGCTATGCTGGCACGGCAATGGGAGATCCTCAACGGCCGTGGGTCATCACCGCGCTGGCGCTGGGCTTGTTCCTCGCCCCCGCGCTTCAGGCGGCGAGCCTGGCCGGGTTCCGCGCTTTGAATTTCGCCCCTGATCGCCCCTGGAACTACCTCGCCTACGGGCTGGCCGCCCCCTACGTGGGAATGTTGCTCTGGCGCCCGGGAACCCGCGAAGCGGGTGCGCGCTGCCGCTTCGCGGCCTACGTCTTCCTCAGCCACGAGATCGTACGGGGCCTTCACTTCCGCCACTGGGATGCGGTGGCGGTCGCCCTGGCCTGGATCGCGCTTCTCCAGTTCCCGGCCGCCCGGCGCTACGCTCCCTCCCTCCGTCCCGCCGAGATTCGCGCGCGGCTGTCGGGTTACCTGGGCCGGCGCTGACGCGCTATTGTCCGCCGTACTCGAACGAGTCGAACTCGGTGACGCTGTCCGCCTTGGACCAGACCCCGACGGCGCCCGGCTCGAGGAAGGTCTCGTCGCGCACGGCGAATAGTCGCTGGTCGTCGAAGGTCACGCTGGCCTCCTGTCCGGCAAAATCCACCCGGAGGGTGTGCCAGGCTCCGACGGCGACGGGGGTGTCCACTCCATAGGCCCGCGCTGAGGCACCAACCGGCTTCAGGTCGGTCCTTCGCCCGTTCACGACTTTGTACACCACCACGTTGCCCTCGAGGGCGTTGGCCCGAGCCACGTAGTAGTTGTTAGCGTCACGCCACCGCCAGACCACTCCTCCCGCCTGGTCCTCTCGGCCGCTGATGGGCTTGAGCCGGACCTGGCCGAAGCCGTCACGCACCGAAATCTTCGGCAAGACGGCCCATCCGAATGTGGCGCCCCCGTGGTACGTGAGCTTCCCGCCGTCTTCGGTCCAGCCGGCCTTTCCCTTCCCCGTCAAGCCGGTCAGCCAAGTGCCGGGGGCCTGTCGGTCCGCTGAGGCCACCCTGAGCATCAAGCCTCCTCCGGTTCTCCATTCGGTGAGCAGCCGTGTGAGACGAGCCACGATGGCCTCGCGTGCGGCCTGGAAATCCGCGCTGACGGCAGGGATATCGTCCCATCGCTCGACGGTGAGGCCCGGGGGATCCACCTTCCCGAGGTCGCAGCCGAAGGAAACGACGTGCGATGCCCTCGCCAACTCCTCGGCCGTCAGGTGTCGGGGCCGGCGCCCGCGGACGTCGATGCCATCCTGGAGAAGGCCTGCGATCACGTTGAGAGGAATTTCGGCGTCCGGCTCGATGCCCGCCGAGGTTGCGCGGACATCCACCCCCCGTTCAGCCGCCAGCCGCCCAAAGTACTCGGCGGCGATGAGGCTCTTCGCGGAGCCATGGAGGCACACGAACACGACCGTTGGAGTCGTCATGATCCCCGAATGGAGAAGATCAGGATCCCGAGAAGACCTGCCGCGATGATCACGACGGGTTCCGGAATCTTGAAGCGCGTCAGAATCGCCAACGTGACGAGCCCCATGAGCAGCGTCGGCAGATCGAAGATCGCCCGGCGCGCCAGCACGTAACAGGCGCCAGCGATCGCGCCGGCCGCGGCCGCGGTGACGCCCTTGACGAAGGCCTTCACCTGGGGGTTTCCGCTGAACCGGTCGAACCAGGGGTAGGGGACCACGACGAACAGGTACACGGGGAGGAAGACCCCGATCGCCGCCATCAGCGCGCCGGCCTGGCCCCCGACGAGGTAGCCGATGAAGGCCACCGTGATCACGACGGGGCCCGGCGTGATCATCGCGACGGCCACGGCGTCCACGAACTGCTTGTCGTTCAACCACCGGTACTCCTGGACGACGCCGCCGTAGAGAAACGGCACGATGGCCAGGCCGCTGCCGAACACGAACGCGCCCGCCTTGATGAAGAACCAGAGGATCTGGCCGAGGGTGCCCAGGGAAGCGGGAGCCCCCATGCCCGTGAGCAGGGAAAGGGGCAGCGGAGCGGCGGCCCAGAGCGACGTCCGGGCGCCCAGGAGGCCGCGGAGCCAGCGGGGCGGGGCCTCGATCAGCAGGACCGCCACGCCGCAGAGGATGAAGAGCGTCGCGATCTCCGACTCGGTCCAGGCCGTCACGACCGCCATCACGCCGAAGACGCCCCAGAGGAGCCGGTCGGCGCCCACGGTGAGCCGGGTGAGCTTGTACCCGGCGCGCACGATGATGCCGATGACGGCCGCTCCCACGCCGTAGAACGCCGCCTGCATCCACGTGAGCCCGCCGTACCGGACGTAGAGCATGCCGAGGCCGACGGTCATCAGGTAGGAGGGGAGGATGAAGGCGAGCGCCACCAGCGTGGCGCCCCAGACCTTGGAGTGGACGTACCCCAGGCAGATGGCGAGCTGTGCGGCCAGCGGGCCCGGCGCCAGCTGCGAGAGGGCCAGGCCCTTCATGTAGTCTTCCTTGCTGAACCACTTCCGCTGCTCCACCAGATCGCGCTGCATGTAGCCGACGAGGGCCACCGGGCCGCCGAAGCCCAGGCTCCCCAGGTAGAGGAAGTAGCGGACCAGCTCCCACAGGCCAGGCATGGCTTCCGTTTTACACCGTTTCGCGGCACATTTTCCGCTTGACTTTGCTAGTCGCCAGGTGTTGAGTAGTAGTCAGGAGCCTTAGGAGGTGCATGATGAACCCGCTGGATCGGTTGCTCGGAGAGGAGTTGTCCCGCTGCCTGGATCGGATCGCCGGGTCCTACGGGGAAGGGACCCTGGCGTTCATCAACGCTCATCACCCGGGCCTGCGCTGCCGGATTGACGAGAAGGAGAATCAGCTTGCCGCGCTGCGCCTCGAGCTCCTGGAGCGCTACGCGGCCTGGCAGGCCGCGATGAAGGATCTGGAAGACCTCTGGGCGCTGGCGGAGCTGAAGCGGTCAGAGCCTCGCGCGGCGTAGGAGGCGGCTGAGGAAGCCTGCCCTGGGGGGTGGGGCGCCAAGCCTGGCCTGGATGAAGGCGACGCGGAGCGTCTCGAAGCGCTGCCAGTAGTCCGGGAGGGTGCGCGCCAGCGCGCCCTGGCCCGCCAGGAGCCGCGGGATCTCCTCGCGGCCGCGGGCCTCCTCCGCCCGGCTTACCTTCTGGAGGTCCTCCGGCGCGAGGCCTTCCAGCAGCGCCCCGCGCAGGTGGAGCAACCACTCGCGCACCAGCCCCTCGTATTCCTGCCGGTCGCCGGCGCTCTTGGCCTCGGGCGCCGGCCGGCCCTGGGCGCGGCGGAGCTGGATCAGCAGATCCATGCCGACGAACTCCACGGCTTCCTCGATCCGCTCTGCGACGAGGGCCTCGATGCGCTCGGCGAGCCCGCGCGGGTCGTCGGGGTCGCGCCGGAGCGAGGTGTTGAATGGGGTGCTCACCGGGCGAACATCCGCTGGAGCCCGGCGGGAAACTCGATCGGCGTGAGCTCGAAGGTCTGGTAGAAGGGCGCGGGGTCGCAGACGCTGTCCTCCTGGAGCATCGTGAGCTGGTCCAAGGTGAGCGGGAAGAAGGGGAGCGGCTGGAGGACCCGCACGAGCGGCCGCATGAGGCCGACCGGGTGATGCACCTTGCGCACCTTCGACTTCCCCAGGGCCGCGCCGATCACGTCCAGGATCTCCGTGAAGGCGTACGGCCGCGGCCCGCCGACCTCGTAGGTCCGCTGCTTGCTTTCCGGGTACGCCAGCGCCCGCGCGAAGCCCTCGGCCACCTGTCCCACCGGCACCGGCTGGAGCCGGTATTTCCCGTCGCCGATGACGGGCACGGCGGGTAGCCACTTGATCATGCGCGCCAGCAGCGAGACGAAGCCGTCGCCCACGCCGTAGATGATGGAGGGGCGGAAGATCGTCCACTGGGGGCGGCTGGCCCGCACGGTCTCCTCGGCTTCCCACTTCGTCTGGTGGTAGCGCGACCGGGCGTTGGGGCGCGTGCCGAGGGCGCTCATGTGGATGAAGCGCGGCACCTCGGCGGCCTCGGCGGCCTTCACCAGGTTGGCCGTCGCCACCGAATGCAGCCGCTCGAAGGTCACGCCGCGGCCGGGATGCTCGCGGATGATCCCGACCAGGTGAATGAGCGCGCTGCATCCCTCCATGGAGGCCTCGAGGCCCTTCGGGATCAGCACGTTGCCGGGGACACGCTCGATTCCCTCGAACCCCTTGAGGTCGGCCTCGGAGCCGGGGCGCACGAGGCAGCGGACGGTGAAGCCGCGGGCCTGCAGCGCGTGGATCACGGCCTTGCCCACGAAGCCGGTGCCGCCGGTGATGAACACGCGTTGCGTCACTGGAAGATCCCTGCGCGATCCTATCACCTCGCCCAAAGGGGGGCAACGCGCGCCCCTTTTTTCTCCCGCGACGCCCGCGGGGTCGCTATCATAGAGCCATGGTGCGGCCCGCGATCGCCGTGAGTCTCGCCCTCTGCCTGGCCGCATCGGCGCCGGCCCCGGCGCCCGAGCTGGATCTCCGCGGCGTGGACGAAGCCGTCCACGCCGCGGTGAGCGCCGGCGAGATTCCGGGCGCCGTCGTCCTCGTAGGCCGGGGCGAGCGCGTCCTCTACCGGAAGGCCTTCGGCTCTCGGAGCCTCGTTCCCCGCCAGGAGCCCATGATCGAGGACACCATCTTCGACGTGGCCTCGCTCACGAAGGTGGTGGCCACCACGCCTGCGATCCTTCTCCTGGCCGAGCAGGGAAAACTCTCCCTCGACGACCCGCTCGGGAACTATCTGAGGGAGTTCTCCGGCCGCGCGTTTCGGGACCTCACGATCCGGCGGATTCTCACGCATACAGCTGGCTTTCCAGCCCTGCCCTCTCTTGAGGCGATGAGGGAGGGCTTTCCGCGAGCCGCGGAACTCCTGGCCAAGGCCGGGCTCCAGTATCGGCCCGGGGCGTCGTTCAGCTACAGCGACACGGGCTTCATCGTCCTCGGCGAGCTCGTGCGCCGGGTGAGCGGCGAGCCCCTGGACCGCTTCGCGGCCACGCACGTCTTCGGACCGCTCGGCATGAGCGAGACGACGTTCCGCCCCGGCCCCGCCCTCCTGGCACGCGTCGCGCCGACGGAGGCGCTGAACAGCCAGATGCTGCGCGGCGCCGTCCACGACGGCAACGCGCGGCTCCTGGGCGGCGTGGCGGGCCACGCCGGGCTCTTCTCGACGGCCGATGACCTGGCTCGCTTTGCCCGCATGTTGCTCAGCGACGGCAAGGGGCCAAACGGCCAGGTCCTCAAGCCGGCTACGCTCAAGGCGATGTGGAGCCGGACGGAAGTGGGCGACATCGTCCGGACGCTGGGCTGGGACGAGACCTCGCCCTTCTCCCGCCCGATCGGACTCTTCTTTCCCCGCGGGTCGGTCGGCCACACCGGCTTCACGGGCACGGCGCTCTGGATCGATCCCCCGAGCCGGACGTACCTGATCCTCCTCACGAACCGCGTCCACCCGTACGGCAAGGGCAAGGTCACCGCCCTCCGCTCGCGCGTGGCCGCCGAGGTGGCGGCCGCCCTCTTCGTCCCGCCGCTCCCGATCGTCGCCGAGGCGCCGTCCGCGCACACGGCGACGGCCGAAGGCGAAGAAGCGCCGGCCGCCCCGGGAGCGGTAATGAGCGGGCTCGACGTCCTGGCCGCCGAGCAGTTCGCGCTCCTGGCCGGGCGGAGCGTGGGGCTCGTGACCAATCAGACCGGCGTGGACTCCCAGGGCCGGCGCGGCATTGATCTGCTCGCGGCCGCGCCGCGGGCGAAGCTCAAGGCCATCTTCTCTCCCGAGCACGGGCTCAGCGGCGATGCCGTCGGCGACATTCCCCACGGGCGCGACGCGGCCACGGGCCTTCCCGTGTGGAGCCTCTACGGCGCCGAGCGGCGCCCCACGGCGGCGATGCTCAAGGGCATTGATACGCTCGTGGTGGATCTCCAGGACGTCGGCGTGCGGTACTACACCTACCTGACGACGCTCCTCTACGTCCTGGAGGAGGCGGCGCGCGCGCGCATCCCCGTCGTGGTCCTGGATCGCCCCAACCCCATCACGGGCGCCGTCGTCGAGGGCCCGGTACTCGATCCCGACTTGCGCTCCTTCACCGGCCCCCACCCGATCCCGGTGCGAGCCGGCCTCACCATCGGCGAGTTCGCGCGGATGGTCGTGGCCGAGCGGAAGATTCCGGTGGCGCTCACCATCGTGCCGCTCGCGGGGTGGAACCGCGCGCTCTGGTACGACAAGACGGGTTTGCCTTGGGTCAATCCTTCTCCGAATATCCGCTCGGTCACTCAGGCGCTCCTCTATTCGGGCGTCGGGCTCCTGGAGGCGACGAACCTCTCAGTGGGGCGGGGAACCGACACCCCGTTCGAGGTGGTGGGGGCGCCGTGGATCGATTCTGCGCCGCTCGCCGAAGCGATGAACCAGAAGGGCCTGGCGGGGGTGAAGTTCGAACCGGTGCTCTTCACGCCGACCGCCGACCGCTACGCCGGCCAGCAGATCGGCGGCGTCCGGCTTCAGGTGACGGACCGCGACGCGATAAGACCCGTGACGGTGGCGCTGGCGCTGGCCGGCGAGATCAGGGCAAGGTACCACCCAGAGTTCAGCGCCGACGCCCTCCAGAATCTCCTCGTGAACCGGTCCACGATCTGGGCGTTGCTGCGAGGCGAGCCGTTGCCGCGGCTCAGGGCGTGGGCCGAGGCCGAGCGGGCGGATTTTCTCCACCGCCGCGCGTCGTATCTCATCTACCGGTAGGGCAGGCCCCCTCACCTTTATCCTCTCCCCCCCTCACCCTGCCTCTCCCCACCGGGGAGAGGAGAAGAGGTGAGGGGCATCTGAGCAGGGCTGGGTGAGGGGGGCTACTCACGTTCCACCACGCGCAACCCCGACGGGAGGGGGTTCTTCACCTCGTCTTTTTTGCGCTTCGGCACCGCGACCGTCAGTGGGTCGCCGTCGCTGACGAACCGCTCGTGGGGATGCCGGTCGAAGTGCCCGAGCCAGTAGGCGAGCTCCGATTCCAGCGCCTGGATGCGGGGGAGCCGGAGCGGGTCGAACTGCTTGGAGAAGGGCGACGGCGCAGCCCCACCCGAAACCATGAGGATCGCGTCGTGCTGGTAGGCCGTGCCGTTGACGGTTCCCCTGACGGCCCAGCCGATTTCGCGGGGGTAGGCGCCCATCGGGAGCGCCAGCGTCCGGGGCCGGTATCCCGGCACGTGACGCTGGATCCGCTCCTGGGCCGCCGCCAGCTGCTTGCGGACGGTCTCCTCTGGATAGTGGGAGAGGTTGGCGTGCCAGAGCGTGTGGTTGCCGATCTCGAAGCCTCGCGAGACGAGGTACTGGAGCTTTCGTCCCTCGTAGGCCGGCTGGTTGAAGAGCCGGTTCGGCGGGTCGGCGGCCGGCAGCACGTAGAACGTTGCCTTCAGGCCGAACTCGGGCTGCTCCCGCGCGAAGGCTTCCAGGATCCCCACCGCCGACTCGGGGTCCACCTCGACGGCGCCGTTCTTCTCCAGGTAGCGGAACTGCCCCGGCGAGGAATCGTCGAAGGTGAGGACGACCGGCGTGGTGGCGGCGGGGACGTTGATCTTCCCATCCAGGACGTCGTTGAGGGCGACCAGGCGGTAGCCCTTCTCCCAGAGCCGCTGGAGGTCGGCGCGGAAGTTTTCGGGCGTCCGTGTCCAGCGTCCCTCCGGATAATCGATCTTGTGGTACTCGAGGATCATGACGCGCCCGAGCTCGTTGGCGGGGCGCTGGGCGAGGACGGACGCGGGAGCGAGGAGCAGGAGCGAGAGCGGGAGGAGCAGCCGGGTCGGAGTCACCGAGTGGCAGCCGGGCGCGCGCCGGACGAGGGCTTGGGTTGGAGCGCCGCCACGGTGTAGTCGTTGCGGGGGTTCCAGAGCATCCACCCCACCGCGCCGGCGTCACCGGCGGCCTTGACCTGGGCGCGCACCTCCTTCACGCCGAACGGCCGCCGGTCGAAGGCGTAATCGCGGAAATCCTGGATCCACGGGCGCACCTTCACGGGAAAGCCGGCGGTGCGCTTGCGGAGCAGCTTGATGCTCTCGAAGACGACCTCGTAGGGGTGCTCCACGGGATTGCGGTAGCGGGGGATCCCGAGGTGATAGCCGGAGGGATAGACCATCGGCGAGAGGTAGTCGAGGTGCTCCGCCAGGTCCTCGACCCGCTGGCCGATGTCCGTGTCGTTCTCGTTGAACGCCGTGTAGCCGAAGATGTCGGCCGCGAGGAAGACCCCCATCGGCGCCAGCTCCTTCCGCGCGCGCGCCAGGAACCCGGCGATGGCCCGCAGGCGCGTCTCCCGCGTGTTCGGTTGGGAGTAGCGGGCGGCGGCCAGCTTGCCGTCGGTGGGGAAGCGGACGTAGTCGAACTGGATCTCGTCGAAGCCCTTCTGGGCGGCTTCCCGGGCGACGGCGATCGCGTAGTCCCAGACCTCTTCCCTGAAGGGATCGAGCCAGGCGAGCCCCTCCCGGTCGAGCCAGGGCTGATCGGTTCGCGTGTCAATCACCGCCCACTCGGGCTTGCGGTGGGCCAGGACGTTGTCCTTGAAGACCACGATCCGGGCGATCGTATAGACCCCCTGGGCCTTGAGGTCGGCCAGCATCTGGTCGAACTCCTTGATGATGACCGGCCCCTGAGCGCCCGCCTCCGGGGCCAGGGGGACCTGGGTCCGGTACGGGATCCACCCCCGGTCGCCCTTGACGTCAATGACGACGGCGTTCAGCTCGGTGCGGTTGAGAAGATCAAAGACCCGCCCCCGGATGCCCTTGTCGCCCACGCCGAAGTAGGTCAGGTACGCCGCCTTGATGACCTTGGGCTGGAGCGGGATGGTCAGGGGGAAGGCGCCCGCCTCCAGGGTCTTCCGCTCGTAGCCCGGGGCCTTCACGATCAGGGGGAACTGGGGCTCGGGAACCGTGAAGCGCCCCTCGGGGTCGCTCCGGATCTCCTCCGGGCCCGAGTGGATGGAGGCTGCGGCGATCGGCGCCTTGGTCTCGGCGTCCACGACCTGCCCCTCGATGGGCTTGGGGCGGGGCGGTGGTTCGGTGGGCGCGAAGAGGTAGGCCGTTTCGGCCTCGGCGGACGCGCGCGATGGGGCGACTCTCGCCCCCGTCAGCAGGCTGAGGGCCAGAG
Organism: Candidatus Rokuibacteriota bacterium; assembly: GCA_016179965.1. Classification (GTDB taxonomy): domain Bacteria; phylum Methylomirabilota; class Methylomirabilia; order Rokubacteriales; family CSP1-6; genus CSP1-6. The sequence continues at coordinate 6,424 of JACPCF010000077.1, read as the reverse complement.
CCAGGAGGGCGAGGCCGGCGACCACGAAGAGGCGCCGGCGCCCAGCGGGTGACTCGGGAAGGTCTTCCATCTCTAAACTCACAATACCGCTGTCCGCCGCCGGCGCAAACCCTTTTTGATCACACCATAGCCTGAAGGCGCAGGCGTTTTCGGCTACAATCGGTGGCGTGAATCGCCCCCAAGCCTTCGGCTGCGAGTTGGCGCGAAGCCGCCGCCTGACGGTCGGCGCGTTGAGCCTCCACGGCCTTGAATGGGGCTCTCCCGGCCGGCCCGGCCTCCTCTTTCTCCACGGTGGGGCGGCCCACGCCCACTGGTTCGACGCCGTGGCGCCTGCCTTCGCCGACCGCTTCCACGTCCTCTCCCTAGACCAGCGGGGGCACGGCGAGAGCCAGTGGCCGGACCCGCCCGCCTACCAGCCGGAAGACTTCTCCCGGGATCTTGTCGGGGTGATGGACGCCCTCGGCTGGAAGGAGATGGTCCTCGTCGGCCACTCCATGGGGGGGCACAATGCCATGTGCTTCGCCGCGTGGCACCCGGCCCGCGTCCGGCGGCTCGTGATCGCTGACAGCCGCCCGGCCGTTCCCGTGGAGCGGCTCTGGGAGAGGCAGCGACGCGGCTCCCGGCCGCTCCGCCGCCATGGGAGCCTCGAGGCCGCGGTGGCGGCCTTTCGCCTCCTTCCGCGCGAGACCACGGCGCGGCCGGACCTGCTGGCCCATCTGGCCCGGGTCGGTCTCATCGAGCGCGATGGCAAGTGGACGTACCGCTTCGATCCGGCGTGCAACGGCACCCGCAAGCCCGTGGACGCCTGGCCGCTGCTGCCCAAGATCGAGTGCCCGACCCTGATCGTCCGCGGGAAGAAGAGCCCCATCCTGCCGCGCCGGATGGGGGAGGAGATGGCGAAGACGATCCCGCGCGCGACGATCGCCGAGATCCCCGGCGTGTACCATCACCTGGTCCTCGACACCCCCGCCGCCTTCGTGGGGCTCTTGGAGCCGTTTCTATGACCTCACTGCGCGTTGCGCTCCTCCTGCTGGCGCTCCCCCTCCTGGCTGGCGCTCAGCCGCTCTCGCCCGCCGAGTGCCGGGCGTTGCGGGACAGGCTAGGGGAACATGTCCGCGTCTCAGAGGCGGCGCGACGCGCCTTGGGGATCACGGCCGCCGCGGCACCGTCAGCCGCCCAGGACCCCGCCTCCCGCGCCGAGACGATCCGCGCCCGCCTCGCCCAGATCCGCGAGGAACGGGGGCGGCTCGAGGACGAAAAGGTCGGGGCGATCATCAAGCTCGACTTCGTCCGCGTCGCGCGAATTCAGGAGCGGATCGAGGGCCTCGAGCAGGAGCGGCGCACCCTGGAGGCCGAGTTGGCGGGGCTCGAGCAGGGCGGGCGCCTCGCCCGTCCCGGGCCGTCGCGCGTCGCGCCCTCGGCCGGCCCCGACCTGGCGCGCGTCCCCTGCCAGGACCTCCCGGCTCTCGAGGACAAGGCGCTCCGGGCGCGCCGAAGGGAGCTGGGGGGCGCCGAGGGGCAGGCCGGGGTCGTGCCGCTCTTTCCCCTGCGCGGCCAGACCGACCGCGACGTGGGGGTGGAACTGGCGAGCCAGCTGGGGGCCGGGGCCGACGCCCGCCAGCGCCTTGGTCTCCTCGATCAGGACGGCAACGCCCAGGTGGATGGCGTTGCGGACTCCCCGGCCGCCGGCATGTACCGCCTCTACCGCCAGCGGGGCGACGGCTCCCTCGCCCTCGACCTTTTCGTGACCGCCCCGCCGCCCGCCGACGCCCCCTACGGCGAGGCCGCCCGCCGGATCGAAGAAGCCCTCCTCCGTCAGACCCGCCGTCGCCTCGGCGACCTCCTCCCGCTCCGCCCCGTGGGGCCGATCAAACTCCTGGGTGAAACGGGTGAGTATTCGCGCCTCAGGGGATTCGTGGACTCAGGCCAGTTCGACCAGGTGATCCAGGCCGGGGGCGTCGGGGCGCGCAGCGTCGAGTTTCAGAACTACCGCGGCGAGACCGTCAGGCTCCTCGAAGTGATCGCCGGCACCGCCGGGGCCGCCCAGCTCCGCACGTCAACGACCATCGCCAGGCCCGACGGTGCCGAGCAGTGGGAGGAGACCGTCACGCGCTTCCGCCCCGCCTCCTTCTGGCGCACCGACGTCGAGGTGGACCAGAGCCGCGAGCTCAAGCCCGCCCCCGGCGGCCTCGCCCCGCCCCGCGCCACGGCTCCCACCGTCCGCTTCTCGCTTGAGCGCTGAGGGGAGATGTGGACCACCGGTCTCTCCGGTTGATTTTCCGTAAAATCTGACGGATAATCTTCCCCAGCATAGAACCCAACTCGGAGGCCAGCATGGAAACGGCGTACCGCCGTCAGGAGATCGTGTCCTCGTCAAGAGCGTCGAAACAGCTGGGCGAAGTGTTGAATGAGGCCAAGCGCACAGGTCGCGTCGTGCTGTCACGCAATAATCGCCTGGAGGCCGTGATTCTTCCCATCGAAGAATACGAGGGAATCGTGGAGGACCTGGAGCACCTGCTCACCGCGCTGGAAATTCAGGAAAGGAAGGGGAGGGCTCGAGGGAAGAGGATCCCGTGGGAGTCTCTGAAGACCAAGTATGGCCTATAAGGTCGAGTTCCTGCCGGAGGCCGCGCGGGAATTCGAAGCGCTGGATGGCTCCCTGAAGAAGGTAGCAGTAAGACAGATCGACAGGATCGCCGAGCGGCCTGAGCTCGGCGAGCCTTTGGGGAAGAGGATGGGAATCGACCTCACCGGGTACCGCAAGACCTACTTTGGCAAGAAGGGTTATCGGATCGTCTACGAGATCCAGCGGAAAAAACTGGTCATCCTCATCATCGGCATCGGGAAGCGCGAGCGGGCAGAGATCTACAACGAGGTTGCCCGGCGTCTGGGGCAGTTGCGCTAGATGGTCTCCGTCAGGCCGTGGCGGGGTCGATGCGGACGGCGCAGAATTTGAATTCGGGAATCTTGCCGACGGGGTCGAGCTGGTCGTTGGTGAGGACGTTGGCGGCGGCCTCGCGGAAGTGGAAGGGAATGAAGACCGTGCCCGGGGCGATGCGGCGGGAGGCGTGGGCGCGGAGGGTGATGGAGCCCCGGCGGGAGGAGACGCTCACGTAGGCGCCGGCCGGGATCCCCGCGGCGGCGAGGTCGTCGGGGTTCATCTCGCAGAAGGCCTCGGGCTGGATCGTCGAGAGGGGCCGCGACCGGCGCGTCATGACGCCCGTGTGCCAGTGCTCGAGGAGCCGCCCCGTGTTGAGGACGAACGGGTAGTCGGAGTCGGGCACCTCCGCGGCCGGCCGGTACTCGCAGGGGACGAACTTCCCGCGCCCGCTCGGGGTGGGGAAGCCGTCGCCGAAGAGGAGCTGGACGCCGTCGCTCCTCTCGGGGTCGGGGCAGGGCCAAAGTTTTCCGTGGGGTTGGAGGTTCTGATAGGTGAGACCCTGGTAGGAGGGCGCCAGCGCTGTGAACTCGTTGAAGATCTCCTCGGCGGTCACGTACTCCATCGGGTAGCCCATCCGGCGCGCGATCTCCGAGACGACCTCCCAGTCGAGCCGAGCCTGGCCGGGCGGCTCGACGGCCTTCCAGCCGATCTGGACCCGGCGGTCGGTGTTCGTATAGGTCCCGGTCTTCTCGAAGAAGGACGTCGCCGGGAGGATCACGTCGGCGAACTCGGCCGTCTCGGTCAGGAAGATGTCCTGGACGCAGAGGAAGTCGAGAGCGGCCAGGGCTTTGCGCACCTTGTTGATGTTGGGGTCCGAGAGGAAGGGATTCTCCCCCATCATGTACATCCCGCGGATGCGCTTCTCGAGCGCCCCCGTCATGATCTCGACGACGGTGAGCCCGCGCTTGGGGTCGAGCCTGACTCCCCAGGCTGCCTCAAACCTCTTGCGGATCCCAGCGTCTTCGACACTTTGGTAGTCGGGGAAGACCATCGGGATGAGCCCCGCGTCCGAGGCGCCCTGGACGTTGTTCTGGCCGCGGAGGGGGTGGAGCCCCGTGCCGGGCCGCCCCACGTTGCCGGTCAGGAGCGCGAGTGAGATCAGGCAGCGCGCGTTGTCGGTGCCGTGGGTGTGCTGGGAGATGCCCATTCCCCAGAAGATGATGGCCGCCTTCGCCCTGCCGAAGACGCTGGCGGCCTCGCGGATCTTGTCGGCCGGCACCCCGCAGATCTCGGCGGCGCGCTCGGGCGGGTAGCGCTTGACGGTCTCCCTGAGCGCCTCGAAGCCTTCCGTGTGCTTGGCGATGTACTCACGGTTGACCAGGCCCTCGGAGATCAATACGTGCATCCAGGCGTTGTAGAGCGCCACGTCGGTCCCCGGGTTGATCCGGAGGAAGTGGTGGGCGTGGCGGGCGATCCCCGTCTCGCGCTGGTCCACGACGATGAGCGTCGTGCCGTGCTGGGCCGCGTCCTTGATGAAGGTCGCGGCGACGGGGTGGTTATCGGTGGTGCTGCTCCCGGCGATCAGCGCCACCTCCGCGTTCTTCACGTCGCCGAAGACGTTCGTGACGGCGCCCGAGCCGATGGTCTCGAGGAGCGCCGCCACCGACGAGGCGTGGCAGAGGCGCGTGCAGTGGTCCACGTTGTTCGTCCCGAAGACGGCGCGGACCAGTTTCTGGAAGACGTAGGCCTCCTCGTTGCTGCACTTGGCCGACCCGAACCCCGCCAGCGCCCCCGGGCCGTCGGCCTTCTTGATCTCGCTGAGCCGCTTCGCTACGAGGTCGAGGGCCTCGTCCCAGGAGGCCTCGCTGAAGGCGGGAAGAACCTCGTTGTAATCGACGAGGCCGCCGGGCTTTCGCCGCCGGCCGTCGCCCTTGACGTCGCCCGAGAGCGGCCCCTTGGGGTAGAACTCGGCCCGCCGGATGAGAGGGACGGTGAGCCGCTGTGGGTGCAGGGCATAGTCGAAGCCGTAGCGCCCCTTCACGCAGAGGCGTGACTCGTTCCCCGGGCTTGGACGCCCATCCACCAGGACGACGGCGTTCTTCGCGGGGTCCACGTGGAGGGTGACGGCGCAGCCGACGCCGCAGTACGGGCAGACGGAGTCCACGTTTTTGAGCTCGGCGCGCGGCCGGATCGGCGCGGTGAGGGGCTTGTGGGTCAGGGCGCCGGTGGGGCAGACGGAGGCGCACTCGCCGCACGCGACGCAGGTGCTCTTGCCCATGGGGCTGTCGAGGTCGAAGGCGATCCTGGCGGTGTAGCCTTTCCCGGTGCGGCCGATCACGTCGTTGTGCTGGATCTCGTCGCAGGCGCGGATGCAGCGGTCGCAGAGGATGCACGCGGCGTGGTCCACGGCGATGACGGGGGAAGAAACGTCCCTGGCCCGTCCATCCCCCCGCGGAATAGTCAAATACTCAGGCCTGACCCCAAAGCTCCGTCCGAGCGCCAACAGCAGGTCGTCGCCCGTCGTCTTCTCCCGGGCCGAATCCGCAGGGTAGTCCGAGAGCAGCAGTTCGGTCAGGGTCTTCCGGCAGCGCTCCACCTTCTCCGAGCGCGTCTGGACCGTCATGCCGTCGGCGGCAGCGCGCACACACGAGGCGGCGAGGACGCGCTCGCCCACGTCCACCACGCACATCCGGCAGACGCCCACCGGGCGCAGGCGCGGGTCGTGGCAGAGCACCGGGATCTCGATCCCGGCCTGGCGCGCGGCCTCCCAGATCGTCGTCCCCTCGGGGACGCTGACCTTCCGTCCGTCAATCGTCAGCATCGCGCTCATTGCTTCAACGCCTCGGGCCAGGCCTTCAGCACTGAGGTGAGGGGATTTAGCGCTACTTGGCCAAGCCCGCAAATTGAGGTCTGAGCCAGGGTTTCTTCGAGCCCGGGCAGGACCTCGCGCAGTTTGCCGTCGCTCTTGCCCGCCAGGATCTCGTCGAGCATCGTGACGACCTTCTCGGTCCCAGCGCGGCAGGGGACGCACTTGCCGCACGATTCATTGCGGAAAAAGCGGACCACGTTGGCGGCGACGCTGAGCATGTCGGCCCCGTCCGCCACCACCACGAGGGCCCCGGAGCCCAGCATGCTCCCCGCCGCCTGGACGGAGCCGAAGTCGATCTCCACGTGAGCCTTGTCCGCGGGAAGGAAGGGCGAGCTGGCGCCGCCGGGGGCGAAGGCCTTGAGCCGCTTTCCCCCTTTAACGCCGCCGGCCATCTGGATCAGTTCGGCCACCGTCGTCCCCATCGGGATCTCGTACACGCCGGGCCGCTCGACGTCGCCCGAGACCGCCATGACCTTGAGCCCCTGGTGTCCACGGGTCCCCTGGGTCTTCCACCACTCGGCGCCCTGGCCGAGGATCACCGGGACCATGGCGAACGTCTCCACGTTGTTGATGAGCGTGGGCTTCCCCCAGAGGCCGCGGCTGCCCGGGTAAGGGGGCTTGTTCCGCGGCTCGCCGCGCTTGTCTTCGAGGGCTTCGAGGAGCGCCGTCTCCTC
>JACPCF010000076.1 GCA_016179965.1 Candidatus Rokuibacteriota bacterium | reverse complement strand
AGCGCCTCGAACCCCCGCTTGGCATTCAGCGTGCCGTTGCCCGATCGGATGTCAAAGTCTGCGATGTTGCTCAGGGCAAGGCTGGGCGCCTCGCCCCTGAGGGCGCGCGGCAGCGCGGAGCCCATCGCCACGGCCCTGAACGCGGTGCTCGAGGGATCGGGTTTCGCCTTCAGCGCGCGGTTGAGCCAGCCGTCCTGAGTGCTCTTGACCCCTGGCGTCCCCGATTCCATGTAGTCCTGGGCGTCGAAGTGGGAGCGGGTGGTGTCGGGCGAGCCGCAGGCGTGGACGATGGCCAGCCGCCGAGACTCCCAGAGGGGAAAGACCGGTCTGAGGGCCGGGTGGAGGCCGAAGAAGCCGTTCAGGTCAATCGCGGCCTCGGCGCTGCCGGCTTGGGGGCGCGGGATGGCAATCGAGGGGCGCACGGCGTAGTAGTTCGCCTCGGCGTGGGGCACCACCATGCTGAGGCCGTCCACGGCCCCGCGCTGAAAGAGGGCGACCAGGATCTTGCCCTTGGCCGACCCGGTCCCGGCGCTCGCCGCGCGGACGAGGAACCTGGGCATGGCGCCCAGCCCCAGCACCGTCACGGCGCCTGACTTGATGAGGGCTCGACGGGTGATCTCCATGGCGTGTCTCCCTAGCGGCGCTGGAATTCGGGGGAGCCCAGAACCAGCGCGGCGATTTTCTCGACCTCAGGGTCGGTCACCTGCCTCAGGAGGATCTCGCGTGTCTCCGGCGCCACCTGGTTATGGAGCAGGCCCTCGATCAGCCGGTCGAGGAGCTGGGCCGGGTCGCGCCGATCGGCGTCGCTCACGAACCGCCCCAGATCCACCCTCACGCCCGGATACCGATTCTCGGTGAGGCCCAGGGCGAAGTTCAGGCGGTTCAGGAGGGCGCCCGTGTTCACCCAGGCCTCGGCGACGTCGGGGTAACCCGTGGGCGGCTGGTAGGCGTAGAGCGGCTCGCCGATCTGCGCCACGGCCCGCGAGAGCGCCGGGCTGGGGCTGGTCGTCCCTCCGACCGCCCGGACAGCGCTCGCCACCAGCTCGAAGGGCTTCTTGATCTTCGCGTGGTAGGTCGCGGTGGCGAAGAACTCCGGCGACGTGACAACCGTCACCAGCATCGCGCGGATATCCCCGTCGGTCCGGGTGTACGTGTCCGCAACCCGTGCGACCAGGGCCGCAGGGGGCTCATCAGCGACAAACCGCCTCACCAGCTTCGTGGCGATGAACTTCGCCGTGGAGGGGTGACGGGCCAGGATGTCGATGACCATCTCCCCATCCCGCTGGCCGCCTCCTGCGGGGATCCGGTGGCCGAGCACCACCTTCTCGCCGTTGTCGTGGGCGACGGGTCTGAAGACGAACCCCCCGCCGTCACGCGGCCGGTCGATCGTCCACCCCGTGAAGCAGCGGGCCACTTCGATCACGTCCTTCTGCGTGTAGCCTCCATCCACCCCCAGGGTGTGGAGCTCCATCAGCTCGCGCGCATAATTCTCGTTGAGCCCCTTCGGCCCCTTCCCCTCGGGGCGGCTGGGGAAGTCGTTCCTCACACTCATCCAGTTGTCCAGGTAGAAGAGCATCGCCGGGTGACGGGCTGTCGCCAGGAGCAGGTCCCTGAACTTGCCGAGGGCATGGGGACGGATGGCGTCCTGCTCGTAGGAAATCAGCATCCACTTCACCGCGCCCTTGCCCGCGAAGACGTTGAAGTGGTTGAACCAGAAGTCCACCATGACTTCCTCGAGCTGGCGCGCGCTCTCAACCGCGCGGATGAGCTTCGCCGCCTGGAGCTCCCCGACGATCCGCATGGGGCGCTTCTCGGGCGGGAACATCTCGCGCAGCTCCTCCCGACTCATCTCGCCGTCCTTCACCTTCTGCAGCGCCTTGGGGTCGGGCCGGGGGAACTCCTTCATCAGCTCGGCCGGGGTCATGCCGAGGGTGGACAGGTTCTTCACCTTCTGCGCCACGGCGGCGTCAGGGATCGCTTGGGGATAGAGCTGCTGCTGGATATAGGCGGCCAGGCCCATAACCTTCACGCGCTCCACGTCGCCGGGACGGGGGCCGTAGCCCAAGCGGTTCAGGACGTGGAGGATCTTCTGTTCTTCGGTGAGCGGCGAGGGGGGCAGGGAGATCTTGACGGTGGGTGGGGGCGGGGCCGCCGCTCCTGCCGAGGCCAGCAGCCCGAGAATCGCCAGGGAAACCAGCGTCACGCGGAGCCAAGCTCGGGTCATCTCCAACCCTCCTTGGCCCGTTAGACGGTGGGGTGTCTCCCTTTGTTTACACCCTCAGAGGTACCCGTACGCCATCCAGCCCCCGTCCACGGTCAGGACCGAGCCCGTCACATAGCCCGCGGCGTCGGAGGCCAGGAACACCGCCGCCTCGGCCACTTCCTCGGGAAGCCCAAGCCGACCCATGGGCGTCCGGCGCGCGAGCCGCTCGCGGTCCAGGACCCCCTTCGCGGCCAGCCCTTTCACCATCTCGGTCTCCACGTACCCCGGTGCGATGGCGTTCACCCTGACGCCCTGGCTCGCCCACTCGATCGCCATCACCTTGGTGAGCATGTTCACGCCGGCTTTGGAGACGCAGTAGGCCAGGCGCTGGGGGAACGCGATGGTGCCGTTGATCGAGGAGACGTTGATGATCGCGCCGGACCTGCGGGCAAGCATCCCGTGCGCGACCTCCTGGCTCAGGAGGAAGTAGGCGGTTAGGTTCAGGTCGAGGGTGTGGCGGTAGTCGGCCTCGGCGAGATCCACGGACGGCGCCACGCGTGGCTGGCCGGCGTTGTTGACGAGGATGTCCACCCGTCCGCCCAGCGCGGCTTCCGCCTCGCGCGCCAGGCGGCGGACCTCGTCAGACTTAGACAGGTCCGCCGGGATCGCGATCGCGCGCCGGCCCTCCTTCTCGATCTCGGCGGCGACCGCCTGGCAATCCTCGCCGCTCCGCGCATTGATCACGACCGTCGCGCCCTCCCGCGCAAAGGCCCGGGCGATCCCGAATCCGATCCCCTTGCTAGAGCCGGTGACGAGAGCGGTCTTCCCCTGAAGTCTCACTTCACCCTCCGGAAGAACGCGAGGACGGCCCGGTTGAAGGCCTGCGCCTCCTCGATGAAGAAGCCGTGGCCGCCGGCGATGATCTTCAGCTTCGCCTTCGGGATGAGCCGCGCCAGTGTGCGCGAGAAGTCGGGTGGGGTGAGGATGTCCTCGCGGCCGACCAGGACGAGCGTCGGGGCCTTGATCTTCTTGAGGTCCTTCACGCGGCTGCCGTTCCAGGCCAGGAGCCCCCGCGCCTGGCGCTCCATCCCCTCGGGCGTGGTCGCAAACGGATAGGCCAGGACGCGGATCAGGGCCTCCTTCAGACCGCCGGGGCGCTCGAAGAAGGCGGGGGAGTACACCATGGGGAAGAGGACATCGCGGAAGCGCTCCTCCAGCGTGACCCTCCGCGTGAGCCGCACCCACGACTCGACCGTGTGGACGAACCGCCCGTCTCCCCTCGCCCACGTGCAGGCCAGGACAAGGCTCCGGACGACCTCCGGATGCCGAAGCGCCAGCTCCTGAGCGATGGTTCCGCCCATGGACGCGCCCACCACGTGGGCCCGCCGCACCCCCAGATGCTGGAGGAGCCGGAAGGCGTCCTCCGCCATCAGCGCGATCGGGTACGCTTCCGATTGCGGCAGCTCGCTCTCCCCCACCCCGCGGTTGTCGAAGGTGATGATCTGATAGTGCGACGAGAGGTCGCGCACCTGGTAGAGCCAGGTGATTCCCGGCGCGGAGAGGCCGTTGATCATCAGCACCGGGGCGCCGGCGCCGTAGATCTCGTAATGAATCCGGATCGTGTTGATCGTTGCGAAAGGCACGGAACGATTACGGGATGACGGCGACTTTGATGGAATCGGGGAGGCGGTAGGCGCCGAAGGCTTCCTGGATGGCGTCCAGGGGGAAGCGGTGGGTCACCAGCGGCCCCGCCTCCACCGCGCCGCCCTTGAGGAGACGCATGGCCTCGGGAAACTCGTCCTGATAGATCATCGAGCCCAGCAGCGTGAGCTCCCGCCTCACCACCCAGAAAAAGTGAACGCGAGACGGCTCGTGAGGGAGCCCCGTGAGGACCACCCGGCCGCCGGGGCGGGCGAGCTCGATCGCTTCCGCGACCGCCTCGGGAGTGCCCGCGGTCTCCACGACGAGGTCAACGCCCTCGCGGCCCGAGAAACGCCGCGCCGCCTCGCTTCCGGGGCCGGCGGCGAGGCTGTGCACGGCCTCGGCGCCGAGCTCCCGAGCCAGCGCGAGACGCCGCTCGCTCCGGCTCACGGCCAGCACCCGCGCGCCCTGGGCTTTTAGAACCTGAACGGCCAGAAGCCCGAGCGTCCCGGCCCCCAGCACCGCGGCCCGCTCCCCCCCCCGCGCGGCGCCGCGCCTCACGGCGCGCACGACGACGGCCAGCGGCTCCGTCAGCAGGAGCTGCTCAGGGGTCAGGCCGGCAGGCGCAGGCCAGCAGCAGCGCGCGGGGATCCGCGCCAGCTCGGCGAAGCCCCCGTCCACGTCGATTCCTACCGCGGTCCGCGACAGGCAGAGGTTCCGATTTCCCTCTTGGCAGAGGGCGCACGTCCCGCAGGAGTAGTTGGGCTCCACGGCCACCGAGTCGCCCGGCTTCACATTGGCGACGCCGGCTCCCACCGCCGCCACTTCGCCGATGAATTCGTGGCCCATGATGAGCGGGTAGCGGACCTGACGATCCCCGGTCCAGATGCGGAAGTCGGTCCCGCAGACCCCCGCGGCCCTCACGCGCACGAGCGCCTCGCCGGCCGCGGGCGTCGGATCCGCCGCCGCTTCGATGCGGAGGTCCTTGGGGGCGCGGAGGACGGCGGCTTTCATGGGGGTCACTCTACCTGAGCACCCCGTCGCCGATCAACCGATCAACCTCCTCCCGGCCCATGCCGAGGAGCTCGCCCAGCACCTGGTGGGTATGCTCGCCCAGGCACGGGGCGCGGCGGAGCCGCCCTGCTGTCTGGGAGAAGCGGAAGGGCCACGCCTCGTAGGGCGCGCGGCCGATCTCCGGGTGCTCGAGCCACTCGAAGGCCGCGCGGGCGCGGAGCTGGGGATCCGTATGAAGGTCGGCGCACGACTGGACGACGCCCGCGGGAATCCCGAGCCGCTGGAGCCGCCTGACCAGGGCCCGGGCTTCCTGGGTGATCGTCCATCGGCCGATCAGGCGATCGAGCTCCTCGGTGTGGCGCCGCCGCGCCTCCAGGGTGGCGAAGTCAGGCCGCCGGCGCCACTCGGGTTTCCCCATGGCCCCGCAGAGGGCCTCCCACTCCGTCTCGTCCTCGCACGCGATCACGCACCACTGGTCGGCGCCCGCGCACGGGTAGGCGTTGTGGGGCGCGCTCCGGTCATCCGCGTTGCCGCGCCGGGTTGCCACTCGCCCGTTGACTGTGTAGTCGAGGATCGCCGGGGCCAGGAAGTGAAGGCTCGCCTCGAACTGGGAGAGGTCCACGTGCTGGCCTTCCCGCGTCCGGCGGCGGTGGTCCAGCGCCGCCAGCAGCGCGGCCGAGGCGAAATGATGAGCGACGAAGTCGGTATAGGCCCCGTAGATCATGGACGGCTCACGGTCGGGCCAGCCCGTGAGGGCGTAGAAACCGGCGAGCGCCGCCGCGAGGGAGCCGTAGCCCGCGTAGTGGGAATGCGGGCCCGTCTGCCCCTGCTGGCAGGTGGACAGCAGGATGATGTCCCGCTTGAACGCCCTGAGGTCGGCGTAGCCGAGGCCCCAGCGCGCCATCGTGCCGGGGGTGAAGGACTCCAGGACGACGTCGGTCCGCGCGATGAGGCGGCGGGCGATCGCGAGCCCTTCCGGGTGCGAGAGGTTCAACGCCACCGACAGCTTCCCCGCGTTGTAGTTGGCGAAGAGCTGGCTCCGGTTGGGTCCCGCCTCGCGGTCGGCCCAGGGCGGCAGCGTGCGGCCGGGGTCAAGGCGTGTCGCCGACTCGAGGCGGATCACGTCGGCACCGAACTCCGCCAGGAGGCGACCCGTGATGGGGCCCGTCGCCACCCAGGCGAAGTCGAGCACGCGCAGGCCTTCGAACGGCCCCGGGGACGAAGGCGCGGGAGGCGCGGCCCGTTCGGGGGCCGCCTGCCACTCCCTCAGGACTTCAGTCGTGTGCTCCCCGATCGCGGGCGCCGGCCGGCGCAGCGCGAGCGGCGTAGCGCCGAACTTCGCAAAGGGGCCGGGGCCCACGGCGTCGGGCTCCACCTCAGGCCGCCCGAGCGGAACGAAGAACTCGCGGGCCGCGAGCTGGGCGTTCTCGAGCAGGTCCCGCGTGTCCGCCACGGGAGCCAGGAGGATCCCGCGCTTGAGCGCCCCCTCATACAGCGCGTGCTTCGTCTTTCCCTCAAAGAACCGCCCCACCGCTTCCTCCACCTGATCCAACTCCGCCTGTCCCCGCTCCCCCGCGCCTAGGAGGTGGGCGGAGTCCCAGGCGCGCCAGTCCCGCTCGCGCATGAAGTCTGGGGCCGAGCCTTCCTCGTCCATCCACGCCGTGAGGGCCTCCATGGCTCCCCCGCCGATAGCGCCCCCGCTGGCGATCAACGCCACGAACCCGTCGAGGCACGGGAAGATGATCCGCCGGCGGACCGCCGCGTAGCGCGCGTGGACGCCGTCGCGGAACGGCACGTAGCCGTGGAGGCTGGGGAGCCCGGTCTCGCTCATCAGCGTCCACATCATCGCGGCCTGGGCCGATACCTCCACGCACTGGCCCCGCCCCGTCCGCTCGCGCCAGTGATGGGCCACGAGCGTCGCGACGGCGGCCTGCGCCGCCGCCTGGAGGTATGCCTGCGGGGCGCTGATCCGGACCGGAGGGCGGTCGTGGTCGCCGAGGTGGAACATCATCCCGCTCATGGCCTGGACGATGAGGTCCGGTCCCTTCCAGTCGCGGTACGGCCCGGGCTGGCCGAAGGGGGTGATGGAGGTCAGGATGAGACGCGGGTTCTCGCGCCCCAGCGCTTCCCAGCCGAGGCCCAGGCGGTCCAGGAAGCCGGGAGGAAACGACTCGATGAGGAAGTCAGCGCGCCGGGCGAGGTCGCGAACCCGGGCCGCGCCCTCAGGCGTCCCGAGGTCCGCGACGACGCTCCGCGAGTTGGCGGCGTAGCCCCACCAGTAGAGGCTTCGCTCAGGATCGGGCGCGTCGCCGGCGAACGGACCTTCGCGCCTGGCGGGATTCCCCGCGGGAGGCTCCACCCGCACGACGTCGGCGCCCAGGTCCCCCAGCATCTTGCCGCAGAGAATGCCGCGGGCGTCGGTCAGGTCCAGGACCCGATAGGGCGCCAGCGGCCCGTTCCCCTGCGCCATCGCGACCGGGCTCTAGGCCTCGGACAGCTCTCGGTAAGCTTCCTCTTCCCAGGAATCCGTCGGATCTTCCTCCCGCCAGTGAAGTGGGAGGTGGAGAAGCGTCCCGCCTTCCGTCGCGGTCTCGAGCAGCCGGAACGCCTCCCGGAGGATGGCCCGCTGCCCCACGGGATCGTTCGGCCTCCCACACTGGTGACCCAGGGGGAAGTTGACGAACGCCGCGCGCGGCGGCTTCAGCAGGCTGGTGATATCCAGCGCCGAGGACATGGAGACGGTCGGGAGCCCGGCCTCCTCGAAGACGCGCGCCATCAGTCCCACGGACTGGTGACAGAGCTGTCAGACGGGGACGAGCAGCGCGGCGTCCACCGCCAGGGCGCGGAGGCGCTCCAGGATCGCCGGGGCCATTTCCTTCTGGAGCCGCGTGCGGGCGAAGATCCGCCCCATGAAGGTGAAGGCCGGGGAGGCCAGCTCCCCGATGACGCCTTCGCCCACCAGCTCCCGGAGGCGCTGGAAGGGAAAGACGGTGTTCACGTCGGTCACGGCCTTGGCGTTCCTCGAGAAGTGGCTGATCCCGAGATCGGCAGGGTCCGCGTCGGTGGGAATCTCGCGCCAGGTGAGGTCGTTCTTGACGTCATCGAACGGCCGCTGGTCCTTTCGATAGATGCCGCTCGACGAGAGCAGCGCGATCCGGCAGCGCGAGAGCGGCTTGTCGAGCCGCGCCAGGGGGCTCCCCTCGTAGGTGGACCATTGGTACGGCGGGTGATCGGCGTAGTGCTGTCGGACCTGCTCGATGTAGCGCACCGGCATATCAACGGACGCTAACAGGGGCTGGCGTTTGTGTCAAGGCAAAAGGCCGCAACAATTCGGTTTGACCAAGGCCACACGGCGTGCTAGGTTGCCGCTCAACGTCCTTGGCTACCAGAAGTGGTTCCAGTTCGGCGTGTGGACCGGAGTGACGACCGCCTTCACGAAGTACGGGCTTCCCGTGCCTGCCGTCTTCGCCGTGGTCTCCGCCACCCTCGAGCTCGTCGGCGGGATCGCGCTGTTGGTCGGGCTGTTCACCCGCTGGTTCGGCCTCCTGTACATCTGCGAGTTCACGATCACCTTCTTCTACGTCAAGCTCCGCCTCACCGGCTTCGTGGACGGACGCATCGACCTCATGATGCTGGCCGGGGCCATGCTGCTAGTCCTGGCGGGCTCGGGGAAGGCGGCGATCGATAAGGCCTGGGGCGATGCGTAGCGCCTGAGCGGGAACGCCGCTCCGGCTCACGCGGCCGAGTGGCCGCCGTCGAGATAGATCGTCTGCCCCGTCATGAAGTCTGAGGCCGGCGATGCCAAGTACACCACGAGCGGGCCGATCTCCTCAGCCTGCCCGGTCCGCCGCATCGGCACGTCCCTCAGCAAGCGCTCGCGGAGACTCTCGTCGGCGAACGCGTGGGCGTTCATCTCCGTCAGGAACCAACCGGGCGCGATCGCGTTGACCTGCACGTTGCGCCGCGCCCACTCCACCGCCAGCGCCCGCGTGAAGGCGACGACGCCGCCCTTGGTGGCGGCATAGGACGTGTAGCCCGAGAGGCCGACGGCCGCCATGACGGAGGCGATGTTGATGACCTTCCCTCGCTTGGCGGCCAGGAAGTGAGGCGCTGCGGCACGGCAGCCGTTGAAGACGCCCGTCAGGTTCGTGTCGAGCATCCGCTCCCATTCCTGGGGCGGCATCTCCGCGAGGGGGGCGACGTGGGCGACTCCCGAGTTGTTGACGAGGATATCCAGCCGGCCCAGATCGGCGAGCGCCCGCGCGACGAGGGCTTCCACTTCGGCCAGAACCCTTACGTCGGTGGGCACCACCAGCGCTCGCCGGCCCAGGCGCTCCACCTGGTGGGCGGTTTCCTCCAGATCGGGCTTGGAGCGACCGGCCAGCGCGAGGTCGGCGCCCGCCTCGGCGAGCGCGAGGGCCATGGCGCGCCCCAGCCCCCGGCTCGCGCCGGTGACGACGGCGACGCGACCGTCGAGGCGGAGTGTCTCAAGCATAGAGCGAATCGATGATCCTCTGATACTTGTCCGTGACGAACTTCCGCTTCACCTTGAGCGTCGGGGTCAGCTCGCCGCCCTCCTGGGAGAAGTCAGACGGCAGCACCGCGAACTTCTTGATCTTCGCGTAGGACTGGAGCTCGGCGTTCTTCTCCTCCACGATGCGCGACACCCGCTCGAGCACCTTGGGGTGCTTGACCAGCGACGCCGGATCCGTGGTGAGGATCCCCTGCCCCTTGGCGAGCTTCGCCAGCTCCTCGGGGTTCAGCGTGATGAGGGCCACCGGGTATGGGCGGCGGTCCCCGTAGACCATCACCTGGCTGATGAAGGGATCGCCCTTCAGGAGGTTCTCGACGTTCTGGGGAGCGATGTTCATCCCGCCTGCCGTGACGATCAGGTCTTTCTTGCGGTCCGTGATGAACAGAAAGCCTTCGGCGTCGATCTTCCCAATGTCGCCCGTGTGGAACCACCCGCTCGGCTCGAACACCTCGGCGGTGGCCTCGAGCTTCTTGAAGTAGCCCTTCGTGGCGATGTTGGAGCCGCGCCCCAGGATCTCCCCGTCCGAGGCGATCTTGAGCTCGACCCCGGGGATGGCCGGCCCGACCGAGCCGAACTTGAAGTGGTCCTCGCGGTTAAAGGTCAGGACCGGGCAGGTCTCCGTGAGGCCGTACCCCTCCAGGATCAGGATCCCCGCGGCGTGGAAGAACTCCGCGATCTCCCGGGAGAGCGGTGCGCCCCCCGAGACCGCGAAGCGGAGCCGGCCGCCGAGGGCGTGATGGAGCTTCGAGAAGACGAGCTTGTGGGCGATCTTGTGCTTGAAGGCCAGTCCGCCTGGAATCGGCTTCCTCGCCTGCTGGAGCTGGCTGACCTGGCGCCCCGCGCCAAGCGCCCAGTGAAAGATCTTCTTCTTCACGGGGGAGCCCGCCTCCACCCCGGCCAGGATCTTCGCGTACACCTTCTCGAAGACGCGTGGCACGCTGCAGATGAAGTGCGGTCGCGTCTCCTTCAGGTTGTCCCCCACCTTGTCCAGGTTCTCGGCGAACGCGGTCGTGAGCCCCCGGTGAATCCCGATGAATGACTCCATCCGCGCGAAGGAGTGGGCCAGCGGGAGAAAGAGCAGGTGGACGTCGCCCGAGCCGATCTTGATGATCTGCGCCACTGAGTTCAGGGACCCGACGTGGTTCGCGTGCGTCTGGACGACTCCCTTGGGCGGCCCCGTGGTCCCCGAGGTGTACACGATGCTCGCGACGTCCTCCGGGCGCGTGGACGCCACCCGATCGGCCAGGACGCTCTTGAGCCGCTCCGCGTTGTCGCGGCCCATCCGACGCAGCTCGTCCCAGGTATGCACCGAGCGCTCCTGTCCGGCGTACCCCTGGATCACCACGATCTGGTCGAGGCTGTCCATCTTGCCCCGGACCTCGAGGGCCTTGGCCAGCTGGGCAGGATCCTCGACGATGAGCGTCTTGGCGCCGGAGTCGTTCACGATGTAGGCGAGCTGCTCGGGAGTGTACGACGGGTACACGGGGATAGTCATGCACCCGGCCGAGAAGATCGCGAAGTCGGCCTGGACCCACTCCGCGCGGCTGGTGGAAAGCAAGGCCACCGCCTCCCCCTTTTGCCGTCCCAGTGCCAGGAGCCCCAGGGCGACCTCGCGCACTGTCTCACCGACCTGGCGCCAGGTGAGCGTCTCCCACGTCCCAGCGCGCTTGGACTGCTGGGCGGGCGTGTCCCCACTCTTGTCCACGCGGCTCCAGAAAAGGCGGGCGAGGGTGTCATCAGTCATGGCGTTCTCCTTCACGCTAGATTCGATTCGATGAGCCTGCGGAGCTCCTTCTTGAGAATCTTGCCGATGGGATTCTTCGGCAGCGAGTCCACGAAGCGAACCTGCTTCGGGCACTTGAACTTCGCGAGCTTCTCCTGGCAGAAGGCCATGATCTCTTCGGTCGTCGCCTGCTGGCCGGCCTTCAGCACCACGAAGGCGAGAACGTCCTCCCCCATCAACGGATCCGGCATCGCGACGACGCCCGCTTCCACGACCTTCGGGTGGGCGTAGAGCACCTCCTCCACCTCGCGCGGATAGATGTTGAAGCCGCCGCGGATGATCAGGTCCTTCTTGCGCTCCACGATATACAGGTAGCCGTCGGCGTCGAGCCGCCCGATGTCGCCCGTGTAGAGCCAGCCGTTCCTCACCGTCTTCGCGGTCTCCTCGGGCAGCCGGTAGTAGCCGAGCATCACCCCCGGGCTCCTCACGCAGATCTCCCCCGCCTCGCCGACGGGGAGCTCGCGGTCGTCGGCGTCCAGGATTTTCACCTCGACGCTCGGCACCGGCTTGCCGACGGACCCCAGGCGGCGTTCCATCGAAATGCGATGGGCTGACACCAGGGGGGCCGCCTCCGTCAGACCGTATCCCTCGAGAATCCTCCCCCCGAACTTCTTCTCGAAGGGCTCGACGAGTTCCAGCGGGAGGGGCGCCGCCCCCGATCCCCAGTAGATCATGGACGACGTATCGTGCGCCTCGGCCCCCGGGTAGTTCAGCAGGTACACGAACATGGTCGGCACGCCGGCCATCGCGCGGATCCTGAACTTCTGGATCGTCGTCAGCACCTCCTCGGGGTTGAACCACCGGAGCAGGACCGACCGAGTCCCCAGGATGTTTCCCGCGTTCATGAGCATGAGGCCGTAGGAGTGGGACAGGGGGAGCACGGCCAGCCCCCAGTCCTCCCGCGAGAGCTCGTTGAGGGCCGCGGCGGCGCGGGCGTTCGAGTGGAGGTTTCGGTGGGAGAGGGCGACGCCCTTGATCTGCCCCGTCGTGCCGGAGGTGTAGAGGATCACGGCCAAGTCGTCATCCGCGCGCTCCACGACCGTGAACGTGTCCGGCTCCCCCTTCGCGAGCCCCGCCAGGCCGAGCGTTCTCTCCCCGTCCCCGTCCACCAGCACGACGTGCCGCAGGGTGGGGAGCGCGCCGATGAGCGGCTCCACCTTCCAGAGCATATCGGTGGAGGTGATGACGACCTTGGCCTCCGAGTCCCCGAGGATGTGCTTCACCTCCTCGGGGCTCAGCAGGAAGATCACGGGGACGACGACGGCCCCCAGCGTCAGGATGGCCGCGCAGCTCTGAGGGACCTCGGGGCAGTTGGGGAGCATGACGACGACCCGGTCCCCCACCCCTACCCCGAGCCCCCGGAGGGCGTTGGCCAGGCGGTTGGCGGCCCGGTGCTGCTCGCGGTTGGTATACTCCTTCCCCTCGAAAACGAGCGCGACGTACTCGCCGTACTTCTCGAGGTTTTCCTCGCCCAGCCGCGCCAGGTTCATCGGGATTTCAATACGTTAGCCCGCACCAGGGTCCACCATAGCACGCCGGAAATGACGCGCTGCAACAAATCGCTTGACAGGAGGTGCCGCAGTGCGTTATCCTGCCCGCAGACTCACACAGGAGGTGCCGGACATGGCAACCACGAAGAAAGCAGAGGAGTCGTTCGGGCAGTTCACCGGTAAGGGCGTCGAGGCGCTCACGCTCTGGGCCGACGCCAACCAGAAGATCGTCCGCGAGCTGGTGGATCTCTCCGCCAGCACGGCCAAGGAAGGGGTGCGGCTCTACGCCGAGCTCCAGTCTTCGGCCGTCGAGGCGATGAAGGGTGGGCAGGACTACCTGCTCCGCCGTCAGGCCGACTGGCAGGAGATCCCGAAGGATCCCGTCGGCTGGTACCAGAAGAACCTGCTGGATGGGATCGAGGAGGCGCAGAAGGCGTTCAAGCTCCTGGAGGGCAACGCCCAGGCCACAACCCGATCCGCCGAGCGGCTTCAGGCCTCGGCCGAGCAGGCGGCGAAGGAGATCCAGCAGACCTTTGCCAGCGTGGGCGGCAGGCTCAAGACCCTCTACACCCCGTCGGCCAACTAAGGCAGACGCGGTCCACCTAAAGACCGGCCCCCTCACCTTGATGGGCCTTTATTTTTTCCGCTTCTTCGGGATTCGCCGCTCCAGCGCGCGGAGCTTTGCCTTCAGGCTGGCGACCTCGCCGCGCAGGCTCTCGGCCTCCCGGCCCTCCTCCCGACTCGTCCGCGCCTCCCCCTCCGGCTCCTTGGTGGGGATCCAGCCGGCCCGCCCCGCCCACTCCTTGAAGACCCGATCGGCCTCGCGCTGGCTCGTGGTGATTCCTTCCAGACTGGCGCGCAGCGACCGCTGGAGAAAATCCTGCCAGGCCTCTCCGTGCTTGATGACCTGGTGGAGGAGCGCCGTCGGGAGGGTGGCCCGGTGGGCCCGCTCGTTCTCCAGGAGGATCTGGGCCAGCGTCACGGAGGTCAGGTCTTCGCCGGTGCTCGCGTCCACGACCCGGATCTCCCTCCCTGCCCGGATCATTTCCTCGAGCTCCTCGAGGGTGACGTAGCGGCTCTCCTGCGTATCGTAGAGTTTGCGGTTGGAGTAGCGTTTGATGGTGTAGGCCATGGCGGTTCCGGGCGCCAGTCTAACACTCCGCGTCATTCCCGGCAAGGTATACTACCGCCCATGAAACTCAAAGGCCGCACCGCACTCGTCACCGGCGCTTCCCGCGGCATCGGCCGCGCCATCGCCCTGGCGCTCGCGGAGGAGGGGGCCGAGGTGGCCATCAACTACGTCTCGAGCGAGGCGCCGGCCAAAGACGTCGCCGAGCAGATCCAGAAGATGGGGCGCAGGGCCATCCTGGCGCGCGCCGACGTCAGCGATTTCCCGGACACCTTCCGGATGGCACAGGAGGTGCTCAAGGAATTCGGCCACCTGGACATCCTCGTCAACAACGCCGGCATCAACTCGGACAAGACCTTTGTGAAGATGGATCACGCCTCCTGGCGGAAGGTCCTCGCGATCAATCTCGACGGAGTGTTCAACTGCACGAAGGTCTTCATCGACCAGATGCTGAAGCAGAGCTTCGGCCGCATCGTGAACATCACCTCCGTGATCGGGCAGATCGGTAATTTCGGCCAGGCCAACTACGCGGCCTCGAAGGCCGGAGTGGCGGCCTTCACGAAGTCCCTGGCCAAGGAGCTGGCCGGCAAGGGGATTACGGTCAACGCGGTGGCCCCCGGGTTCATCGAGACTGAGATGGTGGCGGCGATCCCGGAGAAGGTACGGCAACGATTGTTGGATCAGATTCCCCTGAAGCGCTTCGGGCGGGGCGACGAGGTCGGCCGAGCGGTGGTCTACCTGGTCTCCTCGGACGGGGACTACATCACGGGGGCGGAGCTCTCACTCAACGGCGGCCTGTTCATGTGACCCACCCGCAAGGGGTGGGTGCTGCGACCCGCTTCGCGGGTGCCCGCAAGGGAGGGGCTTCGCCCCCTCACAGGGCTCGCCTTCGCTCGCGCTTGCGGTCAGGCCTGGCGCGGACGGAGGGCAGCTAGGGCGGAGAGGCCCAGGACGGCCCAGACGCTCAGGGCCTGGGCGGCCCAGGCCCACGGCTGAAGGGCCCAGAAGGCCAGCGCGCCGGCCCCGCTCTTGTCCTCGGCGTAGACGACCTGGCTCTTCGGCGGGAGGACCCAGGCCTCCCCGACCAGCACCTCTTCCCCCCGCTGATTCACGCAGACGGTCCGGAGCCTCACGCGGTTGCGTTCCCGGACAATCTCACGCACCTCCACGCGGGCGGTGATGGTGTCGCCGGCCCTCACCGGCTTCAGAAACTGGAGATCCTGGGTGGCGTAAATGCTTCCCGGCCCCGGGAGCCGCGTGCCGATGACGCCCGAGATCAATCCGGCCGTCCAGATCCCCGGGGCGATGGGGCCCCGGAACGGCGTGGTTGCGGCGAAGGCCGGATCCGAATGCACGGGGTTGTAATCCCCGACGGCGTCCACGAACTCGGCGATGTCGTCCTCCGACACCATCCGCGAGAGTTCGGCCGAGTCTCCCACCGACAGCTCATCGATCGCGCGTCCGATCATTGAGCCACCCGTTCCGCGGCCCGCCGCGCGGCGGCCGCCTCGTGATCCTCCAGGGATTTGTGGAGGTCATCCATCCGCGCCATGAGCGCGCCCAGACGATCCTCCAACCCCTCGAGGCGATCTTCGAGGTCCACCAGCTGGCGGGCGATCCCCACCACCTGACTGCGCGAGGGGACGCCGAACGCCTGGAGGGTGGCCTCGGTGGTCTCGTCGGCGACCTTCTTGACGGGCCCTTGGAGCGACAGCCACTGGTCCAGGTACTTGCCGAGCGCCTGGGAGAAGGCCTCCGTCCCCATGGCCTGCTCGAGCACCTTCCCCCAGGCGGCGATCCACTGGTCCAGGAACTGTTTCCACTGCGCGAGGAGCTCGGGCGTGGCCGGGACCTGTGTGAAGAGCTTGGACCAGGCGGCGATGCCCTGGTCCATCAGGGGGCGCCAGAACTGGAACGGGTCCGGGGCCTGGCCCGATTGGCTCATCTGGCCGACCAGCCGGGCCCAGGCCTGGGTTCCTTCCTCGATCTGCTTTTTCCAGAGGTCGAAGAGGGCTTGGGTGCTCGAGTTCTCCGCCATGGCCTCATCTCCTATCGTATCGCCTTTGACGCTGCGCGCCAAGCCCCCTCACCCTCCCCTCTTCCCCTGGGGGAGAGGATTAAGGGGAGGGGGGTCTTTATGACCGGGGGGCGAGCCAGCCGGAGACCTTCGGCCAGCAGTGAATCGACGCCCCGCGGCCGGCGATGAGCGAGATGTGGCCTCCGGGCAGCTCCACGTAGCCCTTGTCGGTACTCCCCACCGCGTCGATCAGGGCCTTCACGCAGGCGGGCGGGGCGATGTAATCCTCCTTGGCCCCGACGACGAAGACCGGGCACCGGATGTCCCCCAGCCGCACCGGCTTTCCTCCGAGCCTGAGCTCGCCCCGGATCAGCCGGTTCTGCTGGTAGAACTCCTTCACCCACTGGCGGAAGAACTCGCCCGGGAAGGCCACGTACTCGTTGGCCCACTTGTTGAGCGCCTTGAAGCCCTCCACGTAGCCGTCGTTCCACAGATTCCACCAGAGGTTCAGGCTGGCGGTCAGGTCCATCGTCGGCTTCAGGAGCTTGAAGCCGGCCTTGACCATGTCGGCTGGGATCTGGCCGAGCGTGTCCACGAATTTGTCGGCGTCGAAGTATTTTTTGTCGAGCCAGAGGCCGAAGAGGCCCGCCTTGGAAAAGTCGATGGGCCCGGCCATGTTGACGAAGTTCTTCACAGGGATCTCCGGGTGGGTGACGATGAAGGAGGCCGAGAGCGGAGCCCCCATGCAGTACCCGAGCACGCTCAGCTCCCGGGCCCTCGAGGTCTCGAGCACCTTCCGAGCCATGCGCGGGAGGATGCGCATGACGCAATCTTCGAGCGTTAGTCCGTTGTCCTCGGGGCCGAAGACCCCCCAGTCCAGGAGGTAGAAGTCGAACCCCTCCCGGGTCATGTGCTCGATAAAACTCCCGCCCGGGAGCAGGTCGAAGATGTACGGCCGGCTGATCCCCAGGTTCGGGACGAAGAGGAGCGGGGTCCGGTGCTTCCGGCTCCCCTCGTACCGGTAAAGGCGCGACTTGTTCTTCCGATAAATCTCCTGCCGCGGCGTCACGCCGACCGTCGGGTCCTTGGGGTTCGTCACCATCTGGGCGAAGTTTTTCATCCGCCCGAGGTTCCGCTCGAGCTCCTCCTGCCACTGGGCGATCAGCTCCGCGTCCACGCGCGGCTCGTCGGCGATCATCGTGAAGCGCTCAGTCATGTCAGAGAACCCCCTGGGTTTTCAGCTCGGCCAGGCGCCCCGGGCCGAAGCCACACTACTTCGCGTACACGTGCGCATTGTGACAGCCGAGCGGGCGGCACGCCCACTTGAGGGGACCCGACTGAGGGCCCCCTTCGGATTGTCGCGAAGTGCGCGCTACGTCGTCCCGAACATGCCCCCGATCTTCATGGCCAGCCCCATGTCCCCCTTCAGCTTCAGCTTGCCGGACATGAAGGCCATCTGGCCCGAGAGCTTCCCCGCCAGCATGTCGAGCCAATCCTGGCCGGACATGGTCAGCGTCAGGTTGGGACTAGCGGCCGCCCCCGACGTGACGACGCACTTGCCGTCCTTGATCGTGGCGGTCCAGGTTCCCCCGCTCTCCCCAGTGATCTCGTACTGGATGACGGCGCTCACCCCGCCGGCCTTCTCCGGCTTGAAGCGGCTCGCCATCATGTCGAAGGTCTCTTTGACGGTTGGCATGCGACACCCTCCTTTGTGTTAGGGATCAGAAGGTAAAGAGATCGAGGCCGCCCGTGACCGTCAGGACGGCGCCCGTGATGTACCGCGCCCGCTCCGAGCAGAGGAAGGCGATGGCGTGGGCGATGTCCTCGGGCTCCCCCTCGCGCTGCATCGCCACCCGCTTGACGATCCGGTCGTACATGGGCGAGAGCTTGGCCATGGGGGCGATGATGCCCGGGGCGATGACGTTGGAGGTGACGTTGTAGCGCGCACCTTCGAGGGCCACCGACCGGGCGAACCCGACGACGCCCATCTTCGTGGTCGAGTAGGCGGTCTGGCCGAAGCCTCCCAGCAGCCCCGCGATCGAGGCCATGCAGATGACCCGCCCCCACTTGCGCTCCCTCATCCCGGGAAAGACGGCCTTGGTCACGTTATATGTCCCCGTGAGGTTCACGTTCATGTTCAGGTCCCAGTCCTCATCCTTCATGTCCTTGAGCTGGGCCACGGTGAACACGATGGAGGCGTTGTTGACCAGGACGTCCACGGGGCCCAAATCCTTTTCCACCTGAGCAATGGTCGACGCCACCTGGGAGCGATCCGAGATGTCGCAGGCGTAGCCCGTGGCCGTCCCGCCCTTGTCCGCGATCTCCTTGGCGGTCTCCAGGGCGCCTTCGCCGTTCAGATCCAGGACCGCGACGGCGCACCCCTCCTGGGCCAGCACCACCGCGTCGGCCCTGCCCAGGTTCCGGGCGCCCCCCGTCACCAGCGCGACCTTGCCCTTGATCCCGAGGTCCATGGCTATTTCCCCTTGAACTGGGCGGGGCGCTTCTGGAAAAAGGCCTGGATGCCCTCCGCGGCGTCCTCGGTCTTGAGCGTCTCGACAAAGGCGCGGACCTCCGCGTCCAGGCCGTGATCGATGTCCGTGTTGAGCCCCTCGTCCACCGCCTGGAGGATCAGCCGCGTGGCGATCGGCGCCCGCTTGCCGATCTGGCCGGCGAGGGCCTTGGCGTCGTTCAGGGTCTCCCCTTCCTTCGAGAGCTTGTTCACGAGGCCGAGCTGGAGCGCCTCGGGCGCCGGGATCTGCGTTCCCAGGATCAGGTACTCGAGCGCCTTCGTCCTGCCGATGAGCCGCGGCAGCCGCTGGGTGCCGCCGTAGCCCGGGATGATTCCGAGGTTCGACTCCGTCTGGCCGATGCGCGCCGTCTCTTTGAGGATCCGGAAGTGGCACGCCATGGCGATCTCGCACCCGCCGCCCGTGGCGTGCCCGTTCACCGCCGCGATCACAGGCTTGGGAAAGCGCTCGATCCTCCGGAGCACTCCCGTCCCGTAGCGGACAAACTCCTCCACGCCCCCGCCCGAGAAGGCCGAGCCCAGGTCGGCGCCACCGCAGAAGATCCTGTCACCGCTCCCCGTGATAATGACGGAGCGGACCGCCGCGTCTTTCTCGAGCGCGGTCAGGGCGGCATCCAGCTCCCGCATCAGCTGCTCGTTGATCGCGTTGGCTGGGGGGCGGTTCAGCGTGATGACGGCGTACGACTCTTCGCGGGTGAGAGTCAGCGTCTCATAGCCCATGGGTGTCCCCCTATGGTTTGGCAGCGAGCCCCTTCAGGAAAATATCGGCCACCGCGTCGGCGGTGTCGGAGAGCCGGTAGCCGCGCTTGCCCAGCACCCAGCTCGTGGCCATCTGATCCATGGCGCCGAACAGAACTTTCCTGACGGTCTTGATGGGGAGGTCGTTGCGGAACACGCCGGCGGCGATCCCCTCCTCGAGCACCGAGGAGATCAGATTGAAGTAGCCACTGACCTCGTTGGCCGAGGCCCCCCGGAAGAACTTCTGTCCCTGGCGGAGCTCCACCTGCACCACCTCGGCCATCTCCGGGTGCTCCTCCAGGATCTCGAAGTGCAGCGCGATGAGCCGCCGCAGCTTGGCGACCGCGTCGGGCTCGGCGGCGATGGCCTTGCGCACGGTGGCGACGAACTCGGCCATCTTCTCCCGAAACAGCGTGACCAGGATGTCGTCCTTGGTCTTGAAGTAGAGGTAGATGGTCCCGCTGGCGATCCCCGCCTCCTTGGCGATGTCGGAGACGCGGGAGTTGTAGTAGCCGTTGCGGGCGAAGATTCGGACCGCCGCCTCGATGATCTGCTGGTGCTTGTCCGGCTCACGCATAGGAGGGGTGAGTGAATCGGCATTCATTTGTAACACCGGGCCGAAGGGCTGTCAAACTCAAAATCCTCCACCGGCCGCCGCCCGCGCCCTCGGCGCCCTCGCACCCGGAGTGAT
>JACPCF010000158.1 GCA_016179965.1 Candidatus Rokuibacteriota bacterium | reverse complement strand
ACGCGCGCCAGCAGGCCGTCCACCGCCTCGGGGATGTGCTTGTCGAGCCCGTAGGCCTTCACGAAGGTGGGATCTCCCAGTTCGAGAAAGCGATCCCCCGCCTTCCGCCAGACGTCGGTGAACTCGTGGCTGGCCGTATAGGCGCCCTCGAACGTCGCGATCACATCGCCCTCTCCGAGGATCATCGCCCCCGCGCCGTCGCCGAGCAGGGTCTCCAGCTCGGTCCCCGGGGCCGTGGGCCGCATGTCGCCCGCCGCGACCAGGACTTGAGAGGCCGTCCCGGCCTTGATCAGGTCCAGGGCGAGCAGGATGGCCGTGGTTCCCGCGCGGAGCGAGCCCCCGAGGTCGGCGGTCACGATCTCCGCGCCGAGGTCGGCCACCGTTGCCAGCAGCGTGGCGGTGGATTTTTCGGTGTAGGGCGGCGTCGTGGACGCGAAGAAGCAGGCGCCGACCTTCGACGGGTCGCGTCCGGCCAGAGCCGAGAGCGCGGCCTCCGACGCCATCGTGAGGCTGTCCTCATCGTAATTGGCCACGGCCCGCTCCCCGCTTCCGCCACTCCCCCACACCTGGGCAAGCGTCTTTCCCGACAGGCGGTAGCGCGGAATATAGGCCCCGACGGAAAGAATCCCGATCATGGTTGGTCTCCTAGGAAGTACCGGCGCGGGTCGAAGAGGCGGATCAGCGCCAGCTCGTCGCTGTCGGGCGGCTCGAAACGGCGAAGGGTGGATGCCACCTTCAGCTCCCAGCCGCACGCTTCCTTCGCCCCCCGCACCGCCTCCGCCTCCGGTTTCCCCGCGAACAGGCCCGTCAGGACGAGCTCCCCGTGCTCGTCGGGCTTCTGATAGACCCCATAGTCCGACACCACGGTCCTGACGCGCTGGCCCGGCCCGGTGATGTATGGGACCTTGTCCACGAAGCGGTGGCGGCCCTGGCTGAGCGTCACGACCACCTCCCGCGCCGAGGAGGCGATGTCGTTGGCCCCGCCCGAGCCCGTGATGTAGGTCACGCCCGGGATGATCGTTGAATTGATGTTGCCGTGCTTGTCGATCTGGCCCGCCGCGAGCGAACCCAGGCACTCGTTCTGGCGGCCGCCCATGAAGATGCCCATGACGTGGAAGATGTCGGTGAGCATCTTCGACGAGGGGAAGTTCCGGAAGGAGAAGACGAAGGGCTCGCCGGGCCGGGGGAGGTACCCCACCATGCCGGCTTCCGCCATGAGCTCGATGTCCACGCCCGCCTGCTTCAGCTGGTAGGCCGCGAGCCACGCCGCCAGGTTGGAGTTGCCCACGCCGGCGAGGAAGGTCCGGTAGCGGTGGGCCCTGGCCTTCTCCGCCAGCATCCGGGAGGCCGCGACGACCATCATCTCCGTGGCGTTGTAGCCGGGTTCGGCGGGGAGCCCCTCGGAGAGCGATTCCAGCTCAGACACCCAGGCGTCGGTGTCGGCACGCCCCTTGACCTCCATGATCTTCGCGTAGCCGAGCTTCGCCAGGTAGTGATCCTGGGTCGGCACGTCCAGCATCCACTCCTTGATCCAGGCCTCCGCCGTCTCCGCCTTCCTGAACGCCTTCCGCACCTCGAGGATCCACTCGAGGTCCTCGGCGTACCCCTCGAACTGGGGCACGTCCATCCCGTACATCCCCCCCGGGTGGGCGCCGAGCGGCGCCTCCACGACGGCCGCCACATACTGCCCCGGCAGCTTCACCAGCGGCGCGTGGCGGCGGATAAACTCCGAGGAGACGACCTTCTCCACCGTGACGATGGCGCCGCCCCGTGCGGCCATGGCGCCGTAGAGGTTCTCGTTCATCGGCGGCGCGATGATTGTGTTGCCGGCGCGGTCTGCCGCCCAGGCGTGGAGGAGTGATAGATCGGGCACGAGGGCCCGGGCGTAGCCGATGCGCCCCTCGCCGCCGAAGGGGTCGTCGGCCACCTGGAAGTCGCCCTGGCGTGAATTATCCTCTTCCATGGAGGAGCCCAAGAGCGAGCGCGTCGGAAGAAACGGCACGCCCATGGCGCCGGCCAGGAGGCGGAGGGGAAAGGTGAGCATGGACCAGTTCTGGACCTCGAGGCGCCCCTCCAGCACCGCCTTCCCGATCAGCGGGCTCGGCACGGGGAACGGGTAGCCCTCCCCGAGGAACGTTGTGATCATCCGCCTGACGAGCCGTCCGTGGATCAGCGCCGTCCACGGGGAGCCGAGCCCCACGGTGGCGATCGTGAAGCCCGGCGTCTTCCCCCACCACTGGCGCACGAGCTCGCGAACGTGGACATTGGCGCGGGCGTGGGCGGTCCCGAGGTGGAGCACTGACCCAGGCTTGACGAGGCGGCGCACCGCCTCTTCCAGCGTCGTCACCTTGTCCGGCCCTTCGCTGAGCGGGACCTCGAGCCTCCGCCGGATCACCTCGGCGTACGCGGGATCAAGCATTCCGTCACCTCACCGGATGGCCAGGGGGTTGATCTCCCCTCACTACCCAGGGTCAGGTCTTGCAATGCAACACCTGTCTCCGAAATCAGACTGTAATGCGTCATTGCAAGACCTGACCCCCCCCTCACCGGATGGCCAGGGGGTTGATCGGGGAGCCGAGGCCGCCCGAGATCCGCAGCGGCTGGCCGACGAAAAGGAACTCGTAAGACCGATCCTCGGCGCACACCTTGGCGAGATCCTCCAGCCAGAAGAGTTCGCCGATGGTCAGGCCGAGGTCGCGGATCAGGACCGGGTGGAGCGGCAGCATCGATTTTCCGTCTTCCGCGGGCTTGACCTCGACGGCGACGTTGTCAACGCCGATGCAGGCGACCTCCTTCCTGTGGAGCCACTGGGCGGCGCTCATCCCGAGCCCAGGCGCCACGTCGTAGAAGGTCTCGCGCTCCTTGACCGTCGCTCGGTTCCAGAACGCCAGCCAGCCCGTGCGGATCAGGAGCGCGTCGCCGCGGCGGACCTCCACCCCCTGGGCGGACACGGCTTCCTCCAGATCCCGTGAGCTGACGGCGAAACCGCCTGGAAGATTTCCCATGCCCTTGTGCTTGGCGACGTCCAGGAGCACGCCCCGAGTGACGAAGTAGGTGGCGAGGCGGTCGATGGAACACTTCCGCGCTCCGACGTGAGGGTTGATGGCCTGGCCGGCGTCGTAGCCGTTGTAGATCCTCCCCTCCCTGAAGGCGTGGCAGAGGCCATCCCACTGAGTGCCCGTCTGGGGCGACATGGAGATCCAGTCGTCGGCGAACTCGCTCTCCCCTCCCCAGCCGTGGTCCGCCACCTTGAGACGCGCGCTCCTGACGAAGTGCTGCATCGGCGGGCGGCTCGGATCGGTGGGCGTGCGCGGGTTCAGGGGAATCGCCAGGCTCAGGACCTGCCCCCGCTTCACCAGCCGCGCGGCCTGGACGATAGTCTCGGCCGTGATGAAGTTGGCGGTGCCGATCTCGTCGTTGGCCCCCCACCGCCCCCAGTTCGACAGCGCCGTCACGCCGCCTCCTTTTGCCTGCCGAAGACTTTCGCTTTGATCCGCGCGGGGACCCACGCGGAAAGGCGCCGCGCCACGGCGGCGCTCTTCTCGAGCGTCACCGGATCTCCCGGCCAGTGCTTGCGCAGGAGATCCCGGTCCAGGTGGTTCAGGAGCCCATCCACGATGATGGCGACCAGGATCAGGTCGTCGAGATAGCCCACGAACGGGATGAAGTCCGGGATCAAATCCACCGGGCTCACGAGGTACGCTGCCATCGCCCCCAGCGCCACCTTGGCCGTCCCCGGCACCGACGGATCGGCGAGGAGCCGCCCGAGGAGCACAGCCAGGTTCGGAAGAAGGAGCAGGAGCTCTTTCACTTGAGGCTGTCGGCGACCAGCTCGGCGATATCCCGGGTCTTGATCTTGTCGGCGACCCCCTTGCCCTTCACCCCGTCCTCGAACATCGTCAGGCAGAACGGGCACGCCGAGGCCAGCACGTCGGGGTTCACCTCCATGGCGTGCTCCACGCGCACCTGGTTCACGCGGCGCCCCTCGTGCTCCTCCATCCAGACCCGGCCCCCGCCCCCGCCGCAGCAGAACCCCTTGGACTTGCAGAGGTGCATCTCGAGCAACTCGTCGCGGCAGACCGAGCGGAGAACCCGGCGCGGTGGCTCGTAGATGTCGTTGTAGCGGCCGAGGTAGCACGGGTCGTGATAGGTCACCCGCCCCTCCCCCGCGCGCGCCACTCGGAGACGGC
>JACPCF010000075.1 GCA_016179965.1 Candidatus Rokuibacteriota bacterium | reverse complement strand
ATCCCCGCCACGACGAACCAGCCGAGCGTGAAGCCGGGCAGGACGTAGTGGGCCAGGCTGCCGGTCCCCCCGGCGGGGAGCCATTGGAGCCTGCCGGCCACGACCTCGATGAGGACGATGCCCACCCAGAAGGTGGGGAGCGACTGACCCAGCACCGCGATCACCTGGGCCGTGCGATCCACGCCGGTGTCGTTCTTCACGGCCGCCATGATGCCGAGGGGGAACGCCATGAGCAGACTCACGGCCATGGAAAAGGTGGCGAGCTTCACCGAGTTGGGGAGGCGTTCCTTGATGAGGTCCATAACGGGGCGACGGGCCCTGAGGGAGGTGCCGAAGTCGCCCGTCAGGGCGTTGCCGACGAAGGTCAGGTACTGGCGATAGAGCGGCTGGTCGAGGCCGAGGTAGCGCCGCGCGTTGGCATAGTCCTCCTCCGTGGCGACCATCGGCAGGATCAGGTGGAGCGGGTCGCCGGTGGCCCGGGCCAAAGCGAAGATGACCACTGAGAGGATGGCCAGGGCCACCAGCGACTGAAGGAGGCGCGTGACGATGAAGCGCCGCATTACTTCGACGTCAGCAGCTCATCGAGGTTGAGGTCGTACATCACCGACCCCGGGTTCCACTTGGTGATCCTCTTGGACGCCGCGTACGGAGTGTGGAGATACACGAGCGGGATGCCCAGGTGCTCGGTTCGGAGACGGGTGAAGATGTTGCGCATCAGGGCGTTGATCTTCTCCCGGTCGGTCTGGACGAGCACCTGCCGCACCATGCCGTCCACCTCAGGGTCCTTGGTCGTCGTCGTCTTCGATGGCGTGTAGGCCATCTTCTCGATCAGGGCGTAGGTGCCGATCCAGTCCCGGTTGGCCATGTTGTAGTAGCCCACGGCCCCCGGGATCGTCTGGTCGAGCCACTTCTTCCTGAAGGCGCCGTAGTCCACAGGGACCAGCTTGGACTGGACGCCGATCTTCTGCCAGTAGCCGGCCACGGCCTCGGACATGGCCTTCCCCTCGGGGAGGCCCGGGAGCTGGAAGGCGTAGAACTCGATGGGGAAGCCGTTCGGGAATCCGGCGTCAGCCAGGAGCTTCTTGGCCCGCGGGGGATCATGGGCGTAGGCGAGGTCCGGGGTGACCTTGAAGCTCACGTCGGGGAAAGCCCAGGAGAGCCCGAAGGGGATCACACCGGGGTCCGCCATGCCGCCGAAGATCGTTGCGGCGAGCTCCTTCCGGTCGATGGCGATGTTGAGCGCCTCGCGGACGCGCTTGTCTTTGACCGGGGTGTTCTCCCACGGCTGCACCCACCACATGTGCAGGAGGGCGTCATCCTTTCGGTGGTAGATCGGGAAGCCACCCCGCTCGACCTCCTTGACCCGATCCCGGCTGATCTCGATGATGTCGGCCTCGCCGCGGCGGAGCATGGCGACGCGCGTGGTCTCCTCGGGGATCAGCTTGAACGTGACGGTCTTGTACTTCGGGGTCCCCAGCCGCCAGTGGTTGTCCAGGGCCTCGAGCTTGATGTGGGAGCCGGTAACCTGCTCCACGAAGCGATAGGGGCCGCTGCCGACCGGCTTCCGGGCGAAGACGTCATCGCCGTTCGCCTCGACGTACTTCTTGGGTAGGATCATGCCCTCCGTCGACAGAACCCGCGACAGGTACGGCGGGATGATAAGGGTAGGCTCCTTCGTGACGATGACCACACGGTCGGCAGCCGGCGTCTCGATGTCCTGGATCAGGGCCCGCAATGGCCCGGCGTAGCCCGTGGTGGAGCGCTTGCCCATCGCGCGCAGGATGCTGAACTTGACATCTTCGGACGTCAGCTCATCCCCGTTGTGGAACTTGATTCCCTGGCGAAGGTGAAACGTCCAGCGCTTGTGGTCGGCCGAAGCCTCCCAGCGCGAGGCGATCCCTCCATCCTTGGAGAGCTGGCCGTCCGGGGTGACCCCGACCAGATAGTCAAACATGAGCGAGAGGTAGAACTTCACGATGTGGCCGCCGAGCACGGGATCCAGGATCTCCGTGGAGAAGCTCGACAGCGCGACCGTGAGCTCTCCGCCGGGCTTGGCCTGCCCCCAGGCGGGGCTCACCAGCAGGACGGATACGAGCAGGAGTAACGTCGCGATCTTCAGGGGTGGTTTCATGACTCCCTCCTCTCGATGGGATTCGTGACTGGCTCGTGGGCTCCGTAGAAGTACATGCTGCGGCCGGCCGGGCCTCCCACCACGACGATCTCGAAGCACTCCGGCAGCTCGAAGATGGGCAGCGGGAGGTCCGGGTGCTGGAGGAGCCACTGGAGGTCCGGCCGTCCCGCGATGAGCGTGGAGGGCTCCCTCGTCCAGCGGAGGAGCCTGAAGGGCATGCGCGCGTTCTCGTAGAGGAAGCGGCGGACGTCGGCCTTGGACCAGCCGTGCTTGGCGATGATCGCGGCATGCTCGGGGCAGAGCATGAGCAGGCAGTGGTCCCGGACCTCGACCTTGGTCCGGGGGTCGGCCCAGTGGCCCTCGAGCCAGCGGCCGGTGCTGCCGATGGCGATGTTCGTGGCGGCGCTCACGACGGTCTGGAGGAGCCGCTCCGGCGTGGTGTTGGCGAAGTCGAGGACGTCGGTCTGGCCGTAGACCGTCTGCACCGTGACGGTGCTCTCCGCGCGGTCGAACCCCTTCTCCACGTGGAACGGCTCCCAGGGGTTCGCCTCCTCGTTCTCGGCGGCGCAAAGGCTGAACTTGTTCGCCGAGCCGATCGTGTCCATGTCCATCAGCCCCGGGTACGCCTGGCCCACGTTCATGTAAATGAGGCGCAGCGCCCGGCCGATCACCACGTTCGGGTACGACTGGGCCCCGGGGCCCAGGGCGCAGCGGCCCGAGTTGATCCCCAGTTCCCGGGCGATCGGGCCGTTGACGAGGATCAGCGGCGCGTGGGGCCCCGTGGACATAGCGGCGATCCTGAGCAGGAAGCGTGGGTCGGCGACGGCCTCGACGGCGGCGAGGAGCACCGGCAGGTGCTCGGGCCGGCAGCCCGCCATCACCGCGTTGATCGCGATCTTCTCCACCGTGGCGACGCCGAAGCCGGGCTCGAGGACCGCCACCACCTCGTCTCGCGCCCGCCGCGTGCCGCCGAGCATCCGCTCGAGGAGATCCGGCGTTGGCGGCACTAGCGGAAAGCCGTCGCTCCAGCCCCGCTCGAGGAAGAGCACGTTCATCCGGTCGAGGGCGTCGAGGGCATCCACGCCTTCGACGGTCAGCCGCTCGGCCGCTGCCGCCGCGGCGGGGGACTCCACGACGACGGCGGGAGCCTCGGTGAGGCCCTGGACGACTTGATCGATGCAGCCATCCACGGCCGCCCGGATCTCCTCCGGCGTCTGGTTGGTCAGGGGAAGGGGAACCACCGCGACGGGCAGGGCGGTCAGGCCGAAGGCCTGGGCGCTCCGCCGCGCGTCCTTGACGAACCCCGCCGCCGTGAG
Organism: Candidatus Rokuibacteriota bacterium; assembly: GCA_016179965.1. GTDB lineage: Bacteria > Methylomirabilota > Methylomirabilia > Rokubacteriales > CSP1-6 > CSP1-6. Next base: position 16,777 of record JACPCF010000075.1, on the reverse strand, counting down.
GGAGACCGTGGGCAAACCGGCCTTCTCCATCTCGACCATGTCGTGGACAAGCCACGACGTGCACGACCCTCAGTCGCTGGTGGTGCCGATGACGGCGTCGCACTCGGCGGCGATGCGCTCGACGTCGGCGGCGGTCGCCATCCTGAAGAGGCTCCCCACCTCGCCCCAGTAGCGCTTGAAGGTCGCGCCCGGGAAGCGCTGGCCAAGGCGCTCGGCCGTGCGCGTGAGCGCGTGGTCGCCGCCGGCCTTCAGGTTCCAGTAGAGGCCGACCCGCTTCCCCCTGAGGTCGGGCGGGCGGTGGGCCGCCTTGGCGGTGTGCTCGATGGTGGCTGCCTGTGGGTTCAGCACTTCCAAGCGCATAATGGCTGCCCCCTCAAGATGTTAGTGGCTTTGGGGGATGGCCGGATGGCCCGCGGCGGCATCCGCGATCGTGTGGTCGTTCTCCGCCGGGACGGCCCCGCTGACGCCCACGGCGCCGACGATCCGGCCGTCCTCCACGACCGGGACCGCCCCCTTGCCGAAAACGAACTGGTAGTCCTTGAGGCCCGCCACAGTACCCGCGAAGAGCGGTCGCTTGGCGAAGCGCTCCTCGAGCTCCTGGGTCGCGGCGCGAAACGCCACGCTGGCGTTGGCCTTGGCCCGGGCGATCTCGGGCGTGACCCAGAAGGCGTTGTCCATGCGGTGGCAGGCCACGAGGTGGCCGCCTTCGTCCACGACCGCGATGGCCACGTTGAAGCCGAGCTCCCGCGCCTTGGCGATCCCCTTGTCGATGCACTCCAGGGCTTTCTTGAGCGTCAGCGCCATCACGCCTCGTCCTTCAGGACGAGGACACGGTAAACGCCCGTCATGTACTGCCAGCGCATCTCGGTGGCCTGCCGGACCGCGTCGAGGGCGTCGGCCTGGCGCTCCGGGGTCGTGCAGTGCTTCTCGACGATCTGGTAGCCGCGCTCGCCGTGGACCTCGTCGGCCACGATGTGAATGGCGAAGAACTCGACCTCGTGGTCGGTGAAGCCGTAGTGCGTCTTGAGCGGGGGGAGGTTACGCGAGTAGATGCCGGGCACCTGGGACTCGAGGCCGACCAGCAGGCCGGCCGCCGCGAGGTGGAACGGCTGGCGGGACATCTCGTAGCCCCAGGCGGTGAGCCCGCGGGTCGTCGGGAGCTGGCGGGCGTTCACCACCTCCGCCCGGCTCACCCCGCAGGCCTCGGCGAAGCGGATCAGGAGATCCACGTGCTTGGTCCCCGACTCCTCCTCGATGATGTTCTCGAGGAGGAAGTCACGGGCCTCGGGGTCGGGGCAGTCGCCGTACACCGTGGCGCACCAGCGGGGGAACTTGGAGACATACTGGTAGTGCTGGCACGCCCAGGCGCCGAGCTGGGCGCGGGTGAGCTCGCCCTTGACCCATTTCTCCGTGAAGGGGTTCAGGCGGCTGTGCTTCGCCCTGACGGCGGCTTCCAATTGGGAGCGAAACTGGCTGTGCTCGCCCATGCTGGCGTCTCCTTTATGGGTCGGATGCTTCAGGTATGCCACGCAAATTACCTACATGTTCCCCGCACGTCAAGCCGGCGGAAGCAGCCAGCAGCGGGCCGCGTGGGCTTCGCCCGCGGGGAGTTCCGGCGGGGCCTCCTGCCGGCACCGCTCGAACACCTTGGGACAGCGGGGGTGGAAGGCGCAGCCGGCGGGGAGCGCCGCCGGGTCCGGCGGCTGTCCGTCAATGGCGGTGAGGCGGCCGCGCGCGCCGCTGAGTTTCGGAATGGATTCGATGAGCGCTTTGGTATACGGGTGAGCGGCGGCGTCGAAGATCGCCTTGGTCGGCCCGGTTTCGACGACCCTCCCGGCGTACATCACCGCGACCCGGTCACACATCCGGGCGACGATCCCGAGGTTGTGGGTCACGAAGATCAACGTCAGGCGGTGGCGCCGCTGGAGCTCGCGGAGGAGACCCAGGTACTGGGCCTGGATCGTCAGGTCGAGGCTGGTGGTGGGTTCGTCGGCGATCAGGAGGCGAGGGTCGCAGGAGATGGCGATGGCCCCGACGATGCGCTGCCGCATGCCGCCGGACATTTGATGCGGGTATTCCCTGACGCGGAGCTCCGGGGCCGCGATCTTGACCGACCGGAGAAGCTCCCGAGCGCGCTCCCGGGCGGCGCGGCGGTCGGCCCCCTCGTGGACGCGGATCGGCTCCGCGACTTGATCGCCGACCGTGAAGAGGGGGTTCAGCGACGCCATGGGGTCCTGGAGAATCATGGCGATCCGCTTCCCGCGGATGCGGCGCATCTCCCCATCGGACTTCGTGAGGAGGTCCTCGCCCTCGAACCGGATGGCGCCGCCCACGATCCGGGCGGCGGGGGGGAGCAGCCGCAGGAGGGAGAGGGCCAGCGTGGTCTTTCCCGAGCCGGACTCGCCGACGATGCCGAGCGTCTCGCCGGCCGCCAGGGTCAGCGAGACTCCGTCCACGGCCTTGGTGACGCGCCGCCCCCGGTCGCCGAAGTAATAGGTCCGGAGGTCCTCGACCTCGAGCAGGGGGCGCGTCATTCCTACATGAGCCCTTTGGAGGCGATCGTGTGGCCGACGATCTTGTAATCGCCGCGGGCGAACGGCTTGAACACGACGAAGGTCTCGGTGGCCGTGTGCCGAGCGTACTTGACCTCGTACTGGAGCGTCACGTGGGTGCCGCTGTCCGGCGGGACGAGGTCCGTCCGCCAGGTCCGGCTCTTGAGGGAATAGGACTGGAGGGCCCCGAGCCGGCCGGTGATGAGCCGGAGGTCGGCCTTCCAGCCCGTAGCGCTGCGCGTCTCGAAGTACGTTTTGGCAAAAAAGCCCATGGCCTTGTCCGGATCCTTGTCCTTGACCGCCTGCAAGTACCCTTCGGCCGCCGCGCGGGCCCGGGCTTCCCTGTCGCCGACCCCGCACCCCGCGAGGACGAGGACCAAGAGCGGGAGAACGCGCCAGGCGGAGGCGCGCACGCTGAGCATCGGCGGAAGACGCCTCTCAGAGCTGGCGGAGCTGAGGGTCCAGCTTGACGCGCAGCCAGTCGCCGAGGAGGTTGGCCGAGAGCACCATCAGCATGATGCAGCTGCCCGGGAGCACGGTCAGCCACCAGTAGCCGGCCATGAGCCCCTTCTTGCCGTCGGCGAGCATGAGGCCCCAGGCGGGCTTGGGCGGCGGCACCCCGACCCCGAGGAAGGACAGGGCGGCCTCGGCCACCACCACCACGCCGAGCTGGAGCGTCCCCAGGACGATGGCCGAGTTCAGGACGTTGGGGAGGATGTGGCGCCGCATGATCGTCCATTGGGAGCAGCCGGCGACGATGGCCAGGCGGACGAAGTCGCGCTCCTTGAGGGACAGCACCTCGCCCCGGATGACGCGCGCGTAGCGCGTCCAGTACACGGCGCTCAGGATGATCACGATATTCATCGCGCTCGGCCCCACGATGGCCGCCAGGAAGATCGCGAAGGTCAGCGCGGGCAGAGCGAGCCACGTATCAGTCACGCGCATGATCACCTGGTCCACCCATCCGCCCAGGTAGCCCGAGAGGATGCCGAGGAATGTTCCGAGGACGCCGGCGACGATGACGGCGGTGAACCCCACCACCATGGAGATGCGCGCCCCAACGATGAGCCGGGAGAGGATGTCCCGTCCCAGGTGATCGGTGCCCAGCAGGTGCTTCTCGCTCCCCCCGGCCTGCCACGCCGGCGGCCGGAAGCGGTCGCCGAGGGTACCGACCTCCGGATTGTAGGGGGCCAGGACGTCGGCGAGGACGGCGACGAGGAGCAGGAGCCCGATGATGGCGATCGGGATGATCGGCGCGCCGCTCAGGCGGAGGGCGGCGAAGCGCCAGGCCAGGGTCAGCCCGGCTGCGCGGCTCACGCTCGCTGGGGCTCTAACGCTCAAGGCGGATCCTCGGGTCGATCACCGCATACAGGATGTCCACGACCAGGTTCACGACGATGATCATCGCCCCGCCGAGAATGACGGTGGCCTGGACCACGGGGAAATCCCGGAAGGAGATCCCCTCGAAGAGGAGCCGACCGACACCCGGCCAGGCGAAGACGGTTTCGACCACCACGGCCACGTTCACCATGATGACGAGGTTGATGCCCGCCAGCGTCAGGACGGGGATGAGGGCGTTCTTGAACGCGTGCTTGGCGATGACCAGCGCCTCGGGCAGCCCCTTCAGCCGGGCCAGCTTCACGTACTCGCTCCCGAGCACCTCCAGCATGGACGAGCGCGTGAGGCGCATGTGGGCGGCGGCGAAGTACCAGCCGAGCGCGAAGGCCGGCATGATCACGTGCCAGGCGGTGCCCGCGCCGGACGACGGGAGCCACTCCAGGTAGACGGAGAAGAAGAGGATCAGCAGCAGGCCCACCCAGAAGGAGGGGAGCGAGAGCCCCAGGAGGGCGAAGACCTTGCCGATGCTGTCCCACCAGCGGTTGACGCGCACGGCCGCGATGATTCCCGTCGGGATTCCGATGAGCAGGGAAAAGACCATGGCGGCGCCGGCGAGCAGGAGCGAGTGGGGGAGGCGGGAGAGGTACAGCTCCAGGACCGGCGTCCGGTAATAGAAGGACTTGCCGAAATCGCCCTTGAGGAGGTTCTCCATGAAGGCGCCGTACTGGATCCAGAGGGGCCGGTCCAGCCCGAACTGCTCGCGGATGATCCTGAGGTCCTCGGCGCTGGCGCCGGGCTCCGCCAGCAGCACGGCCGGGTCGCCGGTCACGCGGACGAAGAAGAAGATGGTCAGCGACAGGAGGAGGAGCGACAGGACCGAGTAGCCGATGCGGCGGACGACGAACTTTTTCATGTCACTTGGCTTTGAGCTTCAGGTCCTCGTAGGGCGCGGAATAGGCGTGGCCGGCGATCAGCCCGAGACCCGACTCCGCCACGCGCGGTCCGGCCCCGTTGATGAAGGCCAGCTCCCAGAGGTGCGCGAACATGACCTTGTCGTGGACGAGCTGCTGGATCTTGTGGAGGATCTGCTGGCGCACCCGCGGGTTGGTCTCGTTCACCTGCTCGGCGAAGAGCCCGTCGAGGTCGGGGTAGCCCCCGTAGACGTAGGTCCCGCCGGTCACCACGAACGCCTCGAGGCGGGTGGCCGCATTGCCGAAGGCGCCGCTCGCGCCCTGGATGAGGTTCTTGAACTTCTTCTCGCCGAACCCCTTGAAGAACGCCGCCCGCTCGAGCGGCCGGAGCCTCACCCGGATGCCCACCGCCTGGAGGTAGTTGAGGGCGGCCTCCGCCAGGTTGGCGTAGGCGGTGTCGCAGAAGTACTCGCCGCCGTCGAAGCCGTTCGGATACCCCGCCTCCGCCAGGAGCTTCTTGGCCTGCTGGGGATCGTAGCGATAGGGCGGGGGCTGCCAGAAGAAGTCGAAGGTGCTGGGGATGATGCTCCAGGTGATCTTCGAGAACCCGAGGGTCTCGGCCTGGTTGATGGCGGTGCGGTCGAGGGCGTGGTTGGCGGCCAGGCGGACCCGCTTGTCATGCCACGGGGATTTCGGGTCCCACTGATCGGCGAAGTAGATCCAGAAGGGCGCCTGGATCACCGCGGGCTTCAGCGTGAGGCCCGGGGTGCGCCGCAGCTCCTCGGCGAGCGCCCCCCGGATGGAGTAGACGATGTCCGCCTCGCCGCGCTTGAGGGCGGCCAGGCGGGTGGACTCGTCCGGGATCACCTTGAAGACCAGGCGCTTCACGCTGGGGGCCTTGCGCCAGTACTGCTCGAAGGCCTCGAAGACGATCTCGACACCCGGCTGGGTGGAGACGAACTTGTAGGGGCCGGCGCCCACGGGCGCCTTCTTGAAGCCGTCGTCCCCCACCTTCTCCACGTACTTCCTGGGAACGATCCAGCCGGCGCCGGTGGCGGTCGAGTAGAAGGTCATGAAGTCCGGCCACGGCTGCTTGAGGCGGAAGCGGACGCGGCCGGCGTCGGGCGTCTCGATGGACGCCACCCGGTCCTTCAGGATCTTGGCCGACGTCCCCCGGTAGCGCTCGAAGGAGAACTTGACGTCCTCCGCGGTCAGCGGCTCTCCGTTGTGGAACTTGACGCCCTTGCGCAGGACGAAGTCGTAGGTCAGCCCGTCCTTCGACGCGCTCCACGACTCGGCCAGGCTGGGCGCCCTCGGGTTTCCGGGCATGGGCTTCACCAGGGCGTCGTGGAGGGCGTAGTAGACCATGAAGGGGGTGATGATCCCCGGCGTCTCGGCCGGGTCGAAGTTGGTGGGCGCCAGCGTGGTGTGGACCGCCCAGGTCATGGTGCCTTCGGGCGCGGCCGGGGCGGGGACTGGAGCCAGGACGGCCAGAGTCAGAGCGGCGACCAGGAAGAATCTCGGCATTGAGCGTCCTCCTCTCGCGTCGGGGTTGCCCCATTATCCGCTGCCGCTCTGTCTTGTCAATTCTCATTTCTTGACCCTGGCCGAGGCTCCGGCTATTCTCAGGGACGCGATGGACCGCCGGAGCGTGAGGGCACTCAGGCGACTGGCGTGGTTGCAGGGCTACGACTGGACCGATGAGGATCTGGAGGGCCTCCTGCCGCTGGTCGAGAAGAGTCTGGAGCTGATCGAACGGCTCGACACGCTTCCGCTCCGCGACGTGGAGCCCGCCGTGCAGTACCGGATGCTCTAGGGGCCGCATGGACGACCTCGCCTGGAAACCCATCACCGAACTGAGCCGGCTCGTCGCGGCCAAGGAAGTTTCGCCTGTGGAGGTCGTCCAGGCCTACCTGGACCGGATCGACGCCCTGGACGGCAAGCTCAAGGCCTTCATCATCGTCTGCCGCGACGAGGCCCTCGCCGCGGCCAAGAACGCCGAGGCAGCCGTCATGGGCGGGCAGGCCCTGGGCCCGCTCCACGGCATCCCCATCGGGGTGAAGGACCTGTACGCGACGAAGGGGATCCGGACCACCGGGGGGTCCAAGATCCTCGCCGACTGGGTTCCCGACGAAGACGCCACCGTCGTGGCCCGGCTGAAGGAGGCCGGCGCCATCGTCCTAGGCAAACTCAACATGCACGAGTTCGCCTATGGGCCCGAAGGGCTCAACATCCACTTCGGCAACGCCTGGAACCCCTGGGACGCGCACACCCAGCGGATGCCGGGGGGCTCCTCTTCGGGCTCCGGGGTTGCGGTCGCCGCCGGGCTCTGCGCCGGCGCCCTGGGATCGGACACGGGCGGCTCGATCCGGATCCCGGCCGCCCTGTGCGGGCTCACGGGGCTCAAGCCCACCTATGGTCGGGCGAGCCGCGCCGGTGTCCTGCCGCTGGCCTGGTCCATGGATCATGTCGGCCCCATGACGCGCACCGCGGCCGACGCGGCGTTCCTGCTCGGCCCGATGGCCGGCTACGATCCCAAGGACCCCACCACGAGCGTGCTGCCGGTCCCGGACTACCGCGCCGCCCTGACGGGAGAGGTCAAGGGGCTGCGCGTGGGGCTCCTGCGGGCCTTCTTCCTCGAGTCGGCGGGGATGGTCCTTCGCCAGGCTGTGGAGCAGGCCGTCAAGCGGCTGGAGGAGCAGGGCGCGCGCGTGGAGGAGGTCGCGCTGGAGAGCGCCGCCCACGTGTCCGGCGCGTCATTCGCCATCGTGTCGGCCGAAGCGCTCGCGTACCACGAGGAGTGGATGAAAACCCGACCCGACGACTACGGCGCGGAGGTCCGCGATCGGCTCCGGCTCGGCGCCTTCGTGTCCGCCACCCAGTACGTCAAGGCTCAGCGGGCGCGCCAGCTCATCCGCAACGAGGTGGACGCCCTCCTGGCCAGCCACGACGTGCTCATCGCGCCCGCGACGCCGATCGTCGCGCCCCCGGTGGGACAGACCGAGGTCGTGGTGGAAGGCGAGCGGCATGACGTGCGCTCGAGCCTGATCCGGTTGACCCGGCCGTTCAACCTTTCGGGACACCCCGCCTGCGCGGTCCCGTGCGGGTTCACCGTCGCCGGGCTCCCGATCGGGATGCAGATCATCGGGCGCCCGTTCGACGAGGCGACGGTCCTGCGCGTGGCCGACGCCTACCAGCGGATCACCGACTGGCACACCCGGCGCCCGCCGTTCGGGCAGGCCCCCGCTCCGCCCTAAGCCCCCTCACCTTTATCCTCTCCCCCAGGGGGAGAGGGAAGGGTGAGGGGCGTGGTCGCATGAGGACGACATGGATCCCGCCACTCTCGATCAGCGACTGACGGCCCTGGAGCACCGCTTGGCTCATCTCGAGACCATGCTCACGAACATGAGCCAACTGCTCGAGCGCCCGCAGGTGAACCTCGACGCGGCCAAGGAGGGAATCAAGTCCTGGGTGACGGAGTACGTGTCCCTCCGCCTCCAGCAGCTCGTCCCCGAGACCTGCGAGCACGCCCCCGAGCCGGAGGCCGCGGGCCCCTGGCCAGAGGCCAGGGAGGGACCGGTCCTGCCCGGGACCACGATCCGGTGCACCGACGAGGTGCTGCACCGCCTCGGGAGGATTCCGATCCCCTTCGTCCGCCAGATGGTGACCCAGAAGGTGGCCGACACCGCCAGGGCCGAGGGTGTCGCCCTGGTGGACGTGGCGTTCTTCGAGCGGGCGGCCACCTTCTGACAGTGCAGGCTCTCGGGGGAGGATCTCCTGAGCTTTCAGCACTGGCAGAAGCATCTGATGGCGGGACCGGCCCTCTAATGGCGGACCCTCGCGGACGCGCGGGCGGAGCGAGGCGGTGGTGGGCGAAGCCCATCCTTTGCGGGCCCCCGCGAAGCGGGTCGGGGCACCCACCCCTTGCGGGTGGGTCGGAGCCGGTCGTCCTCCCGATCGAGGATTCCCTCGATCTCCACGCCTTCGCGCCCGGGGACATCGCCTCGGTCGTGGACGAGTACCTGCGGGCCGCCCGCGCCCGCGGGTTCGGCGAAGTGAGGCTGATCCACGGGCGCGGAAGAGGGGTCCAGCGGCGCGTGGTCCAATCACTCCTGGCGGGTCACCCGCTGGTGGCGCGGTACTTCGACGCCCCGCCCGAGCGCGGGGGGTGGGGGGCGACCGTGGTCGTCCTGAAGGCCTGACTCAGGATTTTTTTTCGCGTTCGGCCAGAAAACGCCAGAGGAAGTCGGCGTCGAGCGGCGTGAGGTCGAACCGCCTGCTGGCCTCGTCCACGAGCTTCGTCCGGTCCGCCTTCGGATTGTCCCGGAGCTGGTCGTCGATCCACTTGATCGCCTGCTTGATGGGGGCCTCGCCCACGGGCATGACACGCACCTCCGTCAGAGGATTTCCAGGGTCTTGAGCCGACGCCGCGCTACGGCCGCCATTGCCACGACGATCGCGGCGGAAAGCGCCCCCGCGGCGGCCAGATAGGGGAGGAGGGACTCTTCCCTGAAGACCGCCTGGGCGGCTTGCTGGCCGAGCCAGCCTACCATAGCCACGTAGCCGAGACAGAGGATGATCGTGGCAAGGCCTCCCGCGTTCGTGGCGAGGTGCTCAGCATTCGTCTCGCGGAAATTCGGCCAGAGGACGCCGAACGCCAGGGACACCGTCACGGTGGTCACGATCAGCAACGCCAGCAGGAATCCGAAGGCCCCCAGGAGGGCCGCAGGCGTCACGAACCGGAGCGCTCCTCCCATGGCGATGGGGCCCACCACCAGAACGAGGAGGACGGAGTAGGCGAGGAGCTTTCCGCGAAAGAGTTTCCCCATGGACAGGGGGCTGGTGAAGAGGATCCACGCCCCCCGACCTTCGAGCGAGAGGCTCGGAAAGACGAAGCGGATGCCGAAGGCCGTCACGAAGTATCCGATCGCCACCAGATCCAGGAAGAAGAGGCGCGCCACGGCCTCCGGCCGTTCCAGCACGTCGGCGAGCGGCGCCACGAAGAGGATCGCCGTGTAGAGGACGAGGAGGAACATGATGAAGGCGAAGCGCCCCAATTCCTGGGGACTCCGCCCCAGCCCCACCAGGTCGCGCTCGACCACGGCGCCCACCGGTCCCCGCAGGAAGCGCGGAAACGTGGCGCCGGTCCTGCGTCGGGCCCGACTCGGCAGCGCCACTCCTTCGGCGGCCACAGGCAGGGTGGCCGCGAAGAGGCGCCGCCCGACCACTCCGGCGGCGATCAGGGCGAGCGCGGGCAACGCCCAGGCCGCGGCCGCGACGGCGTCCGAACCGACCGTGGCGACCCCGACGCCCGCGAAGAGCGAGACCGCCAGGGGATGGCTGGGCCAGAACCAGAACCGGTGTTCGATGAACTTGAGCGACGCAGGCTTCCCGTTGGGAATGCCGGGCTCGAAGATGAGGTAGAAGTCGCCCGGCGAGGGCACGACGTGGCGACCGACCAGGAGGGCGAAGCCGGCAACCAGGATCAGCGTGGCGAGCGCGATGCTCGTCCGGACGCGAAACCGCTTGAACGTGGCTCCGGCCAGCGCGGTCAGGAGCGTGCCCAGGGCGCCGACCAGCGCCATGAAGAGCCCGAGGATCACGAAGGCCCAGAGGTAGAAGGGCGCGCCCTGGTCGTGGGCCGCCCCGAGGGCCAGGAACGCCGGGACGGCAAGGATCACGAACGCCCAGGATGTCACGCTGAAGGTCTCGGCAGCCCGGAGCCAGAACAGGTGCGTCAGGGACAGCGGCGTGGAGAGGAGAAACGCGGTGTCGGGGGCGCGGTAGAACGTCCAGAGGCCGGTGGCGACGAAGCTGATGACTCCGATGACGAGCACCAGTACCAGGAAGGCCTCGAGGATGTAGAGGGTGAGCGCCGCGCTGGGGAAGCCGATGTCGAGGACCTCGGAGAGGCCCTGGCGGAAGACGAGGTATTCGCCGATCATGACGAGCCCGAAGAGGAGGGCGAAGCCCACGAGCACGGCGAGCTTGGCTCCCTCCCGGTTCCTGACGATCTTGCCGAGGCCGCGCAGACGCCTCAGGAGCAGAGTCAGGACGATGTTCACGCGGAATGCTTGTTGGTGAAGTGGAGGTAGAGCGCTTCCAGCGAAGCGGCCGGGAGCCCGGCGCGGCGGCGAAGGGCCGGGAGGCCCCCCTCCTGCACCAGCCGCCCTTCCTTGAGGAGGCCGACCCGGTGACACACCTGCTCGGCGAAGGGGAGAGTGTGGGTGCAGACCAGGACGCTCCCGCCCTTGGCGGCGAAGCCCTTGAGCAGATCGCGCGTCTTGATCGCGCTCTCCGGGTCGAGCCCCACGATGGGCTCGTCCACAATCAGCAGGCGCGGCGCGTGGAGGAGGCTGGCGAGGATGGCCAGCTTCTGCCGGTTTCCCCGGGAGTAGCTCTCAACGTACCCGTCGGCGAGGGCGTCGAGGGCGTAGAGGTCGAGGAGCTCGTTCACCCGCCGCGTCCGCTCGGGCTCGGCCACCACGTAAAGCTCGCCGACCAGATGGAGAAACTCCCGCGCGGTCATTTTCTCGTACACGAAGGGCTCGTCGGGAATGTAGCCGAGCAGCCGCTTGGCCCGCTCGGGCTCGGCGCTGAGGTCGATCCCCCCGATCAGGACGTGGCCGGCGGTGGGCCGGTAGAGGCCGGTGATCATCTTGACCGTGGTCGTCTTGCCGGAGCCGTTGGGACCGATGAGGCCGTAGACCTCCCCGGGGGCGACCTCGAGCGAGAGGCCATCCACGGCCAGGCAGTCGCCGAAGCGCTTGGAGAGACGGTCAAGCCTGAGGAGGGGTTGATTGTCCGCGTCGGGCATCGCTCAGAGGTCCCGGAGGAGGCGCCGCGCGCGGTGGACCTTGCGCCGGTGCAGCTCGAAGGAGCTCACCAGTTGGGGCTTTCGCCCGCGGCGCCGGCTCAGCGTGAACAGGGTGAAGGTGATGTCGTGGGAGAGCGGGAAGTCGCGGTAAAGCTGCGCCGCCACCTTCTGGGGGTTCTCCGTATGCGTGATCTGGAAGTTGTTGGTCGCGCTGAGCGGGGGAACGCGCTCGCCGTGCTTCGTCTTCACCCACTTCATGGACCCGCCCAGGAGGTAGGAGAGGAAAAGGCTGTCCACCAGCATGGACTCGGTCCAGGGAATGCTCTTCTGGTAGCCGGCGACGAACTTGGCCCCCGTCTTCTTCAGGAAGTTGAGCGCGGTGTCCGGCGTGAGGAAGTCGCAGGCGCCGAAGACGAAGCCCATGCTGGGGCTGGGCCGGCAGTAATCGGTCAGGGTCTCGAGCCGGATGGCTTTGCCGCCGAGGCCGAGGAGCGTTCGCCGCTGGCCGTGGGAGGCGATGTAGCAGAGGCGAAAGGACTTCCGCTTCCGGAGGACCTCGCGGAGGAGCAGCCCCAGGTCATAGGCGGTGTGGAAGCGCCGGTACACGAGGTTGACCCGCGCCCCCTCCCAGGCCAGCGACTGCCGGATGGCCTTGAGGTAGGGGAGCACGGAGGGCTCCTCGTCGAGGAGGCGGCCCCGGGGGTTCCACATGCTTTCCAGCACGATCAAGCCTGCCATGGCTGGGCCTTCCGGAAATTCTACCACGCCGCTGGGGGGCCTCTGGATTGGCTGGCCTGCTTCTGAGCCAATTGGCTCTTTACAAGCCCCAAAAGCGCTTGATAATGGCTCAGGAGGATAGGTCCCCGTGGAGATCCGCCTCGATCGCGCGTCGCCCGTGCCCCTGGCCCGGCAGATTCGCTCCCAGTTGGAGCGGCTGATCCGGGAGGGAATCCTCGCTCCGGGGGTCAAGCTCCCGGCCAGCCGGGAGCTGGCCCGGGATCTCGGCGTGAACCGCGCGACCGTGTCGCTGGCCTACGAGGAGCTGGTGTCGGAGGGTCTCGCCCGCGCCCACGTCGGTCAGGGAACCTTCGTCGCCACACATGAAGGGAAATCCCAGGCGTTGCGGCCTAACCTCTCGTCAGGACTGGACTGGTCCGCCCTCTTCTCCAAAGGCTCCCAGCTGGCGGATGCCGACGGCCGGCGTCGAGCGTCGGCGAGCCGGGGCGTCCCGTCCGCCCCGGGGCTCATCTCCTTCGCCGGGGGGATGCCGGACAGCGGCCTCTTCCAGACGGACGCCTTCCGCCGCGTGCTGAACCGGGTGATCCGGACCGAGGGGACCGAGCTGCTCCAGTACTACCCCGTCGGCGGGTATCCGCCGCTCCGGCAGTTCCTGGCGCGTCACCTGCTCAAGTTCGGCGTGGAGGCGCGCCCCGAGGAGATCCTGATCGTGAACGGCTCCCAGCAGGGGCTCGATTTGATCGCGCGGGTCCTGCTGGATCCGGGCGACTTCGTGGCGATCGAGGAGCCGAGCTATCCCCGGGCGATCCAGGTGTTCCGCGCCGCGGGGGCGGAGCTGCTTCCGATTCCCCTGGGAAGCGAGGGCCTGCGGCTCGACGTCCTGGAACGCGTGCTGGGGCGTCACGCCCCGAAACTGCTCTACTGCCAGCCCACGGCCCACAATCCCACGGGCCTCACGCTGAGCCCCGATGCCCGCCGCGGCCTCCTGGGGCTGGCCGCCCGTCATGGGATGCCGGTGGTCGAGGACGGGTTCGACGGCGGCCTCTTTTTCGCGGGCCCCCAGACGAAGTCTCGGGAGTGGCCGCCGGCCCCGCTGAAGGCGGCCGACGCCTCGGGCCTCGTCGTCTACATCGGGACGTTCTCCAAGATCCTCTTTCCCGGACTCCGCCTCGGCTGGCTCGTGGCCCCGCGGCCGCTCCTGGAGCGGCTGGAGGTGGCCAAGCAGCTGTCGGATATCCATACGAGCCCGCTGATCCAGGCCGCCGTGTTCCACTTCTGCCAGCGGCGGCTGCTGGAGCGCCACCTCTCCCGCTGCGCGGCCGAGTACGGGCGGCGCCGCGCGATTCTCCTGCGGGCGCTGGCGAGCCGAATGCCCAAGGGGGTCACGTGGACCGAGACCCAGGGAGGCTTCTCGCTCCTGCTGCGGCTGCCGGAGGGAATGGACGCCGAGGCGCTGCTGCCGAGCGCGTTAGAGCGCGGGGTGGCCTTCACCCCTGGCAGCGTCTTTTTCGTGAACGGAGGGGGAGAGTCCACGCTCCGCCTGAGCTTCTCCTCCATTCCGGCTCAGCGGATCGATGAGGGGTGTAAGCGCCTGGCCGAGGTCGTCCGCCAGGCGATGAGCCGACCGTCGCGACGCGCCGAGGTCGAGCGGTCCGCCGTCCCGCTCGTCTAAGCAAAGGAGACCTGCATGCGCTTCGAGACCATCGCCGCCCGAGGGGGCCGGGACGTGCCGTCGGCCAGCCGCCCGTTGACGGCTCCCCTCTACCAGACCAATGTCTTCGTCTTCGATTCGATGGAGCAGGTGGAGGCGGTCTGGGAGGGCGAGGAGCCGGGGTTCGTCTACGGCCGCTATGGCACGCCGAACCACGCCATGCTCGAGGCGATGGTGGCGGAGCTGGAAGGCGGCGAGGCGGCGGTGGCCTGCGCGTCGGGGATGGGCGCCACCACCGCGCTCATCCTGGGGCTCCTCCAGCGGGGAGACCACTTGGTGGCGGCCCGCGACCTGTACGGCTCCACCACGGCCCTGTTCACCGATGAGGTCCCGCGGCTCGGGATCGAGGTGACCTTCGTGGATGCGGGCGAGCCCGACCGGGTCGTCGAAGCGCTCACGCCGAAAACCCGCGCGGTGTTCGTCGAGGCCCTCTCAAACCCGCTGCTCCGGCTGGTGGACGTGGAGGCGCTGGCGGCGCGGCTTGCGGGGCGCGGCGTGGAGCTGATCGTGGATTCGACCTTCGCGTCTCCGGCGGTGCTGCGGCCCCTGGCGCTCGGGGCGAGCATCGCGCTCCACAGCGCCACCAAGTTCATCTCGGGCCACGGCGACGTGACGGCCGGAGTGGTCGTGGGGCGGCGGGCGGTCGTGGAGCGGGTGCGCGCCGCCACCATCCGGGTTGGGACCAACCTGAGCCCCTTCGACTGCTGGCTGGCGGCGCGCGGGCTCAGGACGCTCCACATCAGGCTGGAGCGCCAGTGCGCCAATGCCTTCGCGCTGGCGCGCTTTCTGGAGGGGCGCCCGGAGGTGCAGCGCGTCTATTATCCGGGGCTGCCGTCCCATCCGCAGCGGAGTCTGGCCGCGCGTCTGTTCCAGAACGGGGCCGGGGCGATGCTGTCGTTCGACCTCCGGGGAGGCGCTGCCGCGGTGGAGGGGGTGATGAAGCGGCTCCGGCTGATCGAGTTCGCCCCGAGCTTGGGCGACGTGGCGACGACGTGGACGTACCCGGCGCGGACCTCCCACCGCGGCATCTCCGACGCGGCCAAGGCCGAGATAGGGATCGGGCCGGGCCTGGTGAGGCTGTCGGTGGGCATCGAGGCGGTGGAGGACCTGATCGACGATTTGACGGGAGCGATCGAGAACTAGACACAGGGGGAAGACAATGGATACCGGGACGCTTCGACTGAAGGTGGGGCTGGCGGAAATGCTGAAAGGCGGCGTCATCATGGACGTGACGACCGCCGAGCAGGCCAAGATCGCCGAGGACGCGGGGGCCGTGGCCGTCATGGCCCTGGAGCGGGTGCCGGCGGACATCCGGGCTCAGGGCGGGGTGGCGCGCATGGCCTCCGTGAAGAAGATCAAGGAGATCATGGCCGCGGTGACGGTCCCGGTCATGGCCAAGTGCCGGATCGGCCACTTCGTGGAGGCGCAGATCCTCCAGGCGCTGGGGGTGG
Source organism: Candidatus Rokuibacteriota bacterium (assembly GCA_016179965.1). Taxonomy (GTDB): domain Bacteria; phylum Methylomirabilota; class Methylomirabilia; order Rokubacteriales; family CSP1-6; genus CSP1-6. The sequence goes on along the minus strand of JACPCF010000075.1, from coordinate 1,259 downwards.
ACTACATTGACGAGTCGGAAGTGCTCACGCCGGCGGACGAGCACTTCCACGTGGACAAATTCGCTTTTACCGTGCCGTTCGTCTGCGGGGCCCGGGACCTCGGCGAGGCCCTCCGGCGGATCGGCGAAGGCGCGGCGATGATCCGGACGAAAGGGGAGGCCGGCTCGGGGAATATCGTCGAGGCGGTCCGCCACATGAGGAAGGTGACGAGCCAGATCAAGCGCCTGACGACTCTGGGGCCCGAGGAGCTGATGACGGAGGCCAAGGAGCTCGGCGCGCCGTACGAGCTTGTCCGGTGGGTGGCGCAGAACGGCCAGCTTCCCGTCCCGAACTTCGCCGCCGGGGGGATCGCCACCCCGGCGGATGCGGCGCTGATGATGCAGCTCGGTGCGGAGGCGGTCTTCGTGGGCTCGGGGATCTTCAAGTCGTCGGATCCCGCCGCCCGCGCCCGGGTCATCGTCCAGGCGACGACGCATTACAAGGACCCCGGCGTGCTGGCGAAGGTCTCGGAGGAGCTGGGGGAGGCGATGCCCGGCATCGAGACCTCCAAGCTGGCCGAGAAGGAGCTGCTCCAGACTCGAGGCTGGTAGGATGACCACGAACCTCAACGAGTTGCCCGGAGATCTTCCGGTCCCGGTGGACGTGGAGGCTGGGCGTCTCGTTCGGGTTTGGTACCCGGTGTTCCCGCCGGACAAGAACGCCCAGACGGTACTCGCCTGGCTGCGCGAGCGGAGGGCGCAGGGATGACCATCGGCGTCCTGGCACTGCAGGGCGATTTCGCTCTCCACAGACAGGCGCTGAGCCGCATCGGCGGCCTGATCGTTCCCGGCGGAGAGAGCACCACGCTGCTTAAGCTCATGGACGCCGGGCGGTTCGTGCCGGCGCTGGAGAAGTTCCACGCCGACGGCAAGGCAATCTTCGGCACCTGCGCGGGCCTTATCCTCCTGGCGCGGGAGGTGCTGAACCCGGCGCAGTTCTCCCTGGGATTCATCGACGTGACTGTCGAGCGGAACGCCTACGGGCGCCAGAAGGAATCCTTCGAAGCCGAAGGAGAGGGGGCCCTCGCGGGAACGCCGGCCCCACTGAGGATGGTCTTCATCCGCGCGCCGCGGATCCGCCGGCTCGGTCCCCGGGTCTCCCCCCTTGCGTCCCACCGCGGTGAGTGCGTGATGGCGCGCGAGGGCTCGGTGCTGGTCGCCACATTCCACCCCGAACTGACCGACGACCCCACCGTCCACCACTACTTTGCTGGCATGGTG
>JACPCF010000104.1 GCA_016179965.1 Candidatus Rokuibacteriota bacterium | reverse complement strand
GGCTTCGCCGATCGGAAAGAGGCGGTGGCCGCGCAGAAGGAGCTGGCCGGCAAGGGCGTCTCCGGGTTCATCGTCAAGGGGGCCCCGCGCTGATGAGCGAGGCGAGCGAAACCCGACGGGCCCCGCCGTGCGAGGCGAGCTGATGAGCCTAGTGGACACGCTGGTCGTCCTGGTCACGGTGCCGTCCGCCGACGTGGGGACGACGCTGGCGCGCGCCCTGGTGGAGGAACACCTGGCGGCGTGCGTCAACGTGGTGCCCGGCGTCCGGTCCATCTACTTCTGGGAGGGACGGCTCCAGGAGGAAGGGGAGGCGCTGCTGGTGATCAAGACCGGCCGCGAGCGCTATCCCGCCCTCCAGCGCCGGATCCTGGCCCTGCACCCCTATTCGGTTCCCGAGATCTTAGCCTTGCCCGTGGAATCCGGTTCGCCCGCCTACGTGGCGTGGGTGCGCGAGTCGGTCGGAACGTGAGGGAGGTGATCCCCCTGACGAAGAACGATCTGATCAATGCGGTCGCGGCGCACGGGCTCTCGAAGCGGCAGTCCGCCGCGGTGGTGGAGTCGGTCTTCGACCTCGTATCCAAGTGCTTCGAGCGTGAGGAAGATGTGAAGATCGTGGGGTTCGGCCACTTCCGGATCCGGAAGAAGGCGTCCCGGCGCGGGCGCAACCCCCAGACGGGGTCCAGCATCGAGATCTCCGCCCGGAAAGTGCTCACGTTCAAACCGAGCAAGGGGCTGAAGGCCCGGATCAACCAGTAGCGGCCCTCGGGCGCGATGGCCCCGGCGATTCCCGACAAGCTGTACTTCCGGATCGGGGAGGTCGCGAACCTCACCGAAGTGCCGGCCTACGTCCTCCGTTACTGGGAATCGGAGTTCAAGCTCCTCCGCCCCAAGAAGAACCCCGCCGGCCAGCGCCTCTACCGCAAGCGGGACGTGGAGCTGGTCCTCCGCATCAGGTCGCTCCTCTACGGCGAGCGCCTCACCCTGGAGGGCGCCAAGAAACGCCTCCTGGCCGAGTCCCGCGGGGAAGTGGAGCCGATCCAGGACTCCACCTTCAGCGACGCGCTCAAGCGGGTGCGCGGGCGCCTGGAGGCGATCCGCTCCCTCCTCTCACGCGACCACCGCCATCGCGGAAGCTAGGTTTTTCAAGGGTCCTGTTGGCGTGGCTCAAGCCGGTCGGGGAGGAATATGAAGGCGAGGAAGAGTGAGTTCATGCGGTGGATTGACAGGTCCAGGCGGCCTTGAGCGAGATGCGTATCGAGCAGGATCTCGCGCCCCTCCGGGAACAGCGGAGACTTTCTCAGCGAGATCTGGCCAGAATCCTTGGCGTCAGCCAGCCCGCCATTGCTAAGCTCGAGTCGGGCAAAGCAAAGAACCTGCAACTGAAGACCCTGCTCAGATGGACTGCAGCGAGTGAGAATTGCCTCGGCCTAGTCCCTGGTGGAAGCAAGTAAGCGGGAAAAAACCCAAGGGCGATTGGTGCTTACGCAAGAGGATAAGGGATGTCGTGCATGTCTTTAGTGCAAACCGCTGGCGCAAGCTGCCTGCGTGAACGTGATGCCGGGTGGGCGTGTCTATGCTTGACGGTTTCCTGATGTCCGTGTAAATTTGCTGGGGTCGGGGCGTGGCGCAGCCTGGTAGCGCACTGGCATGGGGTGCCAGGGGTCGCTGGTTCAAATCCAGTCGCCCCGACCAGTTCCTTCGCTTAAGACCAGCAGATTCCCCGATCTGCTCTTTTTTATGTCAACGCCACTCGTGCTCGTGACCAACGATGACGGGATCTCTGCGGCGGGGCTGGCGGCCCTCGCCGAGGCGCTCGAGCCCAAGCTCGTCGTGTCGGGGATCAACCACGGCTCGAACCTGGGCGACGACGTGACGTACTCCGGGACCGTGTCGGCGGCGATGGAGGGCACGCTCTTGGGCGTGCCATCGATCGCGGTCTCGCTGGCCGCGGCGGAGCAGGGGGGCTTCGACGAGGCCACAAAGATCGCGCGGCTGCTCGCCATGCGGGCGCTCGTCGAGGGGCTCCCGGCGAAGACGCTGCTCAACGTGAACGTGCCCGCTGGGCGTCCGAAGGGGATCCGGCTCACGCGGCTCGGCCATCGGGTGTACAAGGAGAAGGTGGTGGAGGAGAAAGATCCGCGGGGGAAGACGTACTACTGGATCGGCGGGGGGCCGCCGCTGTGGGATAATCGGGAGGCCACCGACATCATCGCGATCCAGGACGGGTACGTCTCGGTCACCCCCCTGCACCTCGACCTGACCCACTACGAGGCGCTGGGGCGCCTCGGCGAGTGGGAGGCGGCCCTGAATGCTCAGCTTCGTCCGCGCCGGTCGGCGGGGCGCCCGCCGGGAAGCGGTCAATAGACCCCATGCTGGGGGCGTCGCTCCCGCGCGATTTCCCGGGCCCGCCGACGGCCCGGTTCGCGCGCGAGCGCGAGCGGATGGTCGAGGAGCAGCTGGTGCGCCGGGGGATCAGCGACCCGCGGGTGCTGGAGGCGATGCGGAAGATCCCGCGCCACCTCTTCGTGGAGGAGGCGCTCCGGGACCGCGCCTACGGCGATTACCCACTGCCGATCGGCGAGGGGCAGACGATCTCGCAGCCGTACATGGTGGGGATTATGACCCAGCTGCTCCACCTGACCGGCAGCGAGAAGGTGCTGGAGATCGGCACCGGCTCGGGCTATCAGACCGCCGTCCTCGCCGAGCTGGCGCGCCGGGTCTGCTCCGTTGAACGGATCGCTTCCCTCGCCGCCCGCGCCCGCGCTACCCTGGAGGCGATGGGGTACACGAACGTCTGGGTGCGGATGGCCGACGGGACCCTGGGCTGGCCCGACGAGGCGCCGTTCGATCGGATCCTCGTCTCGGCTGCGTCGCCCTCGGTGCCCGAGCCGCTGTTCGACCAGCTGGCGGAAGGCGGACGGATGGCGGTGCCCGTCGGCGACGCGTTCTCCCAGACCCTCACGGTGGTCGAGCGGATCGGGGGGGAGAAGAAGATCACCGCCGATTCCGGGTGCGTGTTCGTGAAGCTGATCGGCAAGTACGGCTGGGAGGGGTGACGCCCACGCCGTGGGAGTCGTGTGGAAGATCGGGGCGTAGCGCAGCCTGGTAGCGCGCCTGCTTCGGGAGCAGGAGGTCGCTGGTTCAAATCCAGTCGCCCCGACCATTCTCCCCCCTGGCAGCTCGGCGTCGTGGGCGCTGCCGACTGTCCCGCGGCGGTCGCCGAGCTGGCCCAGTCGGTGGGCCGCGCGGTGGCATCGGCCGGCGCCGTGCTGGTCTGCGGCGGGCTGGGCGGCGTCATGCAGGCCGCGGCGCGCGGCGCGCGGGAGGCCGGCGGGCTCACGGTGGGCATCCTACCCGGCCCGAGCCACCAGGACGCCAACCCCTTCGTGGATGTCGCGATCGTGACCGATCTGGGCCATGCCCGCAACGCCATCGTCGTGCGCTCCTCCCACGCGGTAATCGCCCTTCCCGGTGAGTATGGCACGCTCTCTGAAGTCGCCCTGGCGCTCAAGATGGGCATCCCCGTGGTCGGGCTCGGCGCCTGGACACACCTCCAGGGCGTGATCCCGGCCGAGGCGCCCGAGGCGGCGGTGGCCCAGGCGATCGAGCGCGCGGAGCGGGTGCACGTCAAGCCGAGATGAGCCAGCCCCTCGTTCGGAGCGCGGCGGAGATTCTGGTGGATGGAGACGTGCAGGGAGTCGGCTACCGGAACTTCGCCCTGCGGAAGGCGCTGCAGCTGGGGTTGAGCGGGTACGTCATGAACCTGAAGGACGGCCGGGTCCGGGTGCGCGTGGAAGGCCCGCGCGACACCATCGAAGAGCTCGTCCGGGATCTCGAGAAGGGCCCCCCGCTGGCCCGCATCGAGAAAGTGTCGGTGACGTGGCTGCCGCCGACGGGGCGGTTTGCCTCTTTCGGGATCCGCTTCGCTGAGTTCGACACATGAGGCGACCTCGCACCCCCCTGACCCACGTTTTGGCGTGGGTACCCCGCGCGGGTACCCGGCGCCGCGCGCGACGCTGGATCATGGCCCTGGGCGTCGTGGCGGTGAGCGTGCCTGTCCTGGCTCACCCTCAGCCGAAGTCCGCCGTGGTTTATGCGGTCAAGGACGGGGAGACGCTGAGCGGGATCGCCAAGCGATTCCGAGTGAGCCTGAAGGCGCTGATCGAGGCCAACGGTCTCCAGCGGCCCGACGCCCTCCACCTGGGTCAGCGCCTGGTCATTCCATCGGGGGGCGTGAAGGCCGCCCCGCGCGGCCCGGCCCGAACGCCGGTGCGCGCGCCAGCCCACTTCGTCCTGGACGTTCCCGACCTGGACGGCGGGGCGCCCCTCTTCCGCTGGCCGCTCGAGGGGGCGATCAGCTCCCCGTTCGGGCGGCGGCGAAACCGGTGGCACGCGGGGATCGACATCCAGGCCGAGATGGGAACGCCGGTCTTCGCCGCCGCGGGCGGGACGGTGGCGTTCAGCGGCCGGGAGAAATTCTACGGCCGCGTCGTGAAGCTCGAGCACGACGATGGCTTCATGACGGTCTACGCCCACAACCTTCAGAACTTCGTCGAAACAGGGGCCGCGGTCGAGGCGGGGCAGGTGATCGCCACCGTGGGGCGCACCGGCCGGGCCTCGACGTACCATCTCCATTTCGAGATCCGGGGGAACGGCAAAGTGTTCAATCCGATCTTTCTCCTCCCGCGCCGGGAGCCCCCGGAAGACGATCAGGCGCCGTGATGGACGAGGAGGAGATCCTGCCGGAGGATCTGATCGAGCCGGCCGAGGTGGCGCGCCCGGAGGCCGACCGGGCGGCCGTCAACCTCTCCGACTACCTGCGGGAGATCTCGAAGATCCCGCGTCTCACCCAGGAGGAAGAGCAGGCCCTCGCCCGTCGGGTGCAGGCTGGCGACCGGGAGGCCGAGAACCGCATGATCGAGGCCAACCTGCGTCTCGTCTTCGCGATCGCCCGGCGCTACCGGAACCGGGGCCTGCCGCTGCCGGATCTCATCGCCGAGGGCAACCTCGGGCTCCTGCGGGCCGTCAGGAAGTTCCGCCCAGACAAGGGCACGCGCTTTTCCACCTACGCGACCTGGTGGATCCGCCAGGCGGTCGTGCGCGCCCTGGCCAATCAGGCGCGGATCATCCGGCTCCCCGTGCACGTGGAGCTGCTGCTGGGGCGTTACGTGAAGGAGCGGGAGCGACTCACCCAGCAGCTTGGCCGTCCACCCTCGCTCGAGGAGGTCGCCCGATCCCTCGAGATCCCGCCCGAACAGCTGGCGGAGCTGGAGGAGATCCGCCAGCGGCCGCTCTCTCTGGAGACGCCGGTGGGGGAGGGGAAGGGGACCCTCCGCGACGTGGTGCCCGACACCGCCACGCCTTCCACCGGCCCGCTCGGCGCCTTCCTCCGGGAAGAGGAGCCGCTCACGCTGGAGGCGGTCGGTCGGCGGCTCGGGCTTTCGCGGGAGCGGGTGCGGCAGATCGAGGGGGCCGGGCTCAAGAAGCTCAGAGCGTTGCTGGTGGCTCGCGGCGTGGACCCTGCGGACCTCTTCTAGAGCCGTTCATTGACTCGTGAGGGGATTGCCACCGTTGTCCCCGTTAAGCGGCGTGGCGATGATCTGGAACGTGCCAGGGCCGCCGGGTCCGGGGATCAGGATCGTATAAGGGGCCGCCCAGCCTAAAGGCGGGGTGGGGAGCCCGGGGAAGAAGGGTCCGACGGATTGCTGGCGCCAGGGGTTAAACTGGACCACGACCAGGGAGCCGGGGGCCGCGCCACCCGGAATGCAAACATCGGCGGCTGTTGTAGGCAACCCTTCGCACCCGGCGGCGTACTCGATGAGTGCCGAAGCGATCGACCGGATGTCGGCCGTGGCCTTCGCCGTCCGCGCCCGCGACTGAACGTTCTGGTAGAGGGGGATGGCGATGGCCGCCAGAATCCCGATGATGGCGACCACGATCATCAGTTCGATGAGCGTGAAGCCGCAGCGATTCCGAACCGATTCCCTCTCTCGAGTCGAGATCATTTCTGAATCTCGGCGCCCGGTGGGGGATTATGTGCAGGTTCAGTGCCAAGCCCCCCTTGGGTGCCGAGCGGGCACCCCTCCGGATAAGTGACCGGAAAGGCGAAGTAATATTAAATCAAGTTCCGTCCCTTTTGCCAGGTTTTCCAGCCCCCATGGACAGGGTTTTTCAGGGGTGGTCAAAAAATGTCACTCCAGCCGGGGGGGGCGGGCGCTTGCAGGGATCAGGCTAACTATGCAACGCTAAAGGGTGGGCCCCCGTAGCTCAGGTGGATAGAGCAGCAGTTTCCTAAACTGCGTGCCGGGTGTTCGAGTCACCCCGGGGGCACCATTCAGACACAGAGGGGGACGGCTTCGACATGAAAGGCGGCATGCGAGGTCTGCTCGGGGGCGTGCTGGGATTTCTCCTGGCCCTGGCCTTTATCTTCGCGGGAAACTTCGGTCTGCTCGGGGGCGTGCTGGGATTTCTCCTGGCCCTGGCCTTTATCTTCGCGGGAAACTTCCTCGCGACCCTCACCCACAAGTAGCCACCGGGTCCGGGCGCTCACCGCGGCACGGGCTCGGCCCACACCGCTCGACCGCGAAGAAGGCATGGGTCTGCTCCGGCATCTGCCGGATTTCCGAGTTGGCGCTGGATCTCCTCCAGCAGAATCAGCGCCTTGCCGTCGCCCGTGAGGCGGGGTTGGATGAGTTGGGGGGAGGCCGGGGACGCGGCGCCGAGGAGCGACGCCGAGGCAACGGCGCGGCGAAGGGCGCGGGCCACGGCGCTGGCTACGCCTCCAGCTCCGTGCCCAGCGCATCGTTGAAGCGGTTGGTGAAGTTGGCCACCGCGATGCTCAGCGTGAGCTGGACGAGCGCCTCCGGCGAGAGGTGGCGCTTCAGCGCTTCCACCAGCGCGCCGTCCACCTGCACCTTCAGCGTCATCTCCTCCGCGTACCGCAGGACCAGCCGTTCCAGGTCGGAAAAGAGCGGGCTCGTCGCGTACTCCGCCAGCGCGTCGAACTTCTCCTTCGGGACTCCGACCCTCTGACCGAGGGCCGCGTTGTGGGTCGCTCAGTAGGTGCAGCGGTTCACCCGGGAGGCCTTTACGTAGGCGAGCTGCCGGAGCTTGATGTCCAGCGGCCCTTCGCGAAGCGTCGGGTACCACTGGAGGAACGCCGGCAGGGACTTCGGGTGGTGGGCCATGAGCCTGAAGATGTTCAGCACGCGGCCTGCCGCCTTCTGGACGCGGTCGTAGAGCGCCTGAATTTCCGGAGGGACCTCCTTTTGGGGCTAGGCTAGCCCGGGGAAGGGGGACGGTCAATCATCGCCTTGACAGCCCGGGGCGGGCAGCATAGAAGGGAGGGGCCATGCGAAGCCGTCGCCTCCTTGTCCGGAGTATCATAGCCGGCTTCACGCTGGTGCTGCTGGGGTGCGGCGATGGAGGTTCCAGCTCGGCGCCGGGCTCCGGTGAATACGGCGGGTACAGCCAGCCGGTCGCCAGCCCCGAGTCGTCGGCGCCGACGGGGGGCGCGGCCCCCGTCCAGGCGGAAGCCCTCTACAAGCAGTACTGCGCGAGCTGCCACGGCCCCGACGGCAAGGGGAACGGGCCGGCCGCCGCCGCGCTGCCGGTGAAGCCCGCGGATCACACCAACGCCGCCGTCATGAGCAAGATTTCCGACGCAGAGCTCTTCAAGGCGATCAAGGAAGGCGGCCAGGCGGCGGGAAAGTCCCCGGCCATGCCGCCCTGGGGCGGCACGCTGAAGGACGAGCAGATCCGCGCCCTCGTGGCCTACGTCCGGAGCCTGGCAAAGCCGCGCTAGCCCGGCTTTTTCTTGACTCCCTCCGGGAGCATCCCCTAGCATGAACGTGTGGACTTTCGTCATGTCGTTTCCGCCGGTCCTCCTAGCTGGGGTGGCGGTGATCGTGGCCATCGGCCTGTACTACGCCTGGCGGAATTATCAGCGATGCCCTCACTGTGGGACCCTGGTGCGACGCGTGTACCGCGGCTGGCTCCGCTGCCACCGCTGCGGGCGCCAGTATCGCCGGGGCCTGCGGTTCGACTGAGCGCCCCCGCATGAGCCCCTTTGCCGCCGTCCTTCGCTTTCTCGGCCTGGGCGGCGACGCGCCCCCCGCCGACGGGCGCCCGCGCCCGCCGATCGCCCTCGGCGGACTCGTCGGCGAGGGGCTGGTGATGAAGGGCGAGGTGAGCGGGGAGGGGGACTTTCAGGTGTTGGGCAAGTTCGAAGGGGAGATCATGCTGACCGGCACGGTGCACGTGGGCGAAGGCGCCGAGGTGGACGCGAACATCAGCGCCACGGCCATCGTGATCGCCGGCATCGTCCGCGGCAATCTCTCGGCGTCCACGCGCGTCGAGATCCTCCCGACCGGAACCCTCACGGGCACCCTCAAGAGCGGCAGCTTCACGGCCGCCGAGGGCGCCACGGTGAAGGGCGAGGTCTGGGTGGAGCGCCCGGCGCGCCCCGCGCTGGCTGAGCGTGCCGCCCCCTCGGTGACTGCGCGCTAGTCGAATGGCGTTTCTCAGCTGGACTGAGCTCGGCGAGGCCGGCCCGTGGCGGTGGGTTCTCGCCGCCGGCCTGGGGCTCCTCGTCCTCCTCGGTCTGGGCTTCGGCGCGTGGAGTTGGTACGGCGCCGCCCAGTCCCGCGGCCTCCAGGAGGTGGCCGAGGCCAGCGCGCTGGCCCAGGAGGCCCTCGCCCCCCAGGCGCCGGCCGCCCAGCGTGACGCCGCAGTCCGGAAGCTGGAAGAGGCCGTCGCCCGCTACCCCACGAACCGAATCCTTCCCGAGGCCGCCTACCACCTGGGGAACCTGCGCTATCAGGCCAAAGCCTACGAGGCGGCGCGCGCCGCCTACACGCTGGCGCTCGGCAAGGGCCCGGGCAGCACCCTGGCCGCGCTCTGCCGTCTCGGGATCGGGTACACGTGGGAGGCCGAGGGGAAGTACGGGGAGGCCGTGACCGCCTACCAGGACGCCCTGGCCCGGTTCGCCACCACGGACTTCCTCTACGAGGAGACGTTGATCGGCCTGGCCCGCGCCGAGGAACTGGCCGGCAAGCTCGACCGGGCGCGGGAGACCTACCGCCGGATCCTGCGCGAGCTCCCAACGAGCCGGCGCGCCGACGACATCCGCTGGCGCCTGGCCAGCCTCGAGAGCCCGTCCCCGCGGTAGCCTTGCCTTATCGGGGGGGCGAGAAGAACTGGATGTCTCTCATCGGATAGTGCTTCCTCTTGAGAGTCCAGAGCGGTATTCCCTCGGAATGTGCTGCGGCCGCCAGGAAGGCATCGGCCAGCTCGACGCCGTGAGAGCGGGAGTAGGCGCGTAGGTACTGCCCCGCCTTCCGTCCCATCGCAGCGGACAGGGACAGCGGCTCCAGCACCAGAAAGAGATTCTCGACCTGCCGCTCCTCGCCTTTCCTCACCCTCGCGAAGATCTCGGCGACGGAGACGGGGGTCCAGGCGAGCACCTCGCCCTTCTGAAGGAGTTCGGGGATAAGGCGGGCAATCGGGTCGTAGCCCCGGAGCCAGGCAATGATGACGTCTGAGTCGAGGAGGGTCTCAGCCAAGCCCCAGTCTCTTCAGGCGTGTCCCTCGGCGGAGTCGGCGGATGATGCGGTCGATATCTCGCAAGTCTCGTCTCTTTGCCCAGATCCCGCCGAGCTGCCGGGCGAGGGAGATCTTGTCCAGCTCCTTTCGGGTCATGTATTTCTCCTGAACGCTTTCCCGCACGAGCTCAGACACCGTCTTGCCTCTCTGCCGGCCCAGAGCCGAGAGCGTTCTTGCCATCTCCTCATCAAGATAGAGCTGCGTTCTTTTCATGGTTTTTCGTCCCGATGTATAGCATACATCGCCGGCCGGCCGAACCGCAAGTGCGTACGTGGCCAAGATCCTGAAGGGGGCGAAGCCCGATCCCAAGACCGCGAAGGCCTTGGCCTGACGATCCCGCAGCAGCTCATCGTCCCGGCCGACGAAGCTGATCGAGTAAGAGGTTCCCGAGGCCGCCTCGCGAGCCTCGAGAGCCCGTCCCGCCCGTAGTCGGCCCGGAAGGGCACCTTGCCTTCTGGTATAATGAGCATACTCATGGTATGACCATTTGGAGGATAGCATGGCATCCAAAGTAAAAGTCACGGTGAGCCTGGACGAGGCCCTCGTGCGAGAGCTGGGCGGCGCTGGCCGGCAGAAGGGAAAACCCCGAAGCCAGCTCGTGGAGGAGGCGCTGCGGCTCTGGCGCCGCGCCCGGCTAGAGCAGGAGCTGAAAGAAGGTTACCAGGCCATGGCAAAGGCGGATCGCGCCGCCGCCGAGCGCCACTTGGCGGCCGGCTGGGAGGTGATGAAGTGACCCCGCCAGTGCCCCGGCGGGGGGACGTTTGGATGGTGAACTTCAATCCGGGCCGGGGGAGTGAGCAGCGAGGGCTTCGCCCTGCGCTGGTCATCCAGAACGACGTGGGCAATCAGTATGCCGTCACTACCATCGTGGCGGCCATCACCTCGACGATCCGGATCTACCCGGTGACCGTGCCCCTGAAACAGGGCGACGGTGGCCTCAAAACACCGTCGATGGTCAACCTCGCCCAGATCTTGACGATCGATAAGTCCCGCCTCCGGCGCCGGGTTGGGGTTCTCCCGCCAGAGCTGATCAACCGGGTGGATGCGGCCATCAGGGTCAGCCTGGACGTGGGGATCTAGCGGGACCTGGGGGCTCAACGTCTGATAAGGGGGATTATGTTAAGTTGCCCCACTTGGACACA
>JACPCF010000074.1 GCA_016179965.1 Candidatus Rokuibacteriota bacterium | reverse complement strand
CTTGAGAAACTGCCGCACCTCGGGCACGTACCACATCGTGACTTCGTTCCGCCAGCGCTTCTGCCACGCTGCGTACACACCCCCGGGGCCGAACTCCATGGAGATCCGGAAGGCCATGAACTTGCCGGCAACCACGTCGATTTCCTCGTAGGCATCGACACTCCAGGTGAACCTGGCGGGGAACCCGCCGGGGGAGTTCGGCGTCCGCCAGGCGCCCTCGAACGTCCCGACCTTTCCAACCTGAAGGGGCCAACTCAGGTCGGGCGGAGGGTTGAACTCCATCAGGTAGCTGCCTCGCTGGATCTTCGCCACGCCGAGATTCTTGGTCAGGTGAACCTCGCTGTACGGACCGGCGGCGAAAACGTACCGATCGCCTTCGATCCTGACCAGCTCGTAGACGCCGTCGTAGCGGACCCACCGCTCCCCCAGCGTGTACGTCGGACGCTCGGCCCGCGGCTTCGGCGTCGCGGGGCCGCTTCCGCCCGGCAGCGTCGCGCAGCCGGCCAGGAGGGTGGCCACCAGGAACACCGCCAACACGCCGCGTCCCCGCATCGCGGCACCCCTCAGGCCCCGGGGAACCCCCGGGAGGCCTTCACCGCTCGAAGTTGCTGGAGATGGTCCGCATCGTGGCGCGCCTGGAGCATCCACCACTGGGCCAGATTCAGCTCGCCCAGGGCGAAGTGCTTCCAGGTGAGCGGCCGTGAATCCACGGAGGCCAGTCGCTCGATGGACTGGCGGCTCCGCTCCCGGGTGGCTTTCATGTCGGCCAGGAGCTGGCCGATCGGATGCCCTTTTTCCGGCCTCACCACCGGCGGGGCCTCGGCGGGGCCCGGCGGAGACGGAGGAAGCGGCGCGAAGGCCTTCAAGTCCGGCGGAAACGGAGCGAGCTTGCCCGCGGCGGTCACCTCCTTGATCAGCTTGGACGTGAGCTTGCCGGTGTTGATCTCGGCGAGGGTCAGGTGGTGGAGGATCTCCCCTACCGACCAGTCCGTGTCGCTCGGTCGCCAGTCGGCCTGGGCCTGGGAGAGTCCCTCGACCTCTTTCAGGACTTTCTCGCGGACCGCCTCGAGTTCGCTCCAGAGCGCTGCGACTGTGGGGGGAAGTGCCATGGTATGCGTCTCCTCTGACAGATTATAGCCGGGGGCCGCAGCCGGGGTCTAGCCCGCCGTCAAGGCGCCCCTTCCCTCCACCGGGCGGGCGTGATAGAGTCCCGCCGATGCTCGAAGTCCGCGACCTGAGAAAAGAATTCCAGCCGCTCTCGGGCCAGCCCGTGGTCGCGCTCGGCAGCGTGTCGTTCCGCGTCGAGGCGGGACAGTTCGTGTCGATCGTCGGGCCGTCCGGCTGCGGCAAGTCCACCCTCCTCCAGTGCATCGCGGGGCTGTCGCGTCCGACGGCGGGGCGCGTGCTCCTGCACGGGCGCGAGGTCACCGGGCCGCCGGAGGGGTTGATCCTCCTCTTCCAGGAGTACAACAAATCGCTGATGGCCTGGCGCTCGGTGCTGCGGAACGTGCGCTTCGGGCTGGAGAACCGCGCCGGGATGGGCCGGGCTGAGATGGACGCCGAAGCGCGACGGTACATCGACCTCGTGGGCCTCAAGGGGTTCGAGGCTCACTATCCCTGGGAGCTCTCCGGCGGGATGCAGCAGCGCGTCGCGATTGCCCGCGCCCTGGTCCGGCATCCCGAGGTGCTGCTGATGGACGAGCCGTTCGGCTCGCTGGACGCCCTGACGCGCATCGAGCTGGAGGACGCCCTCCTCCGCCTCTGGGAATCGCTTCGCGCGACGATCCTCTTCGTCACCCACGACATCGAAGAGGCGGTGTATCTCTCGGACCGGGTCTACGTCCTGTCGCACCGTCCCTCCCAGGTCATCGAGGAGATCGAGGTCAAGCTCGAGCGCCCCCGGAACCAGCTCACGACCCGCGAGGACCCGCGCTTCATCGGGGCGCGCCATCACATCTTCGAGCTGATCTCCAAGGAGATGGCGAAGGCGTGACCGCGATGGCGCGGCTTCCCGCGAAGGGAGTCGCCGTCCTGCTGGGATGCCTGGTCCTCTGGGAAGTCCTGGCCCGCAAGTCCACTGCCCTCGCCCTCTACTTTCCGCCGGCCTCGGCGGTGCTCGCGACGCTGGCCACGATCGTCGGCAACGGCGAGCTGCTCTCCCACGTCGCGGCAAGCCTCGCGCGCTTCGCGGAGGGGTACGCCCTGGCGGCCACGCTGGCAGTGGGCGCGGGCCTCTGTCTCGGCCTCTGGCGCCCGCTCTATGCCCTCTTCGAGCCGTTGATCGAGCTCCTCCGCCCGATGCCTTCCCCCGCGACGATCCCGATCGCCATCCTCTTCCTCGGCATCGGCGACGAGATGAAAGTGGCGGTGACCGTCTACGCGTGCTCCTGGCCGATTCTCCTCAACACCATCGACGGCGTGCGCTCCATCGATCCCGTGCTGATGAACACGGCGGCCACCTTCCGGCTGCGCCCGTGGGAGCGGTTCTGGAAGGTCGTGCTGCCGGGCGCCTCCCCCCAGATCGTGACCGGCCTCCGGGTGTCGCTGGCCATCGCGCTCATCCTGGTGACGACCTCTGAGATGATCGTGTCGAACGACGGCCTCGGGTTCTACATCCTAGACCGGCAGCGCTCGTTCCAGATCCGGGAGATGTATGCCGCCATCGTGGCGCTGGCCGTGATCGGCTACGGCCTGAACCGGCTCTTCCTCGCCGTTGACGGGTGGGCCATGGCCTGGCACAAGGGCCTCACCCGCAAGGAGGAGATCCTATGACCCGGGAGTCGCGGTGGACGGGGTTCGGCTTCCTGGCGCTCCTCGTGCTGCTCTGGGAGGCCGCGGGGCAGTACGGCTGGGTCCACAAGCTCTTCTTCCCCCCCGCCACCAAGATCCTCGCCTCGTTCTTGCAGATCGTCGTCTCCGGCGAAGTCCTTGGGCACGTCGGGGTGAGCCTCTGGCGCGCGGGGCTCGGCTACGCGCTGGCGGCGCTCGTCGCCATCACGCTGGGGGTGTTGATGGGCTACTGGCGCCCCGTGTACGAAGCCTTCGAGGTGGTCGTGGAGCTCCTGCGGGCGCTCCCCCCGCCGGCCATCATTCCCGTCGCCATCGTCTTCCTGGGGATCGGCGATCAGATGAAGGTCTTCATCATCCTCTTCTCCTGCGCCTTCCCCATCCTCGTGAACACCATGGACGGCGTCCGGAGCGTGGACCCCGTGCTGATCCGCACCGCCCGCACCTTCGGCCTCGCCCAGGCCAGCCTGGTCTGGAAGGTCGTTCTCCCGGCCGCCTCGCCGTTCATCATGACCGGGCTCCGGATCGCGCTGGCCATCGCGCTGATCCTGGTGGTGATCTCGGAGATGGTAGGTGCCACCTCAGGAATCGGCTATTTCATCCTCGATTCCCAGCGCTCGTTCAGGATCCCACAGATGTACGCCGGCATGCTGGTCCTGGCTCTGCTGGGATACGGGCTGAACCGCTGTTTCCTCCTCCTTGACGCGCGCCTCATGGCCTGGCACAAGGGGCTGACTGCCCGGCAGCGATAGAACGCGAAAGGCCGGGGAGAATTCCCCGGCCCCTCGTGAGAGCGCCCCGTGCCCGGCTACGCCAGGGCTAGCGGCGAGATGACCTGGCGCGGCGCGAACTTCTTCTCGATCAGCTTGTACTGGAAGGCCACGTCGAGCATCGGCTGGAGGTCGGACTCCAGGATCTTCCTCTCGAAGGCCGGCAGCACCATCTCCTTCAAGAGCTCCGGCTTGAGCCCTGTGTGCTTGGCGATGGTCGCCTTCGCCTCCTCGGGGCTGGCGTTGTGGGCGTCGATGCCGCGGTTCAGGGCCGCCACGAACGCCTTCACCGTGTCCCCATTCTTCTGAATCCAGGCCTCGCTCGCGAAGTACGCGGCAATCAGGAGCCGCGGCGCGATTCCCCCGAGCGGATAGCCGAGCACCTTGGTCTTCTTGTTCACCTTCGAGGGCACGGTCACGAACGGCTCAACCGCCACGAAGGCGTCGATCTGCTTGTTGACGAGCGCGGGTTCCATCTGGGGGAACGGCAGCTCGATCCACTTGACCTTCGAGGAGTCGCCCCCGTTGCTGTCGATCCAGTGCATGCCGGCGACGTGGATGATGTTGCGCAGGGTGTTGGAGGCCAGGGTCTTCCCCTCGAGGTCCTTGGCCGACCGGATCGGAGAGTCCACGGCCACCTGGAACCCGAAGACATCGTTGGTCCCGCGCTTGTTGATGGCGCCGTTGGCGATAAACCGGTAGTCGAACCCCTGGAGGTGGCCCTGGTAGATGGAAACCACGTTGGACCAGCCGATGTTCAGGGCGCCGGACGCCAGGGCAGGCGCGACGGCCGCCCCCCCGACCATGGCGGCCACGTTGATGTCGAGCCCGGCCTCCTTGAAGAACGCCCGCTCCAGGGCGAGGAAGAAGGGCGAGAGGTCCCCGATCTTCATGGTCCCCACGTTGAGCTTCGTCTGCGCCAGCGCCCGGTCCCACGGGAGCACCGCGGCTGCCGCCGCGACGACGGCGCCCTGGGTTGCCCTCCCCAGGAACTCCCGCCGGGTCAGCGTCGCCAGGTCAATGCCGACAGTGATCTTCTCCATGGCTCTCCCCCTTGATGATGACGGTTAGGATGGGCCCGCCGAGCGCCGAACAACGCGCCGGGCCTTCAGTTCGTACCGCGGAAGACTTCTGGACGGGACCGGGACCACCTCGACCCGGATGCCCAGCTCGGCGCGGAGCCGCCCCTGGACCGCCCGCGCCGTGTGGGCCGGCGTCTCGTCCACCTCGACCAAAAGCCGCACCTCATCCATCTCCGAGTGTTTATACACTTCGACCAAGAACTCGTCAATGGCCTGAAACTCTCGGACGATCCCCTCGATGGCGGAGGGGAAGACGTTCACCCCGCGCACGATCAGCATGTCGTCCAGGCGACCGAGGATCCCACCCTCCAGCCGGAGGAACGTCCGCCCGCACTCGCAGGGCGCCGGCGCCACGCGCACCCGGTCCCCCGTCCGGTAGCGGAAGACCGGCGAGCAGCCGCGCCCCAGGTTCGTCAGCACCAGCTCGCCTTCGGAGGCCGGAGCGCCGGTGGCCGGGTCGATCGCCTCGGCGATGAACTCGGCCTCGTTGACGTGAAGCCCCGCCTGGGCCACGCATTCGAACCCGACCGCCCCCACCTCCGTCATGCCCGAGTGGTCGAAGGCCTTCGCCCCCCACCCCTCCTCGATCCGCTGCCTGACCGCGGGGATGCAGGCTCCGGGCTCGCCGGCGTGGACCGTAAGCCGCACGGGAAGTTTCGGCAGGTCGAGACCGCGCTCGCGGGCCACCTCCACCAGATGCAGCGCGTAGGAGGGCGTGCAGACGAGCACGGTAGCGCCGAGCGTCTCCATCCAGGCGAGCCGGGTCACGGAGTCCTGGCCGCCGCCGGGAATGGCCATCGCCCCGAGCGTCCGCGCTCCCTCGAAGCCCCCCCAGAAGCCGACGAACAGGCCGAAGGAGAAGGGGAAGAAGACGCGGTCCTCGGCGGTGACGCCCGCGCCCCGCAGGACGAACCCCCAGCAGCGCGCCCACCAGTCCCAGGACTCCTGGGTGTCGAGCCAGCGGATCGGCGCGCCGCTCGTCCCAGACGTCTGGTGGACGCGGACGTAGCGCTCCAGCGGGTAGGTGAGGTTGCTGCCGAAGGGGGGATGCTCGGCCTGGTCGGCGACCAGCTCGGACTTCAGCGTGAAGGGGAGCCGGGAAAAGTCCTCCCAGGAGCGCAGATCGGCGGCCGAGCGGATTCCCGCGGCCCGCCACTTTTCCCCGATGAAGCGATTGGCGGAGAATACCTCGCGGGCAAGGGCCGTCACCTTGTCCCACTGGAGCGCCCGGAGCCGCTCGGGGGGGAGCGTCTCAGTGCGCCGGTCGTAGAAGGGAACGTCAGCCGTCATGCGGATGCGCGTGGTGGTGATGAGGGCGCGGAGAAAAGTGGTGGGCCGTCAGCACATGGTGGCGCCCCGGCACGTCCTCCAACGGGTCCACGTGGACGGTCACGTCGGCGAGGTGCGGGATCGCGTGGAGGAGGGCGTGGCGGACCTCCTCCGAGATCCGATGCCCCTCGACCACGGACAGCGAGCCCTCCACGCTGATCGTCGCCTCCGCATACAAGCGGTGCCCGAGCCATCGCCCGCGAACGTCGTACACCTCCTTGACCCCCGCGACCCCACCCGACACTCGGACGATGTCGTTCAGCAACGCGGGGTCGATGGCGTCCATGAACCGTCCCAGGACGTCTCGACCCACGTCCCAAAGGATCCCGAGAATGCCGACGGTAATGAAGAGGCCCGCTAGCGGATCGGCGAGCGGGAATCCGAGCGCCACGCCACCCAGGCCTGCGACCGCCGCCAGGGACGTGAGTGCGTCCATGCGCGCGTGCTGCCCGTCGGCAACCAAGGCGGCACTCCCTATCTGGCGCCCGACCCCGAGCCGGACGCGGGCCACGGCCTCGTTGCCCACAGCGCCAAGGACCGCCGCGGACATGGCAAGCCCCAGGCGGTCGGGCGTGACCGGAGCCGCGAATCGCGAGGCCACCTCATAGCCGGCCCAGACCGCGCTGACGAGGATCACCAGGAGAATGGCCAGGCCGGCGGCATCTTCCGCGCGATGAAACCCGTACGAAAAGCGGGCTGTCCGGCTTCGCTGACTCAGGCGAAAAGCGATCCAAAGCGGAACGCTTGTGAGGGCATCGGCGAAATTGTGCAGGGTATCGGCCAGGAGCGCCACGCTGCCGCTCAGAGCGACTACTGCCGCTTGAAGCAGGGCGGTGGCCAGGAGACCCGCCAGGGAAACCTTCAGCGCCCAGATCCCCCGGGCCGAGGCATCGTGAACGCCGGGCACTCGGTGAAGATGAAACCCGCTCACCGCTCCCTTACCCAGCCGACTCTTTCTGCCGCAGCTTGAAGCGCTGGATCTTCCCCGTCGCCGTTTTCGGCAGCTCGGAGACGAACTCGATCCAGCGCGGATACTTGTAGGGGGCGATCTTGTCCTTGACGAAGCTCTTGAGCTCGGCCTCCAGCTCGGCGGAGGCGGTGTGGGTATCCTTGAGCACGACGTAGGCCTTGGGCTTGACGAGCTTGTCGGTGTCTTCCTTGCCGACGACCGCCGCCTCCAGAACCGCGGGATGCCCCACCAGCGTGTTCTCGACTTCCACGGGCGAGACCCAGATCCCCCCGACCTTCAGCATGTCGTCCGACCGGCCGCAGTACCAGAAGTAGCCGTCCTCGTCCTGGTAGTACTTGTCGCCGGTCGCGATCCACTCCCCGAAGAGCGACGCCTTGGTCTTCTCGTGCTTGTTCCAATCCACTCCCCGAAGAGCGACGCCTTCGTCTTCTCGTGCTTGTTCCAGTAGTAGGCCATGATGGAGTCGCCCTTGACCCGGAGGTTCCCCACCTCGCCGCGTGGGACGGGCTTGCCGTCGTCGTCGAGGATGGCGGCCTCGTACCCGGGGACCACCTGCCCCGTGGAGCCAGGCCTCACCTGGCCCGGCCGGTTGGACACGAAGATATGCAGGATCTCCGTCGTCCCGATCCCGTCGATCAGCTCGACCTTGAAGCGCTCCATCCACCGCTTGTAGAGGTCCGGCGGGAGCGCCTCCCCCGCCGAGACGCAGAGCCGGAGCGAGGAGCAGTCGAAGCGCTTCTCCGCTTCCTTCACCTGGAGCATCCCCGCGTAGAGCGTGGGGACGCCGAAGAAGATCGTCGGCTTGCGGCGGTGGATCACCTCGAACATCGCCTCGGGCATCGGGCGGTGTGGGTAGAGCACCCCCGAGGCGCCCACCCGCATCGGGAAGTACATGTTGTTCCCCAGGCCGTAGGCGAAGAAGAGCTTGGCCGCGGAGAACGTCCGGTCGCGCTCCGTGATCCCCAGCACCTGCAACGCGTAGGTGTCCGAGCACACCACCAGGTCGTGCTGGAGGTGGACGGCGCCCTTAGGGAAGCCGGTGGAGCCGGAGGAATAGAGCCAGAAGGCCGGCTCGTCCTTCGAGGTGTCCGCGGCCTCCAGCTTGGCGGACGCCTTCGCCACCCACCGGTCGAAGGCGACCTGCTTGCCCTCCGCCTTCCCCACGATCACCACGTGCTTCAGATACTTCGCCTGGCCGAGGACCGGCCCCGCCTCGGCCAGGAGCGGCTGGGAGATGATGGCGACGCGCGCGCGGCTGTCGTTGAGGAAGTAGAGGTAGTCCTGGGCGCGCATCATCGTGTTGACCGGGATGGGGACGGCGCCGATCTTGATCGTGCCGAAGAAGGAGGCCACGAATTCGGGACAGTCCAGCAGGAGGAGGAGGAGGCGGTGCTCCATCTCCACGCCGAGGCCGAGCAGGGCGTTGCCGACGCGGTTCACCAGCTCCTGGAGCCCCGCATAGGTGATCGTCCGGTCCTCGTGGAAGAAGGCTACCTTGCCGCCGCGCGCCTCGGCGATGTGCCGGTCCACGAAGAAGGAAGCGGCGTTGAACCGCTCGGGGATCTCGATGACAGGTGCCGTCATGATGCTGAGCCTCCTCCGGCCGGCAGGCTCACCGGCGCTTGCGTGTCGCTCGGGTCTTCCGCGTTCGAGATTTCGCCTTGGACTTCGGGACCGCGCCTGCTCGGCTCTGCCTGACCGCCATCGCCTCGATCTCGACGAGCAGCTCCGGGCGGACGAGGCGCGAGACGACGAGCAGGGTGTTCGGCGGGTAGGCGTCGTCCGGGTAGTAGCTGGGGAACACCTCCCGGCGCGCCTGCATGAACCCTTCGATGTACTCCGCGCCCGTGAGGAAGGTCTGGAACCGAATCACGTCGCGCACAGTGCAGCCGGCGGCGGCGAGGACGGCCCGCACGTTCTCGAACGCCTGTTTGGTCTGGGCGACCACGTCGGCGCCCGCCAGCTTCCCGGCGCCGTCCATGCCGACTTGCCCCGCGACCACCACCAACTCACCGCCAGGGGCCACCACCCCGTGGGAGTACATGCCCAGCGGCTTCCCCAGCTCCTTTGGCACGAGCGCTTTGACGGCCATAGGCAGTCCTCCTATCAGGCGAGCCGGACGTACTCGAAGTCGATCGGCTGGCCATTGATCCCGCGCGCCGGCGCCGCGATCCAGTTGGCGAACTTGCCGCGCTCGACGACGGGCTGCATGAGGTTTTGCACAAACGCCTTGTCGTCCTCCGTCGGCAGCCACTCGTGTTTCTTGACGTCCCACTCGGCCTCGCTGAGGATCCGGCCCTCCGGCGACACCCGGACTTCGGCGAAGCTGCCAATGGCGCGGTGGAAGCCGCGGTGGGGCAGCCTGAGCTCGAAGTCGATGCCGTGCCGCTTAATGGTCTCGTTCCAGCGCGCGACGCCCCGGGCGCAGTCCGTAATGTAGTCGTCGCGCAGTCGCTCGTTGAGCGTCGTCAGCGCGGACTCCTCCCGCGTGACGACGCGATCGCCGTCCAGGGTAGTGACGACGTAGGTCGCCTCCTTCAGCCGGTGGTCGTCGTCCTTCTTGGTCTCCTCGAAGCGCCCCTTGAGCCCCATGGTGTAGAAGTTCGCCGCGTTGGTCGAGATCTCGGAGCCGAACAGGTCCAGCGACACCGAGTAGTGGAAGTTGAGGTACTTCTGGAGAGTCGGCAGGTCGATCCCCCCAAATTTGCGGACATCGTCGGTCTTGTGCTCGCGCATGTGCTGGCACGTCCGCTGGACGATGCGCCCGATGCCCGTCTCGCCGACGAACATGTGGTGGGCCTCCTCAGTCAGCATGAAGCGGCACGTGCGCGAGAGCGGGTCGAAGCCGCTCTCGGCGAGAGCGGCCAGCTGATACTTGCCGTCGCGGTCGGTGAAGTACGTGAACATGTAGTAGGACAGCCAGTCGGGCGTCTTCTCGTTGAACGCGCCGAGGATCCGCGGCTTGTCGCGGTCGCCCGAGCGCCGCTGGAGGAGCGCCTCGGATTCCTCCCGGCCGTCGCGCCCGAAGTAGGCGTCGAGCAGATAGACCATGGCCCAGAGATGGCGGCCCTCCTCCACGTTGACCTGGAAGAGGTTGCGCAGGTCGTAGAGCGACGGGCAGGTCCGCCCGAGGTGCCGCTGCTGCTCGACCGAGGCGGGCTCGGTGTCGCCCTGGGTGACGATCAGCCGACGCAGCGTGCCGCGATGCTCGCCGGGCACCTCCTGCCAGGCGGGCAGGCCCTTGTGGTCGCCGAAGTTGATCACGCGACCGGGCTCCGGCTCGGCGAGGAAGATGCCCCAGCGGTACTCGGGCATCCTGAGGTACCCGAACTGCGCCCAGCCCTTCGCGTCCACGCTGATCGCGGTGCGCAGATAGACCTCCTTCGCCTGGTACCCGACGGGACCCATCTCCGACCACCACTCCAGGAACTGCGGTTGCCACTCCTCGAGGGCGCGCAGCAGGCGCCGGTTCTCCTTGAGGTTGACGTTGTTCGGAATGCGTTCCAGATAGTCGACGGCCGCCATCACACCCTCCTCCGGTCGAAGTCACTCCGCCGGCCGGTGCCGTACACCTGCAGGGCGCCCTTGGGGCCGACCGCATTCGGGCGCTGGAAGATCCAGTTCTGCCACGCCGACAGGCGGCCGAAGATCTTGGTCTCGATCGTTTCCGGGCCCCCGAAGCGGAGGGAGGCCTCCATGCCGGTCAGCGCGTCGGGCGAGAAGGCCGCGCGCTCCTCGATGGCCAGGCGGATCTCGTCCTCCCAGTCGATGTCGTCCGGCGTGAAGGTGACGAGGCCGGCCTCGTCCGCCGCCGCGGCGTCCAGGTCCTTGCCGATGAGCGTCTTGAGCTTCTCGACCCGTCCGGGGTCGGCGAGGAAGCGGCTCGCCAGGCGCGCGAGGCCGTTCGGCATCGGATAGGCGCCGAAGTTCAGCTCGGTCAGCCGCGCCATCGCCGGCGGTCGGCCGTCGCCCGGGCGCGTGCCCGCCAGCATGTACGAGCGGTCGGCGGCCAGCGCCAGCTCGAGCAACGTCCCCGCGAAGCACGAGCCCGGCTCGATCAACGCGAAGGTCGAGCGCGACGCGACGTCGAGGCGCTTGAAGGTGCGCTTCAGGAACAGGCGGATCTCGCGCACCAGCCACTCGCCCTGGTGCTCCGCCAAGAGCCGGTCATAGGCCTCCACCAGGTCCGCGCTCCCCGCGGTCCTGAACACCCAGATGCCGATCTCCTCCTCGTTCGTCCTCAGATGCAGGATCAGGTCGTCGAGCTCGCGGGCCAGCGCCAGCGGCCAGAAGGCGCAGCCGAGCTCGTGGATCCCCTGAAGCCCCGCGGGCGGCGCGCCCGCCGGCCCGGTGACGGTGACCTCGGCGACCCGGCGCTCGCGGTCGATCTCGCAGGTCACGTGGGGGTACGCGATCCGGTCGCCCTCGAGCGTCCGCGCCAGGGGCGGCAGGGTGATGCCGCGGGCCTCGGCCGGCCGGTCGCTGCGGGATGCTGCCTCGGCCGCGCGCCGCCTGACTGTCTCGTCGAGCTTGGAGCGCGGCACCAGCTCGTCCACGAGCCCCCACTCGAGAGCGCGCCTGCCCTTGATGCCCTCCTCCAGGGTGCAGAAGAAATCCGCGCGGTCGCGGCGCACGCGGCGCTTGTCCACGAGCCGCGTGAGCCCCCCGGTCCCGGGCAGCACGGCGAGCAGCGGCACCTCCGGCAGCGCCACCGACGTGTTGCCGTCGTCGGCCATGATGATGTAGTCGGTGGCGAGCGCCAATTCGTACCCGCCGCCCGCGCACGGGCCGTTGACGGCGCAGAGGTAGACCTGCCGCGACTCCGCCGTCGCCTCCTCGATGGCATTGCGCGTCTCGTTGGTGAACTTGCAGAAGTTCACCTTCCAGCCGTGCGAGGACTGGCCGAGCATGCGGATGTTGGCCCCCGCGCAGAAGATCCGCTCCTTGGCGGACGTCACGATGACCGCCCCCACCTCCGGGCGCTCGAAGCGCAGGCGCTGGACCGCGTCGTAGAGCTCGACGTCCACGCCCAGATCGTAGGAGTTGAGCTTGAGCTCGTAGCCGGGCCGGAGCCCCCCGTCCTCCCGAACGTCCATCGCGAGGGTGGCGACGGGACCGTCGACGCTCAGTCGCCAGTGCTTGTATTTCGACGGCTCGGTCCTGAAGTCCACCGGAGCGCGGTCGCTGTCGGGCATATCGCCTTATCCCAGAATGACCCAGAGCGCCTTGGCCTGTTTCGTCCCGAGGTTCTCCCAATTGTGAGGGATCCCGCCGTCGAGGACCGCGCTCTCCCCCGCCTCCAGGACGTGGCGGGCCCCGTTGTAGTGGAGTGCGACCTTCCCCTCGATCACGTAGAAGAGCTTCATCTGCCCGTGCTGGATGATGACCTTTTCCGTCTTGACCCCCCGGCCCTTCCTGGCGATGGTGGACACGACCGCGCGGATCTTCCCCTGGAACAGCCCCGCCCCGAGCACGTGCCACTTCTCGGTGGTGCCGTCGAAGGACACGACGGGGTAGTCGCCCTTCCGGCTCACGTGGATCCGACCGTCGGGTTTGGTCTCGAAGAGCGACGCGATGGGGACGCCGAGGGCCCGCGCCAGCTTGCCGAGGGTGTGGAGCGACGCGAGCCAGACAAGGCCCGAGGGAGGAGCCGACCGGAGCGTACGCGGTTGTACGTGAGGATCGGCGACGACCGAGAACGCCGTATGGCGAAGTCAGTTGGCCCGGCACTAGACTTCCTCCTCGTTCCGCGGGCTCTCCGGCAGGCCCGCCAGGCGCCGCAGGGCGCGGGTGACGAACACCTTGGTCATCTTCTTCCGGTAGGGATGGGTCAGGTCGGTATTATCGAGCGGCTTGGACGGCCGGGCAGCGACCGCGGCCACGCGCTCGATCAATTCGGGCGTGAGCCGCTGGCCGGCCAGGAGCGCCCCCGCCGCCGCCGCCTCGCGGGGCTGGGACGCCACCCCGCCCAGGACGATCCTGGCCGTCTTCACGAGCCCGCCGTCCATCGCGAGGGCGAGGGCGACGCCCAGGACCGGGAAGTCGAAGGAGCCGCGGCGCCGCAACTTCAGATAGGCGCACCGCAACCCGTCAACCGGGGGCAGGAGGAGCTCAGTCAGCACCTCGTCGCGCCCCTTGGCGAGGTAGTCGATCCCGTCGTCCTTGAAGAGCGACGCCACGGGGATGACGCGCTCGCCGCGGGCGCCCACCAGCCTCACCCGGGCGTCGAGGCTCCAGAGGACGGGAGCGGTATCCGTGGACGACACGGCCCAGCAGCGCGGGCTCCCCGGGGCCACCAGGCAGATGTCGCCGTCCTTCTTGATGCAGAACCCGATCGCCCGCCGCCACTGGTAGGACTGGTTGTAGTAGTTGCAGCGCGGGTCCACGCAGACGTTGCCGCCGAGGGTCCCCATGTTGCGGAGCGGCGGCGTCGAGACCAGCCCCGCCGCGACCGCCAGCGCCGGAAAGTGCTCGCGGACGGCGGCGTGCTCGGCGACGTCGGTCAGGGTGGTCCCCGCCCCGATCACGAGACCCGTCGTGGCCTCGCCGCGCACGCCGACCAGTTCCTTGAGACCCCGGAGCCCCACCAGCACCTTCGGCTCGAACTGGCGGCGCTTCATGTTCGGGTAGAGGTCAGTGCCCCCCGCGACGAACATGGCCTCGGGACCGTGGTCGGCCATCATGCGTACCGCTTCCCCGACTGAGAGCGGCGCGAGATACCGGAAGGGGGGCAGCCTCATCATGCGTCGGTCTCTCGTCGATGCGGACGCCGAGGGCGTCGTACACGGCGTTGGCCAGCGCGGGAGGGACCGGGAGCAGGGGCCCCTGCCCCGCCTCCTTGGCGCCGAACGGCCCCTCGGGGTCCACGGTCTCCACCAGGATCGTGTGGATCTCGGGCGTCTCGAGCGTGGTCGGGCTCTTGTACTCGAGCATGGAGGGAATCTTGTGGAGGCCCTTCCGGAAGACCTGCTCCTCCATCAGGGCCTCACCGAGCCCCATGTACACGGAGCCCTCGACCTGCCCTTCCACGAGCAACGGGTTGAGGGCGCGCCCCACGTCGTGGGCGATCCACACCTGGTCCACCTTCACGTCGCCGGTGTCCGGGTCCACGCTGACCTCGGCCACGCAGGCCGAGTAGGAATAGCAGGGGGACGGCCCGACCCCCGAGCCCTTGAACTTCCCCGCGCGCTTGGGCGGCGTGTAGGAGCCGGCGCAGGCGAGGGTCCCGTGCAGGGTCTCGGCGAGCACGGCGGCCTCGGCGAAGGAGACTCCCCGCTCGGGATCATCCTTCACAAACACGCGGCCTCCTCGCGAGACCAGCTCGCCCGGGGCCACCTCCAGCTTCTTGGCGACGGCCTCGTGGATCAGGGCGCGGACCCGCTCGGCGGCCTGGACTGCCGCATTGCCGGCCATCAGCGTCACGCGCGAGGAGTAGGAGCCCAAATCCACCGGGGTGAGATCCGAATCCGCGCTGACCACCCGGATGTCCTTGGGCTCGATCCCGAGCTCCTCGGCGACCACGGAGGCGAGGACCGAGTCCGAGCCCTGGCCGATCTCCGTCGCACCACAGAGGATCGCGACCCCCCCGCCGCGATCCACCTTCACGATGGCGCCGGAGTGCGGCATGTCGTTCCAGTAGATGGCGAGCCCCGCGCCGGTCAGATACGACGAGCAGGCGAAGCCGACCCCCTTGCCGTAGGGGAGCTTCCGGTGCTTCTCCCGCCAGCCCGAGGCCTCCACGACGCGGTCGATGCACTCCCTGAGGCCGCAGGTGGTGACCGTGAGATGGTTCGCCGTCTTGGTGTACTCGTCCACCACGGTCCGTCGTCTCATCTCGGCCGGATCCAACCCTAATTGCTCCGCGATCTTATCCAAGTGGCACTCCACCGCGTAGCGGGGCTGCGGGGTGCCGTGGCCGCGCTTGGGGCCGCAGGGCGGCTTGTTGGTGAAGGCGCGCATCCCCTCGAACTTGTAGCGGGGCACCTTGTACGTCACGGTCTGGAGCGCCCCGGTATAGAGGAGCGAGGCGACGCCGTACGAGCCATACGCGCCGCCGTCAACGTAGGAGCGGAAGTGCATCCCCAGGATCTCGCCGTCCTTCGTGACCCCAGTCTTGATCCACATGAGGACCGGATGCCGGCCGCGGTGGCAGTAGAAGACCTCCTCGCGGGTCAGCCCGATCTTCACCGGGCGCCCCGTCAGCTGGGCGAGCCTCGCGACGACGATCTCGTGGCTGAACGGATCGGTCTTTCCCCCGAAGCCGCCTCCCACCGGCGCAGCGATCACCCGGATGTGAGCCGGGGCCATCTCGAGGGTCTTGGCCAGCGCGCGGTGGACGTAGTGCGGGGTCTGGGTGGAGGACCAGAGCGTCAGCTTGCCGTCGGGCGACCACTGGGCGACGGCGGCGTGCTGCTCCATCGGGAGGTGGGTGTTCCCCTCGTAGAAGAAGACGTCCTCCCTCACCAGGTCCGCCTGGGCGAAGGCCTCCTCCACGTCCCCGAACTCGAAGGCCACTGCCTTGTGGATGTTGGGGCCGTCGCCGTACTCGTGGATCCGGACCTTGTCTTGGGCGAGGGCCTCCTCGACGGACATGATGGGCGGCAGCACCTCGTACTCGACGTCGATCAGGTCGGCGGCGCGCTCGGCGGTCTCCTCGTCCACGGCCGCCACGGCGGCGATCGGGTCGCCCACCATGCGGACCTTGTCAATGCAGAGGGCCTCCTCGTCCTGGCTCACGGGCAGGATGCCGAACTTGACGCGCGGCAGGTCGTGGCCGGTGATCACGGCATAGACGCCCGGGACGGCCTTGGCGCGGGTCGTGTCGATTTTCTTGATCAGCGCGTGCGGGTGGTCGCTGCGGCGGATCTTCGCGTAGGCCATCCGCGGGAGAAAGAAATCGTCGGCGTAGCGGGCGGCGCCGACGACCTTCTCCCAGGCATCCACCTTGGCCAGCGGCTTGCCGATGACGGAGAGCTCTTCCTTGTTCATCATCGCGCTCCCGCGCCGGACAGCCTGAGGGCGGCCAGCTCCACCGCCTCCAGAATCTTGGTGTAGCCGGTGCAGCGGCAAATGTTGCCGCTGAGAGCCTGCCTGATCTCGTCCCGCGTGGGATCCGGCCTCTCGGTGAGAAGGGCCATGGAAGCAAGCAGGATCCCCGGGGTGCAGTAGCCGCACTGGGCGGCGCCCAACTCGGCGAAGGCCTGCTGCAGCGGGTGGAGCCGGCCGGGAGGCGCCATCCCCTCGACGGTTACGATCTCCCGGCCCTCGAGCTCGACCGGGAGCGCCAGGCAGGAGAGGACCGGCTGGCCGTCCACCAGGACCGTGCACGTCCCGCACTCCCCGAGCTCGCAGCCGTGCTTGGTCCCGATGAGCCCCATGTCCTCCCGGAGCACCTCCAGGAGGGTCTTGTGGACGGGGACGGCGACCTCGTGCGCTTCCCCGTTCACCCGAAGGGTCAGGAGGGTCTTGCTCGTCATAGGCCCCCGTGGGCTGGATTCAGTGGGACTGATTTGCAGTTAAGCATAGATGAATCGCCAAAGGGCTGTCAAGGGCGCTTCCGGCCGCCCGGATTGCGCCCTCCGGAGGGGTCGGAGTATAGTGAGGGCCGTGTCCAAACTCGCCTCCATGACAGACGCCATCGCGCGCTTCGTCCCCGACGGCGCGTCGGTGTGTCTCGGGGCGGGGCTCGAAGCCGTCATCCCCTTCGCCGCCGGCCACGAGATCATCCGCCAGGGCAAGCGCGACCTCACCCTGATCGGCCCCATCTCGGACATGCTCTTCGACCAGCTCATCGGGGCCGGCTGCTGCCGGAAGGTCGTCGCCGCCTGGGTGGGGAACGTGATCGCGGGGCTCGGCCACAACTACCGGCGCGCGGTGGAGCGCGGCGTCCCCCGCCCGATCGAGGTGGAGGACCACTCCAACTTCACCCTCTCCCTCGGGCTCCTGGCGGGATCGCTGGGCGCTCCGTACATCCCCACGCGCTCCCTCCTCGGCACCGGCCTCCTCGAGTCCAACCGCTCGTTCAAGCTCGGCACCAATCCCTGGACGGGCGAGCCCGAGGTGCTGGTGCCGGGGATCACCCCGGACGTCGCGATCGTCCACGTCCAGCGCTCCGACGTCGAGGGCCACTGCCACCTCTGGGGAACGCTCGGCGTGACTCGCGAGGCCGGGCTCGCCGCCCGGGGGGTCATCGTGGTGGCCGAGGAGATCCGGCGGCGGGAGCAGCTCCTCGCCGACCCCAACCTGGTGCTCGTGCCGCCCGTCAAGGTCCTGGCCGTCGTGCACGAGCCGTGGGGCGCGCTCCCCTCCCCGTGCCAGGGATTCTACGGGCGCGACCACGAGTTCTTCATGCGCTATCACGAGGAGTCCCGCAGTCCGGAGGGATTCCGAGCCTGGCTCGAGAAGTGGGTGCTGGGGGTCCCCGACTGGAAGGGCTTCCTGGAGCTGCTCGGGACGGAGACCCTGGAGCGCCTGAGGGTCAAGCAGCCTCAGCTCTCCGAGCCGCTCGACTACGGAGCCCGGTGATGACCTACACCGACCGCGAACTCATGGTCATCGCGGCGGCGCGGGAGATCAGGGACGGCGAGCTGGTCTTCGTGGGCATGCGCCTGCCGCTCCTGGCCTTCGCGCTGGCCAAGCGGACCCACGCCCCGCGCGCCCTCGGCCTCTTCGAGAACGGGATCGTGCGGGAGCAGCCGGCCCCCGACACCCCGTTCACCATGAGCGACCCGCCCAACATCGCGGGCGCCCTCTGGTCCACGAGCACGGGGAACATCATGGCCCTGCTCCAGCAGGGGCTGGTGGAGATGGGGTTCATCGGCGGCGCCGAGGTGGACCGCTACGGCAACCTCAACACCTCCTACATCGGCGATTGGAAGCATCCGACAGTCAAGCTCCCCGGCTCGGGAGGCGGCGCGGACATCGCGAGCCTCGCCAAGCGCTTCGTCATCATCATGCCTCAGGAGAAGCACCGCTTCAGGGAGCGCGTGGACTACATCACCTCGCCCGGCCACGGCGACGGCGGGGACTGGCGGCGGAAGGTGGGGCTCCGGGGCGGCGGGCCCTCGGCGCTGATCACCACCCTCGGCGTCTTCCGCTTCCATCCGGAGACGAAGGAAGCCTACCTCGCCTCCTTCCATCCGGGGCAGAGCGTCGAGTCCGTCCGGGCCCAGACGGGCTGGGACCTCAAGGTCGCCCTCGACGTGGCACCGACCCCGGAGCCCAGCGCCCCCGAGCTCGAGATCGTCCGCGCGTCGGACCCTGAGGGATTCTGGACGCGCTAGTGTCTCAGGGCAATTCTCAGATCACGAAGGCGAGAGGGGAGCTACTGGAGCTGAGTGAGAATCTTCCGCGCTTCCAGGTAGACGGCGGCGGTGAGCCCTTCGATGCGCTCGGACTTTCGCCAGACTCTGTAGCCGATATAGAGTGAGATTACGCCCTGGACGGCGACGATCACGAGCATTGCGGCGAGGAACCAGTGTTCAGTCATTCCAGCCGCATTATGGCGCCCTGGCCGTCTCCAGTCAACGTCCAGAATGTGATACCGGGGGGCTGAGGCCGCCGGTCAGGCTTGTCATCCCACACCTTCCTTGATACCGTCGCGCCATGGCCGATAGCGGCCCACTTCGCATGGACGAGAGCGAGCTGGCCGTCCTGGAGCGAATCCAGCGAAAGGTGCTCTGGCTCAGCGCGTGGATGGTCCACTACGCCAACTTCCTCCGCCCGAACCCGGACGGGACGAAGGTCGGCGGGCACCAGGCGTCCTCCGCGTCGGTCGTGAGCCTCATGACCGCCCTCTACTTCAAAGCGCTCCGCCCCGGGGACGTCGTGGCGGTCAAGGCGCATGCGTCCCCGGCCTTCTACGCGATCCAGTACCTGCGGGGGCGCCTGGACGTCGCGGCGCTCCAGGAACTCAGGAGCTTCGGCGGGCTCCAGGCCTACCCGAGCCGGCGCAAGAACCCGGAGGTGGTGGATCTCTCCACCGGCTCCATGGGCCTCGGCGCGGTGGCCGCGACCTTCGGGGCTCTCGCTGCACGCTACCTCATGGACCACTTCGGGGTGAGACATCCCGAGCGCTTCATCGTGATGGTGGGAGACGCCGAGCTGGACGAGGGGAACGTTTGGGAGGCGCTCCTCGAAGAGGCCGTCGCTCAGCTGGGAAACGTCCTCTGGATCGTGGACGTCAACCGCCAGAGCCTGGACCGGATCGTGCCCGACTCGCGCTCGCGCCAGCTCCCCGACCTCTTCAGGGCCCTCGGGTGGCGCGTCATCGAGCTCCGCTGGGGGTCGCGCCTCAAGGAGCTTTTTTCCCGACCGGGCGGCGCCTCGCTCCACACCCGGCTGGAGACGATGTCCTACGCTGAGTATCAGAGCCTTCTGAGATCGCCGGCGAGCGCTGTCAGGAAGGCCCTCGTCTCCACGCCGGACGGCGACCGCAACGCGGCCCTGGACCACTTCCTCGCCGAAACTCCCGACGACACGCTCCCCGGGCTCCTGAGCGACCTCGGGGGCCACGACCTCGGGCTGATCCTCGAGGCCTTCGACGAAGCGAAGCGCACCCCCGACGGCCCGTGCGCCATCCTCGCCCACACGATCAAGGGCTGGGGCCTTCCGTTCGCCGGCGATCCCCTCAACCACACCATGGTCCTCTCTCCCGCCCAGATCGAGGACCTTCGGCGGTCGCTGGGAATTGCGCCGGGCGAAGAATGGGCCGGCTTCCCTCCGGAGAGCCCCGAAGCCCGATGGATCAGCGGGCTCCCCCCGCTCTTCGCGGCTCCCCCACCCACTCTCCCAGCGCGGGAGGTTCCCGAGAGACTCGAGGAGACGTACCCGGCGGAGACCTCGACTCAGGAGGCCTTCGGCCGGCTCCTCGGCGCGTTGAGCCGTCTGCCAATCGCCGAGAGGATCGTGACGGCCTCGGCCGACGTGGCGGTGACCACCCACCTGGCGGGCTGGATCAACCGGAAGGGGATTTATTTCCCGCGCGCCAGGCCCAACTTCTTCGCCGAGATCCCCCAGGCCGTCCAGTGGAAGGAATCGCCGGGCGGGCAGCACATCGAGCTGGGGATCGCCGAGCACAACCTGTTCCTGCTCCTGGGAGCCTTCGGGCTCACCCACGAGCTGTCGGGAGTCACGCTGCTCCCCGTCGGGACCCTCTACGACCCCTTCGTCGGCCGCGGGCTCGACGCTCTCTACCACGCCCTCTACTCCGGAGGAAGGTTCATAGTGGTCGCGACCCCGTCGGGAGTAAGCCTTTCTCCCGAGGGTGGCGCCCACCAGTCGGTCATCACGCCGGGGATCGGCGTGGGCCTTCCGGGGATGGTCTACTTCGACCCTGCCTTCGCCCAGGAGGTGGAGTGGATCCTGCTGGAGGGCCTGCGGCGCCTCCTGGACCGCGGCGAGGGCGAGGCTCTCTACCTCCGCCTATCCACGAAGTCGATCGACCAGCGGGTGGCGCCACCTCCAAGCCCAGAATACCGGTCCCAGGTTCTTCGCGGCGGCTACCGCCTGATCGACGCCCGCAGGGAGCCGGGCTACGCCCCCGAGGACAACGCCGTCCACCTCTTCGCCGCAGGGGCGATGGTCCCCGAAGCGGTGGCGGCCACCCGCGCCCTTCGCGAGGCCGGCGCGTTCGCCAACGTCTTCGTCACGACGAGCCCCGACCTCCTGTACCGGGGCCTCAGGCAACCGCGCCCGTACCTGGAGGAGCTCGTCGCCGCCGACGAGGAAGGAGTGCCCGTCGTCTCGGTCCTGGACGGCCACTCCCACGCGCTGGCGTTCATCGGCGCGGCGCTGGGCGTCCCCCAGATCCCGCTGGGCGTGGACGACTTCGGCCAGTCGGGCGCGCGCGCTGACCTCTACCGCCACTACGGCATCGACGCCGACGCGATCGCCCACGCCGCCAAACTCTTGCTCGGAGCCTAGCTATGCCTTACGCGCGCACCGACGACGGGGTCAAGCTCTACTACGAGGAGCACGGCCGGGGCCTCCCGCTCGTCCTGGCCTACGGGATCGGGGGTAATGCCGGGATGTGGGAGCCCAACATCGCCGCTCTCTCGGCGAAGTATCGCCTGATCCTCTGGGAGCCGCGCGGCCACGCCCGCTCTGACAGCCCGGAGGACCCGGCCCGCTATACGTTCAAGCGCTGGGCGCTGGACCTGAGGGACGTCCTGAATCACCTCAGGATCCGCAAGGCGCATGTCGGCGGGCTCTCGCTGGGCGGCGGGATCGCCACCCGCTTCGCGCTCCTCTACCCGTCGCGGGTCAGGGCCCTCGTCATCGTGGATTCCTCCTCCGCCGCCGGCCTCCCCCTGTCCGTGGAGAATATCGTCATGCGCGCCCGGAGCATGGAGATCACCCTGAAGGAGGGGATGGACGCTGTGGCCCGCTTCGCCATCGCCTCCAATCCGAACTACGCCGGACGGGTGAAGCTGGACCCGAAGGCGCGGGACGAGATCTTCGCTCTGTTCCGGATGCTCACCCCCATCGGCTACGCCAACTCGCTCCGAGCCCTGATCGCAATGGATTACATCACCGACCAGCTGCCGAAGATCAGGGTCCCGACGCTGCTCATCTGCGGCGACGAGGACCCGTCTCTCGGCCCCATGAGGGTCATCCAGAAGAAGATCAAGGGCTCCCGGCTGGTCGTCCTCTCTCCCGCCGGCCACTTCGCCAACCGCGACCAGCCTGAGGCGTTCAACCGCGCGGTGCTCGCATTTCTCGAAAAAGTGGATCGGCGGCACCTTTCGAGCCGAGGCGCTCCAGACGAGCCTCAGGTGAGGATAGCGGCGAGGCGAGGCCCGAGTTGATGACGCGAGCACGGGCGCGAGCGACGCTGGCCACCTCCTGCGTCACCCATTTTCTCCACGACGGCTTCTCCGACGTCGTGTACGTCCTGCTGGCCGTCTGGGCCGGGGAGTTCCGGCTCACCTTCGCCCAGGTGGGGCTGCTCCGAACCGCCTACAGCGGCGGCATGGCGAGCTTCCAGGTCCCCGCCGGCATCCTGGCCGAGCGGTGGGGAGAACGCGGCCTCCTCGTGGCGGGGACCGCCGTCACGGCGTCCGGCTTCCTCGTTCTCGGGCTGACGGGGGGCTTCACGACCCTGCTTCTCCTGCTCCTGCTCGCCGGGCTCGGCTCGGGGGTCCAGCATCCGCTCTCCTCCTCGATCGTCTCCAAGGCCTACGAGAACGGGCCGCGACGCGCCGCCCTCGGCACGTACAACTTCTCGGGCGACCTGGGGAAGGTCACGATTCCCGCACTGGTCGCTCTCGCCAGCGCCGTCGTCGGCTGGCGCTGGGCCGCTCCGGCCTACGGCGCCCTCGGGCTCGTGGCGGCGCTCGGCATCTTCTTCGTGCTCAAGCGGCTCGACGCGGGCGCGGCGCATCCAGGGAGCGCCCGGGACCGGGGTGGGGCCGGAGGGGGGTGGGGAATCAGGGACCGACGGGGATTTCAGGCCCTCTCGGCCATCTACGTCGTCGATAACACCACCCGCACCTCGTTTCTGACGTTCCTCCCGTTCCTCCTGATCGCCAAGGGATCCACGGTCGCCGCGGTCGGCTTCGCGCTGGCCCTGGTCTTTGCTGGCGGGGCCACGGGCAAGTACGTCTGCGGGGTGCTGGCGGAACGGCTCGGCGTCATCCGCACCGTCGTCCTCACCGAGCTGGTCACCGGCGGGGGAATCCTCGCGCTCCTGGCGCTTCCGCTCATCCCGGCCCTCGCCCTGCTCCCGATCCTCGGCGTCGGGCTGAACGGCACCTCCTCGGTCCTCTACGGAACCGTCGCCGACCTCGTGACGCCGGAGCGCCGCTCCAGGGCTTACGGCCTCTTCTATACGCTCGGAGTAGGGTCGGGGGCGGTGGCGCCGGCGCTCTACGGCCTGCTGAGCGACGCCTGGGGCGTACCGGCGACGCTGGCGATCATCGGGCTGGCCGTCCTCACGACGATCCCACTGAGCCAGCTCCTACGGGTGCCCCTCGCCGGCGAGGCCCCGAGCCACCCGCTCTAAGTACCTCGGAGGGGGGCTCCGCCCCCCTTCCGATACCTCCCCCCTGGGATTGCGCGGGCGAAGCCCGCACTCGAACAGAGCTAGCCAGGGTCACGCCAAGAGAAGCCTGAGCGAGCCCAGGAGCGCAATCGCGGCGACGCCGGCAGCGACCGCCAGCGCGACTATCTCCGCGTGATGCGACTGACCGCCCAGCCGATCCGGAGGCAGACCTGCACCAGGGCAAGCACAGCCCCGAGGGGCATCCAGACCACGAGGATCCAGCCAAACATGCGCTCGGTGCGGAGCCACGGCACGATGCCCGCGTCGATGGCGCTGATGGCGCCGGCAATGAGCAGGGGGACTCTCATTCCCGCGGCAGGAAGCCGTCGATCTGCCCGGGTACCGCGGGATTTCCCGCGCGCGCGATCGCGTTGATGTTGGCCTTGACCTTGGCCAGGGGCTCCCAGGGCTTGGCAGCGAGCATCTCGGCGTACTCGCGCGCGACCTTGGGCAGTTGAGCCCGGGGGACGACCTGATGGACGAGCCCCATCGCCTTGGCCTCCGCGGCCGAGTAGCGGCGCCCGCCCAGGATGATCTCTTTCGCCAGCGCCTCCCCCACGAGGCGAACGAAGCGGGTCGTGGAGGCCACGCCCAGGGGAACGCCCAGATCCACCTCGGGGATCCAGACCTGCGCCTCCTCCGCGGCGATCCTGAAGTCGCAGGCCAGCGTCAGCCCCCAGCCCCCACCGACGGCATGGCCGTTGACGGCGGCGATCGTCACCTGCTCGAGGTCCTCGAGGAGCGTGGTGACCCGCTCGAACAGCCGCCGGAACTGGGTCTTGCGGGCGCCGAAGACGCGCCGGCGCTCCTCGGGGGTCATGGCGGCGCTGATTCCCGGCGCGTCGGCCCCGGCCGAGAAGACGGGATCGGCGCCGGTGAGGATCACGACGCGGGAAGACGCGTCGTCGCGCAGCTCGGTGAGGGCGGCGATCAGGTCCTGGAGCAGCGGATCGCTCAGGGAGTTCCGGCGATCCGGACGATTGAGCGTCAGCGTCGCGACCCACCCCCGGCGCTCGAGCGCGACGTGCTCGAGCGTCACGGGTTGTCCTGGAGCTGCTCGCTCATCCGCGAGAAGAACTGGTCCAGCATCATCTTGGCCACGCCGCCCAGCATCCGCTGGCCGACGCTGGCGATGAGGCCGCCCACCTGGACGTCAGCGCTGTAGCTGATCCGGGTGCCGCCCTCGATGTCCGCGAGCTCCATGGCGGCCTCGCCGCGGACGAATCCCGGCCCGCCGCTTCCTTCCACCGCCATCTTGTAACGGCTCGGGGGCTCGAGGTCGGAGAGCTTCACCTTCCCCTCGAAGGTCCCCTTCACCGCCCCCACCCCGACTTTGAGCGTTGCGCGGTACTCTCCCTCGCCGGCGGCCTCGAGCTTCTCGCAGCCGACCATGGCCGTCGCGAGCTGGACGGGATCGAGCAACGCGGCCCAGACCTTCTGGCGCTGGGCGGGGATGTCGGAGGAGCCTTCGATCTTCATGCCGTATCCCGTTTCCGCCCGATCCCCCGCCAGACCCGACCAGGCTTGACGCGCTTGACTCGCTTCCCGATCCCGATCCACGGAGAGGGCTGGTTCATAGGGGAACCCGCTGACCCGTAGTGAACACGGGGGACTGTCCCAGCCGGGAGGAGCAGGATCGGCTCCCCCGCGCCGGCCTCGTGGTAGAAGACGCCGAGGCCCCCGTCGCGCACCGTCCCCTCTGGGAGCTCAGGCATGACAGGGAGGAGTATACTCTAGCCGCCCTGATCTTTCGCCCACGGTGTGTAGGGGCGAGCTTCCCCTGCCCCGCTCGCTCAGGGCCGGACCCGGGTAGATCGCCGTAGGGGCGACGGAAGGCATGTGTATCGCTTTCTGGGCATTGGCGCCGCCCATCAACACCCGCATCCCAACACGGGTCTGTACAGATTCTGGTGAAGAGCGGAGTTTACTATGGAGAGGCTGCGGTTGGTTATCCTTAGGAGTCTCTATAATTTCATCGATAAGGAAGTTGAGGAACTGTTTACTTCGTCCTTTCGTCGAAACTACCTATACAGGAGATCGACATATGGAGATCAGAATCGGCACTTTCGGGGTGCTGCTCCTCGTGCTCGGAGGGTGCTCGGGCCTTAATCCGCTCCAGGAGCGGGCGTGGGATCATTTCGTCGCCTGCCGGGCGGTGTCGCCAACGGCTGTTCTGGTGGAACTCCGTGAGGATGGGACGCTGATTTATTCGACTCGCGAGGCGTCCGAATTTGCGGCGATGAGTGACTGCCTCCAGAAGCGCACAGGGCAGAGGCCGACCACCCATTGATGGTTCTAAGGACGAATGGCGTATAGGCTAACGCCTGTTCTCGTGATTGCGGCGCTCGTTTGGCTTGCCGGTTGTATGCCTGCGAAGCAGGTCCGGTCGCCCAGCGATTCGCCATCAACTCGGGTAAGCCTGGCGGCACCCACTAGCGTTCGCGTAGAAGTGAGGGAAAACATTACCCTCATCTATGTGACGATGCGTACAGCGATTGAACGCTGGGAAGGAGGGGTGTTCATCGTCGATACTGGTTCGAGCTCGACGATCGTTGCACCTCTGTTAATTACGCGTCTTGGACTATCCGTCCCTGCTAATGCTCCTCGAAAGCCGATAC
Source organism: Candidatus Rokuibacteriota bacterium (assembly GCA_016179965.1). Classification (GTDB taxonomy): domain Bacteria; phylum Methylomirabilota; class Methylomirabilia; order Rokubacteriales; family CSP1-6; genus CSP1-6. The sequence continues at coordinate 8,529 of JACPCF010000074.1, read as the reverse complement.
ACCTGTTGGGAGGGCAGAAAATCGAGGTGCCCTTCATAAGAGTAGATGCCATTCGCGTCGGGCAGGCGACGCTCGAAAGCGTCGAAGTAGGGGTGTACGAAGTTGCCCCAGAGGCACCGGCGATCGAGGGCGTCTTAGGCGGAGACTTCCTGCACCACTTCCGGGTGACGATCGACAAGGCCGCAGGGCGGATGCAGCTTGAGCCTCTCACGCGCTAAAGTGAACAAGGTGGTTAACGCCGACTTAGCAGGGGCAAGGGTCTATTCCAGCCTTGACCAGAAGAACGTTACCGCTTGGCTTGGCCTTCGGAACGATGCGGCCCATGGCCACTACAACGAGTACACAGGCGAGCAAGTTGCGCTGATGCTGCAGGGCGTCCGCGACTTCATCACGCGCCACCCCGCCTGCTATCGGAGTTATTTTCCGAGCAGTTCGCACGTGGGCGAGCTAAAGCCCCCTGAGTTGCTTTAGTTTATCGGCTGAGCCGGGTGTTTGCGGGTCAAGAGAGATGAGGCCTGCTGCTCCGGCTGCATCAAGCAGCTCGCGGTCGCTTGACACCATTACGGCGCAGGCGCCTGAGGCAAGAGAGGCTATTGTCTCGGCCGTCGCCATGTGAAGCGCGTCAGCTGAACGGAGGCGGCGAGCCTCTACTACCTGGACCGCACTTGCGGCTATATCTTCATTGAGTGGCCACACGCGAAAGAGGTCTTGTACGTCGCGTCGGAACCTGGCGAGGAGTTGGTTCGCGGTTTCTTCGCGAAGCTGTCCGCCGCGGACGAGCCTGAGGACTGCGGAAGTCAACTCGATGATTGAGAGGAAAGAGATGAAGAATCTATCTTCTGGAGAGGGATTAGAGAGAAGCTGCTCGACTACTTCGGTTCCTTGCTCGGTTCGATAGCGCTTGACCAAGGCCGAGGTATCGAGATAGAAGACGGGCATTTACCATCCTGCTTCCCGTTCTTTCAGGATAAGCTTTGTCAGCGAGAGCTGTCCAAGCTCGTTGTCAAGCCTGGTGCGGAGTTCGGTCAATGGGATTATCGGCTCGCCGTAGGGTTTCAGAACACGAGCCGCTGCTTTTCTGGCCTCTTTGACGATCTGAGCATAGGGTTCTGAGTCAAGCTTGTACATGTGAGCCACCTTGCCGGGCCTTTGGCGCATTGCCATATTAGCCACCAAGTATATCTGGTCGCAAGTTTATAAATAGCTTACCGCAAGAATGCTGCGGCATCATCAGGCTTTTTGTAAAAAGCAGAAGCTGAGACTGCGGGGCTCACCTGCCGCCAATTTTCAAGATCGCGCGATACTCGTCCGGCCCGAGGCGCTCCAGCTTCTCACAGCCCGGCATGGCCGTGGCGAGCTGCGCGGGATCGAGGAACGCCGCCCAGACCTTCTGGCGCCGGGCGGAAACGTCGTAGGAGCCTTCGATCTTCACGTCAACCCTGGGGCTAGGCCGGGCGGAACTTCTGGCGGCCGATACGAACAGACGCGATGGCCGACTCCGGGACGGTGGTCTCCACCACGAGGGCCTGCTTGGCGAAGTCGATGGAGCGCACGATGCCCAGACCCAGGGTCTCGCGATCGGCGTCGTAGAGGCCGGCGAGGGCGCCCTGAAAATCGTCCAGGCTGTAGTTGACCACCGAGGCGTCGTCGAAGCGCTTCTGCGCCTGCCGGACCTGGGACTCGCGCAGGGGATCTGGCGTCACCAGCGTGAGCTCGCCGCCGCGCCGCTCCGCCCAGAGGATCATGTCGTCGGTGATCTGGGACACCTCGTCGAGCTGGCGGGGGGGCAGCGGCTGCCCCACGTAGAGCGAGGGCTGGATGAGGACGACCTTGGACAGGTCGAGGTGGAGCGTGCGCGCGCCGTGGAAGTAGGCCTGCAGGGTCCGCTCGCGGTGCTGGCGGCGCTCCTCCTGGGACCGCTTGCGTCCCGCCACGCCTGGCGCCAGGCGCAGGATCTCCGGGCGGCGTCCCTGGCCGTAGGGCCGGAGGATGTGCTCGGATTCGCCCCCGCGCTGGAGACAGAGCAGCAGGTCGGGGTCGATCAGGTCAATCTTGTGCTGTTTGAGCGTCCGCCCCAGCTCGCCCTGGATGAGCCCGCTGGTGTCCACCAGCACCCGCTCCACGCCGAGCGCCAGGGCCTTCTCCACCATCTTCTTCGTTCCGATCACGGTCGGCAGGAGATGGCCCTGCGGCGAGGTGGAGCCGACGAAGTAGAGGCCGGCGACCTCCGCCTCGCCGAGGTGATCCACCGGTTGCGAGAGGACGCCGAGCCCCACGGTGGTCGGGGGACCGATGTCGGACTGGCCGAGGTCGGCATCCACCACGCCGACCTTCAACTTCCTTTCGACCAGGCTGTTGGCGAGGAACGTCGTAAACGAGGTCTTCCCGGTGTCAGTCTCGCCGATGATCAGGATGACGCGAGTGGAGGCCGCCCGCTCGACCGCCTGCTCCCAGGAGGGCTCGACCCTCATGGGCTCAGTGACCGGATGGCTTGGTCCATGCGGGACAGCCCTTCTTGAATGGTGGCGAGCCCGGTCGCATACGACAGCCGGATGTGGGCGTCGGAGCCGAAGTCGAGACCCGGAACGACCGCGACGCGGGCGGCCTCGAGGAGGAAGGCCGTCACGTCCGCCGAGCCCTGGAGGGGCTTGCCCTGCCAGCGCCTGCCGAAGAGGCCGGCGACGTTGGGGAAGGCGTAAAAGGCGCCGCCCGGCGTGACACACTTCACCCCCGGGATGGCGTTGAGTCCCGGGATCATCACGCGCCGGCGCTGATCGAACTCCCCGGCCATCTTCGCCACTTCGTCCTGCGGGCCCGCCAGCGCTTCAACGGCCGCCCACTGGGCGATGGAGGAGGGATTGGAGGTGACCTGGCTCTGCACGTCGCCCATGGCCTTGATGAGGGTCGGAGGGCCGGCCGCGTAGCCGATCCGCCAGCCGGTCATGGCGTAGGCCTTGGAACAGGTGTTCACGACCACCGTCCGCGCCTTGACCTCGGGCCCGAAGGACGCGATGGACACGTGCCGCCCCTCGTACGTCAGGGCTTCGTAGCACTCGTCCGAGACCACGAGGAGGTCGTGCTTGACCGCGAGGTCGGCCACGGCTCGGAGGGTATCATGCGAGAAGACGGCGCCCGTCGGGTTGTTGGGGCTGTTGATGACGACGGCGCGGGTGCGAGGCGTGAGGGCGGCCGTGAGCCGATCCGGGTCCACCTGGAAGCCGCGGGCCTCTTCGGTCGGGACGGCGACGGGCACGCCGCCCACGAGCTTCACCTGCTCCGGATAGGAGACCCAGTACGGCGCGGGGACCAGCACCTCGTCCCCCGGGTTCAGGAGGGCCACGGCCAGGTTGTAGAGGGTGTGCTTGGCCCCGCAGGAGATCAGGACCTCGGCGGGCACGTAGTCGAGGCCGTTGTCCCGCTTGAGCTTCCGGCAAACCGCCTCGCGGAGCTCGACGATTCCCGAAGCCTCGGTGTACTTCGTCTGGCCCTTCCGCATGGCGCGGACCGCCGCCTCCTTGATCCGCTCCGGCGTGTCGAAGTCGGGCTCCCCCGCCCCGAAGGAGATGACGTCAATTCCCTGGGCGCGCATGGCCTTGGCCTGGGCCTGGATGGCGAGCGTCGGGGACGGAGCGAGGACTTTGATCCGGTCGGCCAGCATCGGGTCGGCTATTTCTTGGCGAACCTCTCGACCAGGCGTTTTTCCACCAGGGGAGGCACCATCCCCGTCACGGACGCGCCGAAGGAGGCGACTTCTTTGATGAGACGGGAGGAGATGTAGGTGTACCTCTCGTGCGGCATCATGAAGACGGTCTCGACGGTGTCCCGGAGCCTCCGGTTCATGAGGGCCATCTGGAACTCGTACTCGAAATCGGACACGGCGCGAATGCCGCGGATGATGACGTCGGCGCGCTCGCGGGCCACCAGGTCGATCAGCAGGCCGTCGAAGGAGGTGATGCGAATGTTGGAGAGCCCGCCCGTGGCTTCGTCGATCATCTCCAGCCGCACGTTCACCGGGAAGAGGGGCTCCTTGGCCGGGTTCGCGACGACCGCGATGATCAGCTCGTCGAAGATGCGGAGACTCCGCTGGATGAGATCCAGGTGGCCGTTGTGGATCGGATCGAACATGCCGGGATAGACTGCCCGCTTGCCCACGCACCCCTCCAAAAACTTCGCTGATCTTACTCCCCGTGGCGAAAGAAAGTCAAGGTGGTTTCCCCGAAGCGACGGCTCTTCCAGCAAACGAGCGCGCCGAAGCGATCCGGCAGGGGCTCTTTCGTGAGGTGCTGGGCGATCACGACGCCGTCGGGCTCCAGGAGCGCGCCGTCGCCCAGGCGCTTCAGCGTCTCGGCGGCCAGCGCGCTGCCGTAGGGCGGATCGAGGAAGATGAGCCTGAAACGCTCCCCCTCGCGCCTGAACGCCTCGATCGCCTGCGCGACCTCGCGCCGCAGCACGCGGCCCCGCCCTCCGGCTCCCAGCCGCGAGAGATTCTCCTTGAGGGGCGCCAGCGCGATCGGGTCGATCTCCACGAAGAGCGCCTCCGCCGCGCCGCGAGAGAGGGCCTCGATGCCGACTCCCCCCGCCCCCGCGAAGAGATCCAGGAAGCGCGCACCGGAGAGCCACGGGGTGAGGGTGTCCATGAGCGCCGTGCGCACCTGGTCGGCCGTGGGCCGGATCGTCCGGCCAGCCGGCGTCGAAAGCCGCTGGCCCTTCCATTCCCCCGCGATGACCCTCATCCGTTTGCCTCGACCAGAGCCTTGAGGCTCAGCCTGAACCGCCGGTGGGCCTGGAGGAGGCGGACATAGGGCCGCTCGCTCCTGCCTCCCTTCGCTCTCAGCATCCGGACCAGGTGACGGCGCTCCGCCGCCGGCCAGCGCTCCAGATTCGGAATCAGGGCCACCACCAGGGCCATACGCTCGAACTGCCGCCGCTCTTCCTCCCCCCATGTCCGCCATCGAGGGGCCCCCAGGGCCCGCGACACCCGGGCCACAGCCGCTCTCACGGCCGCGCGGCGGTCGCCCCCGTACTCCCGGGCGATGTGGCGCGTCACGAGGGCGGACACCTGGCTGGCGCGGAGCCGCTTCTCGGGCTCGCGGCTCCCCCCGGGGAGGGTCAGGTACATCTCCGCCTCCGCCAGCCGCTTCATGATCGGGATCGGGGTGCGGTACCCCGGGGTTCGAGCGATCCTCGCCCGTTCCCGCTCTGACAGGCGCAGCACCGCGCGATCTCTCGGGCGGAACCCCAGCCGATGATAAAAGTAGAATGCCCCGGACCGCAGCGCTTCAGGGTTGTCGCGGCCGAGCTGGTAAGGATCCATCACGACCGTGCGCATGGCGAGCGCCCGGCGGTAAACCCGCAACACTTGACTGAAGATGTACGCGGATTCCCCCTGACGGAACGACTCGAAGATATTCAGCCCCAGCTCCAGCGTCCCGAACAGCTCCCAGCCCCCGCCGTAGCTGACCGGCACCCCGTTCTTCAGGACGTAGAAGGCGTAATACCCCTCGAGCGGGAGGCGGTACTTGGGCGAGAGCCCGATGAGCGCGATCCTGAGCCCTCTTCCGGGCTCAGCGACCAGAACGTCGTCCGGGTTCGGGTGAGAGAAGGCGTGGAGCTCGCGGAGGCGGGTCGCCATCGCCGCGCGCGCCGATTCGATCAGCGCCTCCGCCAGCGCGCGGGGGGCCTGCCGGATCGACGGCAGCGCTCGCTCCACCTCCCGGACGAAGGAAAACCCCGCCCGCCTCACCCCGTCCCGGTGAAAGAACGGGCGGGGCCAGGGAAGCTTCGCGAGCGTCCGGGACGCCCCGCGCAGCCGCCACTGGATTGGCAGCTCGAGGCTTTCGAAGAGCCAGTCGCGCGTCTCCTCGGAGAGCCCCGCCTGCTCCACGAGCTCGAGCAGGAGCTGGAGGGCGGTCAGCCGCCGGCCCCCCTTGGCCACGCGCAGCCATTCGCGCCAGCCGAGCCCGCCCTCGCTGAGCGCGTCGTCTTCGGCGTGCGCGACGAGGAAGGAGAGCGCCTCGTCGATCCGCTCGGCGCCCTCGAACTTCCGCCAGGCGACCTCCACGTCCTTCGGAAAGCGCATCGCCAGCCAGCGCGTCATCGGGAAGCCGAAGGGGTAATCGAGCGTCGTGCCGGCGATGCCCGAGTCGTGGAGCTCCTGCCGCGCGGTGGCTGGGAGGCGTTCGACGCGAGCCGCGAATCCCGCCAGGGAGCGGTCAACGCGGGAGAGGATCGCCGGGTCGTCGGGGTAGGCCCGGAGGAAGCACAGGGTCTCGTGGAAGCGGTGGAGCGCAGCCGGCTCCTGGATCTGACATCTCGCGAGTTCGTCCAGGAGGCGCAGCTTCTCTTTGCGATCTTCGGGAGAAAAGCGGGGGCCCGCGGCGGCCAGGGCCTCGACGAGCGCGCGGGGTTGATTCATCCGACGGAGGCCAGATCGAGCTTGCCGCGCCAGCGGGCAAGCAGCGCCCCGCGCAAGGCTCGGTGCTCGGGGTGGCGCAGGTCGGGGTCCGAGGCGACGAGGGCGAAGGCCTCCTGCCGGGCTTCCTCGAGGACGCGGCCGTCCCGCAGGAGATCGGCCACCCGGAACTCAGGGAGGCCCGACTGGCGGGTCCCAAAGAAGTCGCCGGGGCCCCGGAGCTCCAGATCCACCTCGGCGATCCGAAAGCCGTCCTGAGTCTCCGTCATCGCCTCGATCCGGCGGCGGGCCTCGGCGGAGAGCATCCCCGACTCCAGCAGGAGGCAGTAGGACTTCCAGGGCCCGCGGCCCACGCGCCCGCGGAGCTGGTGGAGCTGGGAGAGCCCGAAGCGCTCGGCGTGCTCCACCAGCATCACGGAGACGTTGGGGACGTCGATCCCCACTTCGATGACGGTGGTCGAGACCAGGATGTGGATCTGGCCGTCCTTGAAGGCCCCCATCACGACCTCCTTCTCGGCCAGGCTCATCCTGCCGTGGAGCAGGCCCACCTTCAGATCGCTGAAGACCTCCCGCTGGAGGCGCTCGGCCATCTCGGTGGCGGCCTTGAGGTCCGTGGCCTCCGATTCCTCCACCAGCGGGCAGACGATGTACACCTGGCGGCCTTCCTTGATCTGCTGGTGGAGGAACGCGTAGATCTGGACGCGCTTGCCGAGGGATCGCGCCACGGTCACGATGGGCTGGCGCCCCGGCGGCATCTCATCGATCACCGAGACGTCCAGGTCGCCATAGAGGGTGAGCGCCAGCGTGCGGGGGATCGGTGTCGCGGTCATCACGAGCACGTGGGGATTCTCTCCCTTCCGCCGGAGCGTGGCGCGCTGGACGACGCCGAAGCGGTGCTGCTCGTCCACCACGGCGAGGCCGAGGCGGCGGAATTCCACCCCCTCCTGGATGAGCGCGTGGGTCCCCACGAGGCAGGAGAGCTCCCCCGAGGCCGCGCCGTCCAAGAGCGCCTGACGCTCGCGCCCCTTGATCGCCGCGGTGAGGAGCTCGACGGGCACGCCGAGCGGCGGGAGCCACTGCCGAAGGGTCCAGAGGTGCTGCTCCGCCAGGATTTCCGTCGGCGCCATGACCGCGGCCTGGTAGCCGGCCTCGACGGCCGTCAGGATCGCCAGCACCGCCACGACCGTCTTCCCCGAGCCCACGTCACCCTGGAGGAGGCGGTTCATCGGGTACGGCGCCGCCAGGTCGCGGCGGATCTCCTCCCACACGCGCTCCTGAGCTGCCGTCAGGCGGAACGGCAAAGCCAGGCGCAATCGTTCCCCGAGCTCGCCGGGCGGCGCCATGGCGAGGCCGCGCTCCCGTCCCTCCCGCTGGCGGCGGATGGCGAGGCCGAGCTGGAGGAGGAGGAAATCGTCGAAGACCAGTCGGCGCCGCGCCGCGGCGAGCTCCTCCTCGGTCTGGGGGAAGTGGATCGCCCTCACGGCCTCAGGGAGCGCGGCGAGGTGTCGGCGCCGCCGGAGCGCCTCGGGCAGGCTCTCCGGCACCTTTCCGGCGTACTCCTCCACCACCCGCCACAGGAGCGAGCGGAGCCAGCGCTGGGGAAGCCCCTCGGTGAGCCGGTAGATGGGGACGAGCCGGCCCGTGTGGATGGTTTCGTCCTCGCCTTCCTCGACGGGTTCGGCTTCGGGATGCTGCATCTGGAGGGGACCGTCCCTAAAGCGGGCGACGCGCCCGTGGAGGATGAGGGTCTGCCCGCGCTTGAACTCATCCTTGCGGTACGGCTGGTTGAACCAGACTGCGGTCAGATAGCCTGTGCTATCCCGAAGCGTCACGGCGAGCGGCATGCGTGGTCTTCCGGGCGGAGGAGGGCTGATTCCCACGACGGTCCCTGAGCAGGTTTGGGCCTTCCCCTCCGTCAGTTGGCTGAACGGGATCAGGCGGCTCCGGTCTTCGTGGCGGGTCGCAACGAAGAAGAGCGCGTCCTCGATCGTTTCGAGGCCGAGGCGGGAGAGGAGCTTGGCCCGCTGAGGCCCGACCCCCTTCAGATACTGGAGGGGGGCCTGAAGGCCCCGGGCCGCGTCACGAGTTGCCTCGTTCACCGGCTTATGCTATACAAG
>JACPCF010000073.1:779-25224 GCA_016179965.1 Candidatus Rokuibacteriota bacterium | reverse complement strand
GATCCTGTCGAGCCCCTCAGCCGTCGTGAGAATATCAATGTCCTCGGTGTGACGAACGTAGCCATAGTACCGGAGGGCCAGCGCCCCGATCACCGCGAATGGAACGCCCTCCTGCGCAAGCCGGCCACGCAGGGATTCGAGCACCACGGCGATATCGTGAGAGTGCGCGTGGTCCCTCCGGAGTTGTTCGCTGAGCGTCCCCTGGGTTGGGAGAGCCACAACCGCATTATAAACCTCTTTGATGAACGGTGCCCAGGGCGGTGAGAGCCGCCCGGTCGAACCGCCGCCACCAGGCTCAGGGCGAGGCTTCCGTGACGGCGGGCAGCGCGGCGACGGTCACCAGCCGACCGCAGCTCCCCTCCTTGCGGTAGGAGAAAAAGAGATCGGTCCGGCACCCCGTGCAGAGGCGCGGATTGACGATCCGGTCCGGGCGCACTCCGGCGGACGTGAGCTGAAACTCGTTGGCGGCCCAGAGATCGAGCCGCCACTTCCCCGGCCCCGTCGGTTGCGCCCAGGCTTCCCAGCGGTCGGGGAAGGCCGCCGAGAGCGGCTCGATGACCGCACGATCCACCTCGTAGCAGCACGGGCCGATGGAGGGAAAAACCGCGGCGTGGAGGTCCATCGGCCGCGTCCCCGAGACCGCCAGGGCCCCCACCGCAGCCCGCGCCGCGGCCTTCACGGTCCCCCGCCAGCCCACGTGGGCGAGCGCCAGGCGGCGCCCCGCCGGGTCGTGGAGGATGACGGCCAGGCAGTCGGCGGTGAAGACGGCCAACGACACCGCCGGCTTCGTCGTCAGCACGACGTCTCCCTCGCCCGCGTTACCGCCGGCATCCACGGTCCGCACGGCGGCGCCGTGGACCTGGCGCAAGAAGGCGACGCGCCCAAGATCCAGGCCGAGGGGAGCGAGGACGGCCGCCGTCTCCCGACCGATCGGGGAAACCGGCTCCGAAGGATGGGTGATTCCCGGGCAATGGCGCGTGGTGGACGCGTGGGGAAGACCCAGGGCCTCGAGTGCGGGAAGCGTCAGATGGGTCGCCGGCGACCCGTGGAAGCGTACGGGCATTGGCAAGCGTCACCCCTCACCTCTTCTCCTCTCCCCACTGGGGAGAGGCAGGGGGAGGGGGCTAATCGGCTTGTCTTCGGAGGAACGCGGGGACGTCGAGATCCTCCGCGACGGGCTCCTCTCCTTCTGCCCGGATCTCGGCGGTCCGACGGCGCCACTGGCCCGGAAGGGGCCGCGGGGTCTTGGCCAGATCCACCACCTTGCCGCTCGGCGCCGTGGCCTCCTTGCGCTCCGAAAAGCCCGTCGCGATCACCGTCAGCCGGACCTCGTCCCGCAGGCCCTCGTCGATCACCGCGCCGAAGATGATGTGGGCCTCCTCGTGGGCCGCCTCCTGGACGACCCGCGCGGCCTCCTCCACTTCGTGGATGGAGAGGTCCGGGCCCCCCGTGAAGTTGATGAGAATCCCCCGCGCGCCCTCGATGGACGTCTCGTCGAGGAGCGGGCTCGCCACGGCCTTCTGGGCGGCGTCCAGGGCGCGGTGCTCCCCCCGGCCGACGCCGGTTCCCATGAGCGCCATGCCCATGCCGGACATGATGGTGCGGACGTCGGCGAAATCCAGGTTGATCAGCCCGGGGACGAGGATGAGATCCGAGATCCCCTGGACGGCCTGGTGCAGGACCGAATCCGCCACCTTGAAGGCCTCGAGGAGCGGCGTGCCACGCTCCACCACCGACAGGAGCCGCTGGTTGGGGATCGTGATGAGCGTGTCCACCACGCCGCGAAGCTCGGCGATCCCCTGCTCCGCCTGCTGGGCGCGCTTCTTTCCCTCGAAGGTGAACGGCTTGGTGACCACCGCCACCGTGAGGATTCCCAGCTCCTTGGCCACTGCCGCGACGATCGGCGCGGCGCCGGTGCCGGTGCCGCCGCCCAGCCCCGCCGTGACGAAGACCATGTCGGCGCCCTCGAGGATGCGGGCAATCTGCTCTCGATCCTCCTCCGCGGCCCGCCGCCCCACCTCGGGGTCAGAGCCGGCCCCGAGGCCGTTGGTGAGCCGCGCGCCGAGCTGGAGCTTCACAGGGGCGGGCGAGGTCCGGAGAGCCTGGACGTCCGTGTTGGCGGCGATGAACTCGACCCCCGTGAAGCGGGACGCCATCATCCGGCTCACGGCGTTACCGCCGCCCCCGCCGAGGCCGATGACCTTGATCCGGGCCACCTGCCGCGCGTCCCCTCCGGCTCCCCCCTCGTCTTCCAACTCGAAGATCGGCCGCTTCGCGCGCGACTCCTCCATGGATGCCCCCCTCCCTGAAGTTTTCTTGCGCCCCGCCGGCAGATGCAGGAAGAGCTCCGCCTGTCTGTCGGACGTCCCTCCGTGACCCGTGCTCAAAACAGCTCCTTCACCCACTCCCAGACGCGGGCGAGCGAGCGCCCGTCCCCGGCGTCGAAGGCCGCGCCCCCCGTGCGGACCCCGTAGAGCGCCAGCCCCACTGCCGTCGCGTAAATCGGACTCTGCACGACGTCGCCGAGGCCGCCCATGCCCTCGGGACTCCCGCGGCGCACCGGCAGGTCGAAGACCTGGCCGGCCAGCTCGGGCACACCCTCCAGGATCGAGGTCCCGCCCGTCACCACCACTCCCGCGGCCGGAGCGTCCTCGAGGCCGGCCCGCGCGAGGTCGCGAGCCACGAGCGTGAAGATCTCCTCGACCCGGGGCTGGATGATCTCGGACAAGATCTGGCGCGAGAGCTGCCGGGGCTTCCGCCCGCCGACGGACGGGACGTCAATGGTCTCTTCCTCCCGCACCAGCGCCGTAAGCGCGCAGCCGTGGCGCCTCTTGAGCTCTTCGGCCTCGGCGGTGGGGGTCCGGAGCCCCACGGCGATATCGTTCGAGATGTGATCGCCCCCCAGGGCCAGCACGGCCGTATGCCAGATAGCGCCATCCCGGAACAAGGCCACGTCGGTGGTCCCGCCACCCATGTCGATGAGCAGAACGCCGAGTTCCTTTTCGTCGGGCGAGAGGATGGCCTCGGAGGCGGCCAGCGGTTCCAGGACGATGTCCTGCACGGTCAGCCCCGCGCGGTTCACGCTCCGGATCACGTTCTGGACCGAGGTCACGGCGGCCGTCACGAGGTGGACTTCCACCTCGAGCCGCACCCCCGACATTCCCAGCGGCTCCTTGACCCCGTCCTGATCGTCCACGATGTAGGTCTGGGGGAGCACGTGGATGATCTCGCGATCGGGCGGGAGGTTGATGGCCCGCGCCGCCTCGATGGCCCGCTCCAGGTCCGCCGGGCCGACCTCCCGGTTCTTGCCCGACACGGCCACCACCCCGCGGCTGTTCACGCCCCGGATGTGGCCCCCGGACAGGCCCGCGTAGACGGAGCCGATCTCGACGCCGGCCATCTGCTCGGCGTCGCCCACCGCCTTCTTGATGGCCTCCACCGTCGAGTCGATGTTCACCACGACGCCCTTGCGCAGGCCGCGGGAGGGGCTCGTCCCGATCCCGATGATGTCCAGCCCGCCCGTCGGCGTCAGCTCCCCGATCACGATGCAGACCTTCGTCGTCCCCACGTCGAGCCCGGTGATCAGCGTGTGTCGTGCGTTCTTGCCCACGTCGTGCGCCCTATCGCGCCCGCGGTTTGAGCACCACCTGGCCCCTGAATCTCAGGTCCACGTACTCCACCGGTTCCCCGAGCGAGCGGATCTGGGCGAGGACCCCCTCGAGGCGTCCCAACCGGTCTTCCCAATCCGCGGTTCCCAGCCTCACCTCGACGCCCTCCACGGTGTAGAGCACCGGGCCATCGGCGCCGCTCATGTCGATCTCCGAGATCTCGCGGATGAGCGGACTGCCCGTCCTCAGCATCGACCGGATGAGCGAGACCGCTCCCCGGGCGCGCGCGGCAGGCTCCCCTCCGTTTCGGGTCTCCTCCGGCCGGATGCCGGTCACCACCGGGAGCCGCGGGGTCACGGCACGGGGCTCGGGCCCCAGGCTCACGCCGTCCTCGTCCAGCCAGTAGAGGCGTCCCGCGTGAGCCAGCGCGAAGGGGACCCGTTCCTCCACCACGAGGGTGACGCGGTTCGGGAACGACCGGACCACCTCCACCCGCTTGAGGGACGGCAGGCGCATGAGGCGGCCCACCACCTCGTCCGAGTTGACGCGGAACAGGTTCTCACCGGGGGAGATCCCGGCCGCTTCGCGGACGTCAGCCGGGCTGAGCCGGCTGGTCCCCTCCACCTCCACGACGGCGACCGCAAAGCGGGGGGACGTGAGGAGCCACTGGATGCCCGCCGCCACGGCCGCGGCCGCGCCCGCGAGGAGGAGGATCAGCCCCGCCAGCCTGAGGGCGGGAACGAGCGCCCGCGCGAGGCGCCGGCGAAGGCGGTGCCGGACCCGCTGGCCTGTCATGAGGGGCGAGCGCTCCGCCGCGTCTCCGAGGGGCCCGGGGGCGCTGCGCGGCGAGAGAATCCCCGTCCGGGCGAGCATCACTCGCCGATGATCCTGATCTCGGGCTCCAGCGTGATCCCGAACTGGGCCTGCACCCGATCCCGGGCCATGTCCATCAGGGCCAGGATGTCGGCCGCGCTGGCCCCGCCGCGGTTGACGATGAAGTTGGCGTGCTTGGAGGAGATCTCGGCGCCGTTCAGCCGCTTGCCCTTGAGCCCCACCTTTTCGACCAGCCGCCCCGCGTAATCGGACTGCGGGTTCTTCCAGACGCACCCGGCCGAGGCCAGCGCCAAGGGCTGGGTGGCCTTCTTTTGTTTGAGCCGCTGCTTGATGTCCTTCTGGATCTCGGCCTGGGGGCGCCGGTGGAGCCCGAGGCGCGCCCCGATGAGGATGGCGCCGGACGGGCAGTGGAAGGTCCGGTAGGCGAAGGCGCCGGTGCCCGGCTTGAACTCGCCCAGGGTGCCGTCCGCGTGGAGGAAGTACACGGCCGAGACGAAGTCGCCGATCCAGCCGTCGGGCGTGCCCGCGTTCATCGCCAGGGCACCGCCGATGGTGGCCGGGATCCCCACGAGGCATTCGACGCCCCCCAGGGACAGGGCCGCCGCCTCCCGGATCAGCGCCGAGAGGCTGGCGCCGGCGCCGGCCACCGCCTCTTCGCCGCGGAACTCGACGCGCCCCAGACAGCCCTCCAGCTTGACCACGACGCCGCGCACGCCGCGGTCCTTGACCAGGAGGTTGTTCCCGCCGCCGATCACCTCCAGGGGCAGGCCCTCCTTTTCGGCGTAGGATAGCGCCTGGCGGATATCGTCCACGTCCTGCGGAATGACGAAGATGTCCGCCGACCCCCCGATACGCAAGGAGGTGTGGAAGCTCAGGGGCTCCTTGAAGCGCACCTCGCCCCGGATCGCTCCTAGCATGTCGCCCTCCTCTTCGTTGACCCCTCCTGGACGCCCAGCCGGGCCACCAGTTCTCCGCCCAGGGTGCCGACGTCGCCGGCCCCGAGGGTGAGGACCAGGTCGCCCGGGCGGGTGATCTCGCACAGGTAGTCCAGGATCCGTTGGCGATCGTTGTCGAGGTACACCACCTCGCGGTGGCCGTGGGACGCGATCCCCTCGGCCAGGTCGCGGGCGTGGACCCCCGGGATTGGCGGCTCGCCGGCCGGGTAGATGTCCATCACCACCAGCACGTCGGTCTGGTAGAACGCCGTCAGGAAGTCCTGACGGAGGTGGAGGGTGCGCGTGTAGCGGTGCGGCTGGAACACGGTGATCACGCGCCGGTCGAAGCCGGCTTTCGCGGCGGCCAGCGTCGCCCGGATCTCGGCGGGATGGTGGCCGTAATCGTCCACGACCAGCACCCCACCCACCTCTCCCTTGACCTGAAAGCGGCGCTGGACCCCCGAGAACCCGGCCAGCGCCCGCTGGATGCTCGGAAATGAGATTTCCAGATCCATCCCGACCGCGATCGCGGCGAGGGCGTTGAGGACGTTGTGCCGGCCGGGGACCTGGATCGCGCATTCTCCCAGTGAGCGCCCCCGATGAACGACCTCGAACCGGGAGGTCAGGCCCGAGAGCCCGAGCCGCCGGGCCGTGAAGTCGGCGCCCGACTCGAGGCCGTAGGTGGTCAGCCGCTTCTCCACCCGCGGGATCAGGCGCTGGATGTAGGGCTGGTCCAGGCAGAGCACGGCGACCCCGTAGAACGGGACCTTGTTGATGAACGCCAGGAAGGCGTCCGAGATCGCCTCGATGTCGCGCCAGTGGTCCAGGTGCTCGGCGTCAATGGTGGTCACCACCGCGATGGTCGGGGTGAGCTTCAGGAAGGAGCCGTCCGACTCGTCCGCCTCGGCCACGAGATACTCGCCCTGGCCGAGCCGGGCGTTGGCGCCGAGCCCCTGGATGCGCCCGCCGACCACGACCGTGGGATCGAACCCCCCCTCGGCCACGACCGCCGCCACCATGGAGGTCGTCGTGGTCTTGCCGTGGGTGCCCGCCACCGCGATCCCGTACTTGAGCCGCATGAGCTCGGCCAGCATCTCGGCGCGTGGGATCGTGGGGATCTGGCGCTGCCGGGCCACCTGGACCTCCACGTTGTCCTTCGCCACCGCGGAGGAGTACACGACGACGTGGGCGCCCTCGACGTGGGAGGGCTCGTGGCCGATGAAGACCTTCGCCCCGAGGCGCTCGTGCCGCTCCACGGCCTCCCCGCGCCGGAGGTCCGAGCCGGTGATCCGGTAGCCCAAGTTCAGCAGGACCTCGGCGATGCCGCTCATGCCGGCGCCGCCGATCCCCACGAAGTGGATCTGCTGGTACTTCTTAAACATCAAAGCGTCTCCCCGCGCGAGGCGTCCACCCTCGCTCCCAGGCCTGCGGCGGCGACCCTTTCGTGGCTCGCGGGGCGGGGAGTCCCCTCCGGACTCGCTCCCGCTGCTCGCGATCCCAGCAAACCGATTCTTCTCCGCTCGCATCTCGGAGACCACGGCCGGGGTGTGCGGTCCGGTTTCCCCTGCCCCGCTCGCTCACGATGGGGACCCCGCCGCCTCCGGCAATGTTCGCTCGGATGGATCGCCTCGCCCGGGAGACGATCTCCGCCGCAGGCTGGCGAGCAAGCGATGGACGCCCGCCGGCCCAGGTGACGTCGCGCGTGGCGCGGCGCATCAGACGTCCCTCGCGTGTTGGGAAATATTGAGGAGGACGCCGACGGAGATCATCGCCATGATCAGCGACGAGCCGCCGAAGGAGATGAACGGCAGCGGCAGCCCCTTGGTCGGCAGCGTGCCGGTGACCACCCCGAGGTTCACGAGCGTCTGGCAGGCCAGCAGGGTCGTGAGCCCCAGGGCGAGGAACGCCCCGAAGGGATCGGGGGCGCCCAGCCCGATGCGAATGCCCCGCCAGATCAGCAGGCCGAACAGGCAGATCACCGCCGCGGCGCCGATCAGCCCGAGCTCCTCGCCGAGGACGGCGAAGATGAAGTCCGTGTGAGGCTCCGGCAGATAGAAGAGCTTCTGCTTCGACTCCCCCAGGCCGCGCCCGAACACGCCGCCGGAGCCCAGCGCCAGGTAGGACTGGATGATCTGGAACCCGCTCCCCCGCGGGTCGGCCCACGGATCGAGAAAGGTCAAGATCCGCTTGAGCCGGTACGGCGCCATGTAGATGGCCACGGCGACGAGCGGGAGCGCCGAGGCGGCCACCAGGCTCATCTGCCTGAGGCGCCCCCCGGCGAGGAACAGGAGACAGAAGACCAGGGCCACCAGCGTGAGGCTCGACCCCAGATCCGGCTGGAGAAGCACCAGCCCGGCCATGCTCCCCGCCACCAGGAGCGGCGGCAGAAGGCCCAGCCAGAAGCTCTTCACGACCTCGCGGCGCCGGCTGACGAAGTGGGCGAGGTACACCACCAGGGAGAATTTCGCCAGCTCGGCCGGCTGGAAGGAGACCGGCCCCCACCGGAACCATCGGCGCGTGCCGTTGATCTCCTGGCTGAGCGGAGGAATCAGGACAAGGATCAGGAGGATGAGCGACACGATCAGGAGCGGCAGCATGAGCCGCTGGAGGATCCGGTAGTTCGGCGTCATGGCCGCCCAGAGGCAGCCGAAGCCCAGCACCGCCCAGAAGAGCTGCTTCTTCAAGAAGAAGTAGGGATCCCGGAAGCGGTCGGCGGCGATGAGGGCGCTGGCCGAGTAGACCATCACCACCCCGATGGACACCAGGGCCACCACCACCCCGAAGAGCCACATGTCTGGCACCAGTTTCCTCGGCATCAGCGCGTGTCCGCGTCTCCGAAGGCCAGCACAGCCGCCTTGAACACCGCGCCCCGGTGCTCGAAGTCCTCGAACATGTCGAAAGAGGCGCACGCGGGGGAGAGCAGCACGACATCCCCCGGGCGCGCCGCCGCGCGCGCCATGCGAACGGCCTCCTCCATGGACGGGGCGAACGTGGAAGGGATCGCGTCGCCGAAGCAGCGCAGGATCTTCTTCCGATCCTCGCCGATCAGGATCGCGCGCCGGACGCGTCCCCGCGCTGCCGCTGCGAGGGGAGCGAAATCCTGCCCCTTCCCCCGCCCTCCGGCGATGAGGATCACGGGCTCGCTGAAGCTTTCGAGCGCCTTGATCGTCGAGGCCGCGTTGGTGCCCTTGGAGTCGTTGTAGTAGGCGACGCCCTGGAGGTCGCGCACCCACTCGATGCGGTGCTCCACACCCCGGAACAGGCGAATGGCCCGGCGCAGCGGGTCGGCGGCGATGCCCGTCCAGAGGGCGCAGGCCGTGGCGGCCAGCACGTTTTCCAGATTGTGGGCGCCGCGCAGGAAGATCTCGCTCACGGGGCAGATCTCCTCCAGGTGGCCGTTCAGCTTGGTGACGATCCACCCGCCCCGGCAGAACACGCCGTGATCCAGCGGCTTGAGACGGCTGAACCACACCACGCTGCCGCGGGTCCGGTCCGCGAGGGCGGCCGTCGGAGCGTCGTCGGCGTTGAGCACCGCGCAGTCCGCCTCCGTCTGGTTGGCGAAGATCCGCGCCTTGGCCTCCACGTACCGCTCGACGGTCCCGTGCCGATCCAGATGGTCCGGCGTGAGGTTCAGCACCGCCGCCACCCGCGGGTGGAAGAACTCGGTGGTCTCGAGCTGGAAGCTCGACACCTCGGCCACCACGATCCCGTCCGGCGGGAACGTGAGCGCGTGGGCGGAGAGCGGCATGCCGATGTTCCCCGCCACGAGGACCGGGCGGCTCTGCTCGCGCAGGAGCGCTCCCGTCAGGGCCGTGGTCGTCGTCTTGCCGTTGGTCCCGGTGATGGCGATGACCTGGGCCTCCAGCACCCGCCAGGCCAGCTCGAGCTCGCCGATCAGCGGGACGCCCGCGCGCCGAAGCTCCTGGAGCGCCAAAAGGTCGGCCGGCACCCCGGGGCTGACGACGACCAGCTCCGCCCCCCGGAAGGCGTCCGCCGGGTGGCCCCCCGCCGACAGACGCACCCCCTCGGCTTCGAGCGCCAGCGCCTCCCGGCTCAGCGCCGAGCGCGGCTTGGCGTCGGAGGCGAGGACGACGGCCCCCAACTGGCGGAGCAGCCGGCACGCGGCCACCCCGCTCCGGGCGAGGCCCACCACCGAGACCGTTCGCCCGCGCAGCCACTCCCGGTACGCCCGTCCCCTCAACAACTCCGTTTCCTCCAGTAGGGCAGTGTTCACACCCCTACCTCAGCTTGAGCGTCGTCAGCGCCAGAAGCGCGAGGACGAAGGAGACGATCCAGAAGCGCACGATGATCTTGGGCTCCGCCCATCCCGCCAGCTCGTAGTGGTGATGCAGCGGGGCCATACGGAAGACCCGCTTGCCCGTCAGCTTGAAGGAGACCACCTGGATGATCACCGACCCTGCCTCCACGACGTACAGCCCCCCGATCAAGGGGAGAAGCAATTCCGCCTTGGTCAGGACGGCGAGGCCCCCGATCGCGCCCCCCAGCGCCAGCGATCCGACGTCGCCCATGAAGACCTGCGCCGGATAGCTGTTGAACCAGAGGAATCCCAGGCTCGCCCCCACCAGCGCCCCGCAGAAGACGGTCAGTTCCCCGGCGCCCTTGACGTTCGGGATCTTCAAGTACTCCGCGGCGATGAAGTTGCCGGTCAGGTAGGCGAGGATGGCGAACGCGCCGCCCGCCATGATGACCGGGCCGATCGCCAGCCCGTCGAGCCCGTCCGTCAGGTTCACAGCGTTGGAGGCGCCCACGATCACCAGCAACGCGAAGGGAATCCAGAGCCAGCCCAGGTTCACCAGCCAGCCCTTGAAGAACGGAATGGCCAGCCGAGTGGAAAACCCGTCCACGGGAAACAGGTAGAGGGACAGGAGCAGCGCCCCCACGAGCAGGATCTGGGCGCCGAACTTCTGCTTGATCGAGAGTCCCTTCCTGGTCCGGAGCTTGCGGCGATCGTCGAGGAGCCCGAGGAGCCCCAGCCCCGCGGTGATCAGCACGATCATCCAGACATAGCGGTTCTTGAGGTTCGCCCACAGCAGGGTGGAGGCGAGCACCGCGACGAGGATCAGGATCCCGCCCATGGTCGGGGTGCCGGCCTTGGCGCGATGGCGCTCCGGCGTGTCCTCCCGAATCGTCTCTCCCCCCGCCTGGAGAGCGCGGAGCTTCCTCACCAGCCACGGCCCCAGCAGGAAGGACAGGACGAGGGCCGTGACCGTCGCCAGGGCCGTCCGGAAGGTGATGTACCGGAAGACGTTGAAGAGAATGTGGTCCCTGGCGAACGGCACGAGGAGATGGTAGAGCATTTGTCATTCGCCTCCTCCCAGCCGCGCCACGAGCGCGTCCGCGACCCGCTCCATGCCCATCCCGCGCGAGCCCTTCACCAGCACGGCGTCCCCCGGCGCGAGCCGCTTGAGGAGCCGCGTCACCACGTCCTCCCAGGCCGGCACGTGATGACTCTCTGCCAGGCCCGCCTCGCGCGCCGCCTCGACGGCGAACGCGGAGAGAGGCCCGGTGGCCATGAATTCAGCGGCGCCGGTGGCGGCGACAGCGCGACCGATCATGCGGTGAGCCTCGGGGCCGATCGCCCCCAGCTCCAGCATGTCACCCAGGACCACGATGAGCCGGTGGGCGTCGCGCGCCGCCTGGAGCGTCCCGAGCGCCGCCAGCACGGAAGCGGGGTTGGCGTTGTAGGTGTCGTCCAGGATCCGAAGCCCGCCGGCCGGCCGCCAGACGCAGCGCCCTTTGGCGGGGCGCGCCATCTCAAGGCCGCGCACGATGTCGGTCGCCGACAGTCCCACAGCGAGCCCTGCCCCGGCCGCGGCCAAGGCATTCCCCACGTTGTGGCTTCCCGCAAGCGAGAGGCGCGTCTTCGCGCGGACGCCGTGGATCTCCAGCGTGACGACCAGCCCGTCGGCGCCCTCATCGGGCGTCCCGACGGTCCTCACGTCGGCCGCCTCCCGAGCGCTGTAGGTCACCACCCGCGCGCGGCTCAGGACGGCCATGGCCATCACCCGCGGGTCGTCGGCGTTGAGGACCACCGCGCCCTCGGGGGGAATCGCCCTCACGAGCGAAGCCTTCTCGGCTTGTATCCCATCCAGCGATCCCAGGAACTCAGTGTGAGCGCTCGACACCGTCGTCAACACGCCCACGCCGGGCCGGCTGATCTGGGCCAGGGCCGCGATGTCTCCCCGCCGGCTCGCTCCCAGCTCGAGCGCGACCGCGCGATGCTCGGGCCCGAGGCGCAGCAGGGTCAGGGGAAGGCCCCACTGGTTGTTGAAGCTCCCCTCCGCCTTCAGCACGGGGCCGAGGGAGGCCAGGATCGCGGCGATCATCTCCTTGGTCGTCGTCTTTCCGTTGGAGCCCGTCACGGCGACGATGGGCAGGGAAAACCGTCCCCGATGGAACGCCGCCAGCCGTCCGAGCGCCCGCGTCGTGTCGTCAACCAGGATCACCGGGACGTGGAGCGGGATCTCGTCAGGAAGGGCGTGGACCACCAGGCAGGAGGCGCCCCGCGTGGCCGCGTCCTTCAAGAAGGCATGACCGTCCAGGCGATAGCCACGGATGGCGAAGAACGCCTCGCCGACGGCGAGGCTCCGGCTGTCGATGCTGACACCGGTCACGGGCACGCCCAGGTCGCCCCCAACGAGGGCCCCGTGGGTGGCTCGAACCACTTCCTGCACGGTCAGCAGCGACATAGCGCTCCCTATGGCACGCGCTCAGCGAGAATCTGACGAACCACCGCCCGGTCGTCGAAGGGGAACACGTCTCGGCCGATGATCTGGTAGGTCTCGTGGCCCTTGCCGGCGATGATGAGGAGATCACCCGGGCGGGCCCACTCGAGTGCGGCTCCGATGGCGGCGCGCCTGTCGGGGATCATAGCACAGCGCTCCAAACCCGGCCAGACGTCGCTGACGCCGGCGACGACCTCTTTGATGATCGCGAGGGGGTCCTCGCTCCGCGGGTTGTCCGAGGTGACCCACACCTGATCGGCGAGTCGCGCGGTGATCCTCCCCATGATGGGTCGCTTCCCCCGATCCCGGTCGCCGCCACAGCCGAAGACCACACCCAGGCGGCCGCGCGCGAGCTTGCGGGCGGTCGTGAGCACCCGCTCCAGGGCGTCGGGGGTGTGGGCGTAGTCCACCACGACGAGGAACGGCTGCCCGGCCTCCACGCGCTCGAAGCGCCCGGGGACGGCAGCGACGGAGGCGAGGGCTTCGGAGATGGCTCGCGGTTCCATCCGCAGCGCCACGCCCACAGCGCACGCGGCGAGGAGGTTCATGACGTTGTGCTCGCCGACGAGCGGCGAGACCACGTCCAGGGGGCCGGAGGGAGTCCGGACGGCCATCCTGATCCCGTCCAACCCGGAGGCGTACTCGCGGGGGCGGACCGTCGCCGGAGGTCCGAGGCCGAAGGGGAGGGTCCGGAGCGGGAGCCCTTCCACCATCGAGGCGCCCGCCGGATCGTCGAGGTTGATCACCGCCCAGCGATCAGGCTTCGGCGAGCGCGCGAGCAGCTCGAAGAGCCGCCGCTTGGCCTGGCGATACGCCTCGAGCGTACTGTGGAAGTCGAGGTGATCCTGGGTGAGGTTGGTGAACACCGCCACGTCGAAGTCGATGCCGTCCACCCGATGGAGGGCCAGCGCGTGGGAGGAGACTTCCACCGCCACGCCCCTCACGCCCGCGGCCACCATCCGGGCCAGCAGCCCCTGGAGCTCGAGGGCCTCCGGCGTGGTCTGGCCGGCCGGAATCGGCTCGTCGCCGATCCGGTACTGGATGGTGCCCACCACGCCCGTCCGGAGCCCCTTATCCCGGAGCAAGGCCTCCACCAGGTAGGAGGTCGTGGTCTTGCCGTTGGTCCCGGTGATCCCCACGACGGTGAGCGCCCCCGACGGATGGTCGAAGAACCGATCGGCCAGCCGCGCCATGGCCTCCCGAGCGGAGGGCACGAGAATCCGCC
Source organism: Candidatus Rokuibacteriota bacterium (assembly GCA_016179965.1). GTDB lineage: Bacteria > Methylomirabilota > Methylomirabilia > Rokubacteriales > CSP1-6 > CSP1-6. The sequence continues at coordinate 11,876 of JACPCF010000073.1, read as the reverse complement.
CCACCGTCGCTCCCGCGAGCGGGTCCTCGCCCTCGGTGACCACCGCCGCGGCGCCTCGCTCCAGCGCCTCCGGGATGTAGAGGCGCCCGTCGCGCCGGAGCCCGGGCACCGCGACGAAGAGGTCTCCCTTCGTCACGGCGCGCGAATCGTAGGCCAGCCCCGTGACGGCCGCGGGAAGCCGTCCCAGCACCGTCTTCCTCCCAAGCGCCTCTACCAGAGTGCCCATGGCCACGCGCCGCGGGGTCATCGCCGAGCGGTCGGCGGGGCCAGCTCCAGCCGGGCGACCGCGCCCGGCGCGAGGGCCTCACCGGCCGCCGGCCGCTGGGCCACCACCACCCCGCGCCCCACGACCTCCACCTCGATGTCCAGGGCCTCGAGCACTGTAAGAGCGCCGCGAAGACTCTTCCCCAACACCCCCGGCATGAGCGGGCTCCCCGCATCCTGATCGAGGGCGGGGCGACCGCCGCCCGCGGGAAGGCCCGCGGAGACGGGCACCACCATCCCGGGCTCGAGCCCGCGGACGATCTGGACGGGGGGCGTGTCCCGCGGCGGCACGTTCAGGTACCGGAGGACCTCCCGCCCGAGGGCCGCGAAGATCGGGGCGGCCGCCTCGCTCCCCCATTGCTCGTTCTTGGGCTCGTCGAGCAGCACCAGCATGACGAGGCGCGGGTCATCGGCCGGCGCGAACCCCACGAAGGAGAGAATCCCCGGAGCGCGGGAATACCGCTTGGTGCTCTGGTCGATCTTCTGGGCGGTCCCGGTCTTTCCCGCGACCTCGTAGCCGGGGATGGCGGCGTAGCGGCCGGTGCCGTCCGTCACGACGCGGGTCAGGATCTGGGTCAGCGTCCGCGCGGTCTCCGGCGAGATCACCTGCCGGACGGCGCGGGGCTCGAAGGCCCGCACTTCCCGGCCGCGCGCGTCCAGCACCGCCCGCACGACCTGGGGCTGCATGAGGCGCCCGCCGTTGGCCACCGCGCCGAAGGCGGCCACCATCTGCAGCGCCGTCACCGAGACCTCCTGGCCGATGGACAGCGTCGCCAGCGAGAGGCCCGACCAGCGCTCCGGCGGGCGCACCTGTCCGCGGCTCTCTCCGGGGAGCCCCACGCCCGTGAGGCTGCCGAAGCCGAAGCCCGTGATGTACCGGGAGTAGCGCTCCCGCCCCACGGCCATGCCGACCTTGATCGCTCCCACGTTGGAGGAGTTCTGGAGGACCTCGGAGAACGTGAGCCACCCGTACCGCTTCCAGTCGTGGATCACCGTGCTGGCGACCGTGATGGTCCCCTGCTCGCCGTAGAAGCGATCGGCGGGGCGCGCCACGCCCTCCTGGAGGGCAGCGGCGGCGAGGATCACCTTGAAGGTCGAGCCCGGCTCGAAGGGATCGGTGAGGGCCCGGTTGCGCCACTCGTTGGCGGTCGCCATCGCAAAGTTGTTCGGGTTGAACGTTGGACGGACCGCCAGGGCGAGCAATTCGCCCGTGTGCGGGTCCAGGACGATGGCCATGGCGCTCTTCGAGCGCGTCCGCCGCCAGGCGGCCTCCACCTCTTTCTCGGCCAGGTACTGGATCGTCGTGTCCAGGGTGAGAGCAACGCCCTGCCCCGGCGTCGAGGGCTTGAGGACGGCGGCGAGGCCGGTTACCTCCCGGCCGAGGGCATCCCGCTCCACCAGAGCCAATCCGGGCGCCCCGGCGAGGTGGCTGTCCCAGGCCCGCTCGATGCCCTCGAGCCCACGGCCGTCCAACCCCTCGAACCCCAGGACGTGGGCCGCCAGCTCGCGGTTCGGGTACAGGCGCAGGCTCTCCTGGACGAACCCGAGCCCGGGCTCGCCGAGGCCCCTCACCGCCTGGGCCAGGGCCGGGGGGAGCTTGCGCTTGACCCACACGAAGGCGCGATCGGCGGTCAGGCGCTTCCCGATCTCCTCGGGCGATTCGGAGAGGAGCGGAGCCAGCCGCCGGGCGAGGGCCTCCGGACTGTCGATGCGCGCCGGCAAGGCAAAGAGTGACTCGGCGTGGCTCGACACCGCGAGGGTCCCGCCGTGGCGGTCCAGGACCGGGCCCCGCTTCGGGCGCAGGGTGATCGTCTTCGAGCGCTGGCGCTCGGCGAGGCGGGAGAGCTCGTCGTGCCTGACGACCTGAAGGTACGCCAGGCGGCCGATCAGGGCGAGGAGGGCGCAGGCAAAGAGGACGAACAGGATAAGCGCACGGGATCTCAGGGACCCGCTCATAGCTCGGAGGGGGGCTCCGCCCCCCGTGGGGCTGCTTTACGGTGCCTCATACGCGCTCAGGTCGCCCGATGGTCGTCACGTCACCTGGCTCGCGGCCCAGGCGGGGCCGGTGGTTCCTCCCACGCGGTTCGAAGCGAGGCGGTGCCGGCGGTGCCCGGCACGTACTCCCGCGCCATCCTCACCTGATTGCGCGACGGGGGAAGCATCCCCAGCTCCCCTCGCGCCTTGGACTCGATCCGGGACAAGGCGCGGAGGGTGGCGAGCTCCACCCGCAACTGACGGTTCACTTCCTCGAGTTGCCCTCGCACCCCCCGGAGTTGCTCCAGCTGGTACGACAGCTTCACCTGATTGACCTTGGGGCCGACGATCCCGAGCACCCCGCCCACGAGACAGGCGGAGATCAGGAGCGTCGCTCCCATGGCCCGGAACAGGCCCCGATCCCACTCGCGGATCACCCGCGCCGACTGATCACCGGGCGCCATGGGGGTCTCCAATGCGCTCCAACACCCGGAGCTTGGCGCTCCGGCAGCGCGGGTTCGCGAGCATCTCCTCGCGGCAGGGGGTGATGGGAGAGGGCTCCACGACGGCATAACGCTCTTTCGCCAGGGCGCGGAACGCCCGCTTCACGACCCGATCCTCTCCCGAGTGGAAGCTGATGACTCCGAGCCGGCCCCCCGGGGCGAGCAGCCCCGCGGCGCGGGGGAGCGCCTCGGTCAGCGTCTCGATCTCTTCATTCACGGCCATGCGCACCGCCTGAAAGGTCCGGGTGGCGACGTGCCGATCCCTGGGCCACCGCCGGCGCGGGATCGCGGCCTTGACCGCCGCGACCAGGTCCAAAGTCGTCCGTAGCGGCGTCCGGCGACGACGCGCCACGATCTCACGGGCGATCCTGCGGGCATGGGGTTCATCGCCATATTCGCGAATAATGCGTTCGATCTCGGCCTCCGAGAGGCGCGCGAGCACCTGGGCGGCGGTTCGCCCCCCCGACCGGTCGAAGCGCATATCGAGGGGCGCGTCCGTCAGGAACGAGAAGCCGCGCTCAGGGGCGGCCAGTTGCTGGGAGGAGAGGCCGAGGTCGAGCAGCACTGAATGAGCCTCCTCCACGCCGTTCTCCCGGGCGGCGGCGGCGAGATGGCGAAAGCTGGCGTGCTGGAGGATCACCCGGGCCCCGAAGGGGGCGAGCCGGCGTCGGGCCAGGGCCAGGGCCTCCGGGTCTCGGTCGATCCCCAGGAGCCGGACCTGATCCCCGCCCCGTTCCAGCAGCAGCGCCGCGTGTCCGCCCATTCCCACCGTGCCGTCCACCACCCACCCCCGTGTGCGGGGGCGCAAGAGAAACGTCACCTCGTCCGGCAGGACCGGGAGGTGAATCCCGGCCTCCGGACCCTCGCCTTTGGCGCGGGTACCCGCCGGGCTCAGACTCCCCTGCTACTGATCTTCTCGAAGAGCGACGGGAGCTCCGGCTGGTTCGTCCGGTCGTACTCCTCGAAGCGCTCTTTGTTCCAGATCTCGAACTTCCCGACTCCCCCCACCAGGATCACGTCCTTCACGAGGGCGGCCCGCTCGCGATACTCGGGAGTGAGCTGGATCCGCCCCTGCCCGTCCACCACGACGTCCAGCGCCCGGGAGATGTACAGGCGGTTAAACTTCTGCACGTCCGGATCCATCTGCGCGAGCGCCTTCACCTTCTCCTCGATCCGCTCCCACTCCTTGAAGGGGCGCACCTCCAGGCAGTAATCGTTCGGCACGACCACGAGCCGCTTCTCCCCGTACTCCTGCTCCAGCGCCTCCCGGAACTTTGCCGGGATGCTGAGCCGCCCCTTTGGGTCGATCGTGTGAGAGAAGCGCCCTCGAAACATTTCCCCCGCCGCCCCACTTTATGGGACTTCATCCCACTTTGAGGGGTCATCCTACACACCCCTCAAAAGGCTGTCAAGGAAAAAGTGTAGATTTTTCAGCGAATTCGAGGCACCAGGGAGCGGGGAACGAGGCGCTTTGACCTACCGCAGGTTGGGTCGGAAGACCTAGGAGGACAGGGACGGGGCCTGGCGCTTTGCCGGGAAGAGGGTCACCTCGAGCACCTGGAGGACGAGGCTCAGCCGGTCCAGGGTGAAGGGCTTCGTCAGGTACTCCACCGCGCCCAGGCGCAAGCACGCCCGGGCCTCATCCTCGCTGGCGTGCCCCGACATCGCGACCACGGGGAGCGACCGACCGAGCTGCCTGAGTCGCTCCAGGAGGCCGAGCCCGGAGAGCTTCGGCAGCACCACGTCGAGGAAGGCCGCGTCCGGCCCCTCTTCGAGGACGGCCCGCAGCCCTTCGACGCCGTTGGTCGCCAGGAGCACCTGGTGGCCCTCTTCGTGGAGAAAATCGCGGAGCGTTTCGGCGAGGGGGAGCTCGTCCTCGATGATGAGCAGGCGCATACCCGCGGTCAGCATAGCACTGGACAGGCGACCTGGACAAGCAAGGCCAGCGCGAAGGCCCGCGGGTGGCGCGGCGGGCGGGGAGCCCCGCGGCGCGGAGCGGACCGCCTCACAGCCGTCACGCGTGGATGACGTCGATGGGATCTGGAAAAGCGTACGCTCGCGGGAGTGAGCACCATGGGGCTGACCGCCGAGACAGGACCCGCGGGCCTTCGCGCGCCATGCACTTACCTCACCCAAGTCTGGGACTGCTCACGGAGAAACTGCTGGACGTAATATGGGCCGCCGGCGCCCTTGCCGCTCGAGCCCGAGGCCTTCCAGCCGCCGAAGGAGTTCACGCCCGGCCAGGCGCCCGTGGTGGCCCCGCCGCGACGGTTGGCGTAGGCGACGCCTGCCTCGATCCCCTCGAAGAATCGCCGGACTTCGTCGGGGTCTTCGCTGAAGATCCCCGCGGTCAGCCCGAACTCGGACTGGTTGGCCAGGGTGAGCGCCTCCTCCAGGCTCCCCACCTCCACCACGGCCACGAAGGGGACGAACAACTCGTCGCGCAGCAGGCGGTGGCCCAGGGGGAGACGATCCACGATCGTCGGCAGGACGAAGTGGCCGTGGGCGTAGGCCCCTTCCCTGAGGCCCTCGCCCCCCGTCACGATCCGGCCGTCGCGCCGCGCCTCGGCCACTGCCGCGTCATACGTGTGGACCGCCCGGCCGTTGATCAGGGGTCCCATGAAGACGTCGCGCTCCACCGGGTCTCCCACCCGGAACGACTTGGTCTTCTGGGCCAGGCGCTCGAGAAACTCGCGGGACACGCCCCGGTCCACGAACACGCGCGAGCACGCGCTGCACTTCTGGCCCGAGTTCCCGAAGGCGGAGCGCGCGATCCCCTCCCCGGCCTTGTCGAGGTCGGCCCGGGCCGTCACGATGGCGGGATTCTTCCCGCCCATTTCCAGGATGTACGGACGGAGCCGGGCGGCGTTGAAACGGCGGGCGATCCGCTCTCCGACCTCGCGGGATCCGGTGAAGATCAGCCCGGCCACCTCGGGGGCATCCACCAGCGCCGCGCCCACCTCTTCGCCGCTTCCCGTGACCAAGTTGACGGCGCCCGGCGGGAACCCGGCTGCTTCGAGGATCTCCACCAGCCGGAGGGCGGAGTACGGCGTGTCGCTGGCCGGCTTGAGGACCACCGTATTCCCGGCTACGAGGGCGCCCGCGCACATGCCCGCCGCCAGCGCCACGGGGAAGTTGAACGGCGAGATGACGGCCCAGACCCCGTAGGGACGGAGGAGGCTCCGCGTCTCTTCGTTGGGAGTGGGCCGGGCCAGGGGGCAGTCGAAGCCGCCGGCCTCCTCCATCTGCTCGGCGTAATACCGGAAGAAGTCGGCGGCCTCGCTCACGTCGCCGAGCGCCTCGAACCGGCTCTTCCCCGCCTCCAGGCCCATCAGCGCCGCGAGCTCGAAGGCTTGCTCGGACAGCAGGTTGCCGGCCCGCCGGACCAGCGCGACCCGCTCCCGCCAGGGAACCCGACTCCACTCGGCAAAGGTGTGCTGGGCAGCGGCCACGGCGTCGGCCACGTCCTGAGCGCTCCCCCGGGCGAAGTGGCCCAGTATCTGGCGCGTGTCGGCGGGGTTCGTGTCCGCGAAGGTGCGCGGCGACTCGCGGCGCTTGCCGCCGATGAGGAGCGGATGGACCTGACCGAGCGCTCCGCGGACCGATTCCAGGGCCTGCTCGTACCCCCGGTGGACGTCCTCGCCGGGTGAGCTCAGCGAGGCATAGGTGATCTTGACCGGCGCGCCCATAAAATCCTCCTGTCCGTCAGGAGCGATACGGAGAGGCCTGGTAATACTGAAGGGCTTCGGGCAGCCACTGCTCGATCTGCCTGATGCGGGTGACGTCCGCGGGATGGGTGGAGAGAAACTCCGGCGGCCGCCCCCGTCCGCGCGACGCCTCGGCCATGCGGATCCAGAGGTCCCGCGCGACGTGGGGGTCGTAGCCGGCCTTCGCCATGAAGATCAGTCCCGCGTGGTCGGCTTCCGACTCCTGCTGCCGGCTCCAGGGAAGGATGAGCCCCACCGACGCGCCTGCGCCGAGGAGCGACCCCACGGCGCGGACCGTCTGCGGGTCCCCGCGGGACAAGGCGGCCATCGTGACGTTGAGCCCGGTCTGGACCAGCAGCTGCTGGCTCACCCGCTCGCCGCCATGCCGGAGCACCGCGTGGGCGATCTCGTGGCCGAGGACCGCGGCCAGCCCCGCCTCGTCCCGTGTCACAGGGAAGAGCCCCGTGTAGACCGCCACCTTCCCGCCGGGCAGGGCGAAGGCGTTGATCTGGCGGTCGTCGTCGATCACCCTGAACTCCCAAGCGTAACCGGTCTTCCCGGTCACGGCGGCAATGCGCGACCCCACGCGCGTCACGGGCCCCCATCCGGGTCTCGTCGGACTCGGTCACGAGCTGGAGCTGGGAGCGGCCCGTGATGGGAACCGTCTGACAGGCGATCGGCACCAGCAAGGTCAAGGCAACGAGCGAGATCAGCAGCGGCCGGCCCGGCATGAAGAAACCCCCTCGCCTACGATACCACCGACCCCAATCGGATGCGAGGGGAGCGGGGATCGGCGAAACTTCTAGGGCTTGCGCGGCTCGGCGGCCGGCGACGTGGCTTGGCCGAGCGGCACGGCGGTGGCGCGGAACTGCTCCGGCACGCTCTGGAGGCCCTGTGAATAGTGGACCATGCCCCGGTCGTCCTTCCACCGATACATGCCGGAGTCGCTCGGCTTGTTCGCCGACTGCGATTGACCGGCTTCGGCGTGGTGGGGAGCACCTTCGCTGTGGGCGCGAACCGACAGCGGGGTCAGCAGGAGTGCCCCCAGCGCGATCGAGAGGGCCCGGAGAGTCGCGGTCGGTTTCATGCCCCTCTCCTCTGATTACCGCCGCTCTCCGGCGGGTGGAGGCTCGTACTCCCTTGGACGCGCGTGCTCGTAGCGATCATAATCTTTATGAAAATCGCCCTCGTCCTTGTGGACTTCGCCCGGGAACTCGGCGGTGGACACGGAACTGTTCCCCGGGCTCAGGTTCAGCACCGTCTGCTTGTCGGCCTCGACGTACACCCTCTCGTCCCAGAGCTGCGTTCGCCCTGCACTCGCCATCAGCCGGTAGTTGCCGGGGGCGACCTTCTCAAACGCGTAGGGCTGACCCAGATTGATGCTCCGCGCGAAGGTCCGGCCTTGGGTTGCGGGCTCGTCTCCCGAGAGGATGATCTTGACCATGATCAGATTCTCGGGCGTCACGCCCTTCCACTCGGTCTTCCCTCGGAGCCCGCCCATGGGCCCCGAAGGCGGCTGAGGCGCCGCGCTCGGATCGGCCGTGGCCCGGCCCTCCGACGCCGAGGCGAAGGCAACCGATTCGCTGAGGACGCCTGCGCTGACCAGCCAGCGACGGGCCACCTGCACTTCCTGGGACTCCGGCGTCCCGAGCTGGAGCACGCGCCGGAATGCCTCAACGGTCTCCTCGCGCCGGCCCAGGTGGGAAAGCGCCGTCCCGAGGGCGAACCACATGGACGCGTCCCCCGGCTCCTGCCTCACGGCCTGCTGGTACTTGACGGCGGCGGCCTCATACTCACCCCGGCCCGCCAGCTGGTCCCCCTCCGCCTTGAGCTGGGCGGTCAACGACCCCACGGGGACTTTCCCCGACCCCGGGGGGGGTGACTGCTGGCAGCCAAGGACAATGGCGACGGCCGCCGCAACGAGGAGGCGCCTCACTCTTAGATCTCCCGCCAAGTCGTGACCTTGACCAGGCTGCCGATGCCCTGGACCATGTTGAGGTTCTGCTGGCTCGAGTAGAAGGTCGTGAACTGATCGACTGACGAGTCGCCGTGAGCGTTCGCCTCGATCAGCATCTCGTACGACCCCGCCCGCTCCGTCTTATCCGTTTCGTCCACGACCAGTCCGCCGTAGATGAAGGCGCGGCTGCCCTGCTTGAAGGTAACCCCCACGTTCTTGCCCGTGATCAGGATGATCCCGTCCCAGCGGAACGTGCCGCTGATGGCCATGTCGGCGTCCTCCAGGATCAGGATCCCCGCGCCGGAGGTGTTGCCGTTGAGGGCGACGCTGGTGTAGCGGTCCGTCGGGTCCGGCGTCCCCTGGATGTAGGTGATAGTGGGCTTCGAGACGGTCCCCAGGTTGACGGGTACGGAGGGATCGGCTGACGTCCCACTGTTCACCACCAGCGGCTTCGCCGGATTCACCTTGATGGTGTTCCCGCCGATCTGCGCCTTGACCTGACTGATGAAGTCCGCGATCTTCTGCGGCGTCAGTTGCTCGTTGGACGGAAGCACGCTCTGGGGGACGATCGAGTACTCCCCCTCGCAGGGGCAGGTGTTGTCGCTCCCGCGCGCGATCGCGACGCAGCAGGGCTTCCGCTGATCCCGGCCGGTCATCTCATTCTTGTCGTGCCGGGTCAGGTTGTTCTCGACCTGCGCCTCAAAGGTGGTCCCGGTGGCCGGGTTGATGCCTGACGGGACCGTGTAGCCGAACTTCAGCGGGCCCGTGCCGAGCGACCCGTTCCGGTTGTAGTCCACACCGTTGACGTGAAGATGGGCGGTTCCCCCGGGGTTGATATCAGCCTGGACGCCGGGGAAGTTCACGGCTCCAGGAAGCGGCGGCAGCCCGATCCGTCTCACGACCACCTGGATCTGGCGCTGCACCTGGTTCGGCGTCCCGCCGTTGAGCGTCCCCGTCGCGGTGACGATCACGACGAAGTTATTGTCATTCGTGCTCGTTGGGAGCAATGGGCCGCAATCGGTCGCTCCCTGAGCATTACAGGCGGCAAGCCCCGTGATCTGATTGTCCACCGGCTGATTGTCGTTCCGCATGGTGACCGTGAAGGTTCCGAGGACCCCCGGGATGGCCTGGTTGGTCGCCATGGTGCCGCCCTTGGCCAGGATGTCGTTCCAGCTCCCGGAACCCGTCAGCGGGGCTGCCGCGAGCCGATCATAGGCCCACTCGACCGCGGCGTCGCCTATGTAGCGGGCCCGGGTGATATCGCTCAGGTTGGCGGCGATCGTCGGCTCCATGCCCGACATCGTCAGGAAAGCCAGGAGGAGCCCCGACAGCATCACCAGCGCGAAGAGCGCCAGCGGGAGGGCCACTCCCCTTCGATTGATAACCGTCGGGATCCACCAGCGGTTCATGGGCAATCTCCTAAACGGTTCCTCGGGCGAACCCGGTTCACTCGACTCCCATTAAAGCAATTTCACTGCCAAGCTCGCTCGCCGGAGGATAGATCATAACATGCTAAAAAATACGATGGAATTGAATCCATGGGCCCAAATAAGCACGCCCGGAAGGGCGTAAATGTGACGGCTTGGCACGAAGCCGACAAGAACTGGCAAAAAGCGAGAGGCAGGGGGCGCCAGGGGAAGCGCCACGCCGCGCCGGTCACTGAGGGGACGCATGGGCAGGTTCACTTGCGACTCCAACCCGGTCCTCGTCCGAGGACCGTCGTTCATCGCCCCGGGTGGGGCGGCGGGAGGCACGATTACTTCAGGTCCAGCACCGTCTCCTTTCCGGAGGCCACGGTCACCTCGACGTCCCAGAGCTGGCTATCGTTTTCCGTGTCCTCGACGAGCAGCCGGTAGGTGCCGGGGGGAACATCGTCGAAGGAGAAGGCCTCCCCCAGCTTCAGGGTCTTCGTGAACGCCATGTCGCGCTTCGCCTCGTCCTGGTTCGACATCACGATCGTGATCTCTCGGGGCTGCCCCCTGGCCTCGGCGCGCCCCCTCACCTTGCCACCGGGCACGGGCGGCGTGGCGGCGGTGGCCGCCGGCGGCGCCCCGGGCTGGGCGATCGCGGACGGGGCGAACGTCACCCCCTCGGTCAGCTCGCCCGCGGCGATGAGCCAGCGGCGGGCCGCCTGGACCTCCGCCGAGTCCGGCTTCCCCCGGGCGACGACGAAGCGGAACTGCTCCACGGTCTCCTCGCGCCGGCCCAGGTGGGAGAGGGCCGAGCCCAGGGCGAAGCGGATCCTGACATCCTCCGGCTCCTGGTTGGCGGCCTGCTGGTACTTGACCGCGGCGGCCTCGTAATCCCCCCGGGCCGCCAGCGCATCCCCCTCGGCCTTGAGCCTGACAGTCAGCGACCCCACGGGCGCGGGCCCGGGGGTCGGAGACTGGCAGCCGAGGAGGAGCGCGAGGGACAGGACGATCGCTAGGCGCCGCACCCCGCTATTATAGCTCGCGCCAGGTGGACATCCGGAAGAGGAGGCCCCGCTGAACCAGGTCCAGCGCCTCCTTGCTGTAACGGAGGTTGGTCGAGTTGGCGCCGAAGTAGGCATCGTAGTACGGGGTCGAGTTACTGTTCCCGCCCTCGTTCCAGATCGTCTCGTTGGAGACGACGGCGCCGAAGACCGTCGTGTTGCTCCCGGAGTCGAAGATGGTCGAGACGTACTGCCCGGTGACGATGATGACCCCGTCCC
>JACPCF010000073.1:0-769 GCA_016179965.1 Candidatus Rokuibacteriota bacterium | reverse complement strand
AGTTGAGGTTGCCCCGGGTCCGGAGGTCGCCGTCCTCGATGACCAGGATGCCAGCCCCCTGGATGTTGTTCAGCGCCCTCAGCCCCGTGAAGGATGAGGTGGGATCGAGCTCACCCCTGAAGTACACGAGCTTGGGGTTCTGCCGGGTCCCGAGGTCGAGGGTCTGGTTCACCCCGCAGCCGTTGGTGAGCGTGGGCGTGTTGGTGTACGGGACGCCGGCTCCTCCCATGTTTCCCGTCAGGACCATGGGGCAGGCGATCGTGCTCTGGAGGACCGTGGTGCCCGAGAACTGGGCAAGCTGAGTCAGGAAGCTCTGCATCACAACCGTATCCACGCCCTGGGCGTTCACCACGGTATTCAGGCCCGACGTCGAGGCGGCGGGGTTCGTCTGGTCCTTGCCGATGACGGCGCCCCGCTTCCCCGTGGTGTTCAGGCCCTGCTCGGCGCGAGCCTCATAGGTGATCTGGGGGTTGCTGTTCTGCTGGATCCCCGGCAGGTTAGCCGGCCCCCCGTTCGACGTAGAGGAGCTCGCGATGCCGTATTTCATGTTGGCCTGGTTCGGGTTGAGCCCGTAGGTCCGCTGGGCGAAGTCGGTGTTGGTGCAGTTGGCCGTGCAGAGGTAGTCGCGGCCGTCGATGCTGAAGTTGTTGCTGGCGCTGGCCAAGAGGTCCGACTGGACGCCGGGCAACGAGTAGGCCCCCTGGAAGGGCGGGAGCGGCACCCGCCGCAGCACCACCTGGATCTGCCGGGTCACCCCGCGGTAGGTCCC
>JACPCF010000103.1 GCA_016179965.1 Candidatus Rokuibacteriota bacterium | reverse complement strand
AACAACGCCGCGCCTCCCGCCGCCAGCGCCGCCATCTCCCAGGGCCTGATGAGCCCGCGGGGCAGGTGGCGCTGGGCGGTCCGGGGGTTTCGCGCGTCGATGGCCCGGTCCACGAGGCGGTTCACGCTCATGGCCAGCGTCCGCCCGCCGACCATCGCCAGCGTCACCCAGACCGCCACGCGCCAGCCCGGCCAGCCCCCCGCCGCCAGCACCGTGGCGACGTAGGCAAACGGGAGCGCGAAGACGGTGTGCTCGAACTTGACCGCGTCGAGGAAGTGGCGGAGCTTCTTCACGCCTTCAGATGGCGACCCAGAGGGCGATCTCGTCAAACAGGGCTTCGGGAACCTTCACTCGGCGTCTGCCCACGCCGCGGCCCTTCGTCATCCGGACCAGGCCGTATTCCTATAGCAGGCGCAGGTCGTCCTGGACGTTCTTCAGGTCCCGCCGCAGGATTTTCCCGAGCTCGTAGATGGAGCCCGGCCGCTTCCTTCGAATTGCTCTCAGAAGGGCGAGGCGGCTCGGCGTGAGAAGGTTGCGAGCCGCTTCGATACTGGTGAAATATACGCCTTCCCGGCGGCCCGCCCGGCGCCCGGCTTCGAGGGCCGTAAATGTTTCGCGGAACCCCTCGAGCGCCTCCCCAACAGACTTGATCTTTATTGTCAGGGTCTTGGCCATTTCTTAGACCACGTGCATCCTTTCACTCACGCCCCACCCAATACATGGGCCGGCGCCTCAGATTCATGACGGCCAGTATTCGAATGCCAGCGGGCTTGATCGAATAGAGAACCGCGTAGGGGAACCGCCGCATCAACCGACGCCGAACGGCACCCACCAGGACCGGCCCGGCTTCCGGCTGCTTGAGGATATCCCCGATACACCGCTGGATTTCGTTGAGGAAGGCCGCGCCTAACCCTGGGCTTTCCGACTCGTAATATTGCGCTGCTTCGTTCAGCTCCCGCTGGGCCAATCGATGGAAGCTTGGCGTCCGGATCACTTAAGCCGGGAGCGAGCGTCGCGGAGAACCTCGTCCGCCGGCCGACCGGATCCGGGATGGGCATCTAGATCTGCATCTCGACGCTCGGCCTCCTCCGCCCAGAGTTGCGCGTTTTCCTCCTCGGACAGGTCCTCTAGGCTCTTCAAGAGCTTGCCAGCGAGCCGGGCGCGACCCTTGGGATCCAATTTGAGGGCTTGGGCCTCAAGTTCCTCTCTCGTCATGCGCCTATTGTACACCTACGACACCCAGGGCCAAGCCTGGGAGGCCGGGGGAGGGGGTGTCACAATCCGTACTCGCGCCACCGCCGGGAGACGAGCGCCTTGATCTCCTCGCTCATCACGATCTCATCCGGCCACTCCTGGCTCACGTTGTCCAGGGGCCCCTTCTCCGTCGCGTCCACGCCGAGCTTGCCGCCGTAGCGGTGGCCGAGCCCCCAGAGGGCGTACATCACCTTCCGCGCCTGGCCGGGGTAGCGCTTCTTGATCGAGACGATCACGAGGTTGTGGAAGATCCCCTCGGCGGGCATGTTGATGTCCACCACCTCGGGCAGGAGCATCCGGATGATCGGGAGGAAGAGCCGCTCCGTCGCCTTGCCGAGCCAGTAGTCCTCCTGGGGCGGCCGGCCGACGATGATCGTGGGGTAGATCGGGGCCCGCCGGTGCGTGACCGCCGTCAGGTGGAAGACCGGATAGTCGCGCGCCAGCGAGTAGTAGCCCGTGTGGTCGCCGAAGGGCCCCTCCACCCGGCGCTCGCGAGGGTCCACGAAGCCCTCGAGCACGATCTCGGCCTGGGCGGGCACTTCGAGGTCGATGGTCTTGCACTTGACCATCTCCACCCCGGCCCCGCGGAGCCAGCCCGCGAAGACGATCTCGTCCACCACCGGCGGCAGCGGCGCCGAGCCCGTGTAGATCGTCGCCGGGTCTCCGCCCAGCGCCACGGCCACTTCCATCGGCTTCTGCGGATGCGCGCGCTCGGCCTCCCGGTGGTGCTCCGCCGAGCCCTTGTGGGTCTGCCAGTGCATGCCCAGGGTCTGGTCGTCGAAGACCTGGAGCCGGTACATCCCCACGTTGCGCGTGCCGCGCTCCGGGTCCCGCGTGAAGACGAGCGGGAGCGTGATGTAGTAGCCCGCGTCCTTCGGCCAGCACTTGATGATCGGCAGCGCCTTGAGCGACGGGCTCCGCGTCTCCGCCACCTCCTGGCAGGGCGCCGCGCCGACGCGCTTGGGCCCGGCCTTGGCGAGGTCGAAGAGGTCCCCCAGCTTCCTGAGCTTCTCGAAGAACGTCCCCGGCATCTTGAGGTCGAGCAGCTTCTCGACGCGCCCCGACAGCTCGCCCAGGTCCTCCACGCCGAGCGCCCACGCCATCCGGCGCGCCGAGCCGAAAGCATTGATGAGGACGGGCATCTCGAAGCCCTCGACCCGCTCGAAGAGGAGCGCCTTGTTCTCGGCCGCGGGCCCCTTCGAGACGCGGTCCGCGATCTCGCTGATCTCGAGGTCCCGGCTCACCGGCGCGGTCACGCGGCGGAGCTCCCCCCGCGACTCCAGCTGCGCGATGAACTGGCGGAGGTCGGCGAAGGCCACCGGCTACTCCTGGTAGAAGAGGGCGACGAGCCAGCCGGCCACGACGGGGAAGGCGAGGCTCGGGATCACGCGGGCGACCACGAAGGGCCAACCCATCAGCGGCGCCTCCCAGGCGATGATGCGCTGGATGCCGAAGAGCGACCACGAGGTCATGTAGGCGACGAGGGGGGCGAGCCCCGCGCCCGAGTGGGCGAGGGCCACCATCAGCGGCACGCTCACCATGGGCCCGCCCGGCGTGAGCACGCCCGCGATCGAGGCGATCACGATGCCGCGGAACCCGGCCTCGCGGCCGAAGTAGCGGCTCACGTACTCCTGGGGGATCAGCACCTGGAGCATTCCGGTCAGGATCAGCGCCGGGACGAGCCGGGGGAGGATGAACCAGAGCAGCGAGAGCCCGTTCCGCGCCCCGATCCAGGGGAGCCCCGGGTCCTTCAGGTACGCGAGGACGGTGAAGACGACGGCGAGCACGACCAGGATGATGGTGGAGACGTCTACGGGGACCCCTCGCAGCATGCGCGGCTCCTTTGGAGTGCGGGTCGGCGAAGCGGCCCCATTATAACAGCACCACCCTATTGACACCTTCGCCCCGCTTCGGTTATACGGGAGGTTGTCTCTCCAACAGGGCGCGACCGCGAGGGAGGACTCGTCATGACCAAGGCGGAGCTGGTGGTAGCGATGGCGAAGTCCACGGGGAGCACCAAGGTCTCCGCCGAGCGCGCGATCGACGCCTTCCTCGTCGCCGTCCGCGACTCGCTCCGGAAGGGGCACCGGGTGACCATCTCGGGCTTCGGCACCTTCCAGGTCGCGCGGCGCCAGGCCCGGATGACGACCAACCCGCGCACGGGCAACACGATGCGGATCCCGCCGGCGCGCGTCCCCCGCTTCAAGCCCAGCAAGACCCTCAAATCCGCCATCAAGTAGTTCAAATTTTCCCTCTCCCCACCGGGGCTCTCTTTCCCTCTCCCTTCAGGGGAGAGGGCAGGGTGAGGGGGTGAGGGGTGGCTTCTGTTGACTCGCCTAACCCCCTATGTTGTAATGTGTTCCGCGCTGGGGGATCGTCTAGTGGTAGGACGCGTGGCTCTGGACCACGTAGCGGGGGTTCGAATCCTCCTCCCCCAGCCATTTTCCTGTCCGCCGCATGGCCCCATCGTCTAGGGGTTAGGACATCGGGCTCTCAATCCGAAAACACGGGTTCGAATCCCGTTGGGGCCACCAAATTGTTTTTGTTGTGGTTTTCGCTCCCAGGTTTTCGGACATTCGCTAATGTCCGAGAACCTGGAACGAGTCCTCTCCTCTACGGCGCCAGGAGCTGCGCCGCCTTTGCCTCGTAAAACCCCACGGCGCGCTTGAGCTGCGGGGGCTTGATGCTCGCGTAGACCTGGGTCGTGTCGATGCGCGCATGCCCCAGGAGCGCGCGTACCTCTTCCAGGTCATGGTGCTGCTCTAGGACCTCCATCGCCACCCCGTGCCGGAGGTCGTGAGGCTTCAGCTCGGGGTGGCCGATGATCCGGCCGTACGTCTTGCAGAGCCGCCAGATGTTCTTGTCCGTCATCGGCGCCCGCACTTTGCCCACCCCTGGCCGGCCCCAGGTCGACCAGAAGATCGGAGTCTCCGGGCCCACCGTGTCCACCTGCTGCGCGACTACCCGCTCGACGTACGCGTGAAGGAACCCCATGACGGCGGAAGGAAGCGGAATATCCCGCGTCTTGCCTCCCTTGACGCGGACGCCGCGGAGCCCCCACTCGCCGTCCAGATGGCGGACTTTCAGCCGCGCCACCGACTCCCGCCGCATGCCCGTGTACCGAAGGATCAGGAAGACGGCCAGATCCCGCGGCCGGCCGCGCTGCTTGGCGGCCCGGATCAGCGCGTCCATGATCTCCGGCCCGGGCACTTGCCGCGGGACCTCCCGCCGGTGCGGGGGGCGATCCAGCTTGGCCACCGGGTTTGCCGTCAGCACGCCGCGCTTGGCGAGCCAGGTGCAGAAGCTCGAGAGCACGCACTGCCGGACCCGGATCGTGCTGAGGGCCAGGCCCACGCCGGCCATGTCGTCCATCCACGCCTGGACCGTGTCCGGCGTGAGGTCGCCAGCCCGCGCGAGCCGCCCCGCCCGATGGCGGAGGAACACCAGGACCTGCTCCAGGATGAAGCGATAGGTTCTTACTCCTCCCTCGGTCTTCCCGCGCTGCTTGTGTTGAAAGGCGCAGAACTGCTCAACCAGATCGACGAGGTGTTGGGCCATAGCGTCGGTCCTCCGGCCCGAGCCACGACCACGTTTTCGCCGAGGCCCAGTATCCGGAGGAACGACCCACCCGTCAAGGGCGCTGGGCACCGCCAGAGGCACCAAGGTTCGAGGGGGCAGAGGAGATGCGACCGGCGAATCGATCGAATCCTGCATCGTCAAAGTCTTCCTCCCCCGCAAACGACGGAGGGGGTACGCTTACCGTACATGGCGAGAACTCTCCTGAGGAGCCGGGAAAGTGTCTCAGCGTGAAGGCCAATTCTGAGTCGGATAGGGAGGAACCCGCGCCAACCCGAGGAAGTCGTTAGAAGGGGACCTCGTCGGCGCCGGCGTCCATCGTGGGTTCCGCGGGTGTAGGTTCGGGCGTCGGTTTCGAGGGATTCATCCCGGACGATTCGAGGAATCGAACTAGGCCTTGTTCCTGGCCGCGGTACTCCTTCATCAAGACCACACGCCGAGCTCCCGGCGTCTTCTGGCGATCGAACAGGGCGTTGATGGCGCTGAAGACGGCCTGAGGGACCGGGGGCATTTCCACCGGCGTCTCTGCCACGCTCGGCCGGCTGGTTGTGCCGCCATTCGGTGGACGGGTCCTGCCAAGGGGTCCTTTTCTCCCGTCGTCACGGTTCCCACCCTCCGGTCCCTCCGCGCCAGCCCCAGCGGCCGGCCCGGCAAGCCGGGCCGCACGCAGGACGTCCTCCGCGCTTGCGACACCCGTGCCGAAACAGCCGTAGCCCAGGAATCCCAACGCGCGGCCGATCGCCGAGGTTTCGCCGGTCTCGACGGGGTTGGACCGATTGGCCCCGCCGCCGTTGAGGAAGATCCGCGCGTGCGCGACCGCCGTGCCCCGGAGCTCCGACCGGACGGTGGCCCGGGCCAAGGGCTGCCCGGTCGTGGGATCCATGACGAAGGCCGTCTCGATGTGGAGCTGCTTGCCGGCCTCCTCATGCTCGTCGATCGCCATCCGGACCCGCCCGCC
>JACPCF010000102.1 GCA_016179965.1 Candidatus Rokuibacteriota bacterium | reverse complement strand
TCGCCACCCTCGCTCAGGGCGCCGAGGCGCGGGCGGGGGACAGGGTCAGGCTCTCGGCCGGTAAGATCAGGTTGACGCTGCTGCCCCTCTCCGGGGGCGAACGGCAGAATCAGGTGGAGGCCGCGGTCCAGGAGCTCGTCGAGGGGCTCGGCCGCACCGGCCGCTTCCAGGTCCTGATGGGTGACCAGGTCGGCGTCTGGCTGGCCGAGCAAAAGATCAAGGCAGAGGAGGCCATCGAAGGGAAGGGACTCGACGCCGCGGCCAAGCGCTTCAAGGTCGAGCAGCTCCTGGCCGTCCTCTTCAAGCGGATCCAGGGGAAACCGTACATGGAGGTGCGGCTCTACTCCTACCCCGCCGCCGCGCCGCTCCTGAGCACGGCGATGTTCGTTCCCCCCTCCGTGAAGCCCCAGGGCAAGGGGCAATTCTCGTCCGACCCCCAGGCGCGCCCCTCCCCGCCGCCGAAGCAGCGCTCCTTCCTCGCCCGCCTCCTCGGCGGGGAGCTGGAGGCCGGCGCCTACTCGACGGGGGAGGCCTCGATTCCGCTGAAGGAGGCGGCCCGCTTCGCGTTCCCCGTCATCTCCATGGATGTGGCCGTCGCCCCGAAGGACAAGATCCCGCGGCTCGTGATCACGGACGGGGAGCGGGGGTACCTCTACCGGGTCGTGAACCGGGCGCTGGAGGCGGACTGGACCTACTCCGCTCGCTCGCTCGGGAAGATCTTCTCGGTTCAGCTTGCCGACCTGAACGGCGACGGGGTGCTCGAAGTGGTCGTCAACCGCTACTCGCACCACGAGAATGTCGCCTTCACGTCGTTCATTCTCACGACGCGGGACGGCAAGCCCGCGATCGTGGCCGACAATCTCGGCGACATCCTCCTGGCGGTGGACGCGACCGGGGAGGGGATCAAGCAGACGCTCTGGATCCAGCCCTTCACGCCCGACGGGGTCTTCCAGCAGGGCCGGGTGCTCCGCGCGGCTCCCCGGGGCGGGTCGCTGGACGTGAGCGGCCCCGTGCGCGTGCCGTATAACTTCCGGGCGACGGGGGCGACGCTGTCCAACGTCGCCGGGAAGGACACCCGGGCGCTCGCCTACATCGACGAGCAGGGCCGGCTGGGCCTCGCGCTCGACGGCCAGGAGACCTGGCGGTCGTCCACCCGCGTCGGGGGCGGAGGCTACCTGAGGATGGAGGTCGTCAAGCCGATCGAGCGCGGGAGCCGGAGCTTCTTCTACTCCATGGAGCCGATGCCGCTGGCGGTGGACCTCGACGGGGACGGGATCGAGGAGATCGTCGTGCCGCAGAACCAGTGGGAAGGCTTCCTCGCCGTGATCTTCCGGGGTCCGGCCGGCTACCGCATGCAATCCATCAACTCCGGCTTCGAGGGGAGCATCACCGGCCTCGGGGCGATCCCCGGCGACACTCCCCCCACGCTCGTCGCGTCGGTGGTGCGCTTCTCCGGTTTGATGAAGAGCGCGGGGGAGACCCAGATCATCATGACCACGGGGGAGTGATCTGCTAAACTTGGCTCATGGCGGAGGAAGGCGAGCTCTCTAAGCGGATCGATGACGTCCATCGGCGCCTCGACGATCTCCAGACGGACATGAATGCCCGGTTCGGAACTCTCCCCTGGTTCGGCAAGTGAGGGGGGCGGCATGCCGGTTCAGCTCGTAAGGCGTTTCTTCACCGTCGAACAATACTACCGGATGGCCGAGGCAGGCATCCTCTCAGCGGACGACCGCGTCGAGCTGATCGAAGGGGAGATTGTTGAAATGACTCCTATCGGCAGTCGGCACGCCGCGTGTGTCGACCGGTTGATTCGGCTATTAGACCGGGCAGTGGGTGATCGCGCGGTCGTCAGAGCGCAGAACCCGGTTCGCTTGAGCGAGCGCTCCGAACCTCAGCCCGACCTCGCGTTGCTCCGACCGCGCGCTGATTTCTACGCTCAGGCCCACCCGGGGCCCCAGGACATACTGCTCGTGGTTGAGGTGGCCGAGACCTCGGCCTCTTACGACCGGGAAGTGAAGCTTCCTCTTTATGCCCGTGCCGGGATCCCTGAGGTTTGGCTCATCGACCTGGAGGGGCGAGGCATCGAGATCTTCCGACAACCCGGATCTCAGGGCTACCAGGATGTCCGAAGAGTCGGGCGAGAGGAGCGTCTTGCTCCGCAGGCGTTCCCTGATCTGGACTTCGCCGTAGCCGAGATCATGGGGATATGACCTGGCGAACGGGAGTGGATACTCGTTTCTGAGGGCAAGAAGACACGGAAGAGCCAAGCATGTCTACGGAAACCCGAGACCAGCCCCCCGCCGGGAAGATCGTGCTGACCTACGAGGACTACTGCCTGCTGCCTGACGATGGCCGTCGCTATGAGATCCTGGACGGAGAACTCTACATGACGCCCTCGCCGAGCCGAGCCCACCAGCGCTTCGCCCTGAATCTGCTCGTGGCCCTCCACGCGTTTGTCACGCGGCATGACTCGGGCGAGGTGTTCGTCGCCCCGTTCGATGTCATCTTGGCCAAGACTACGGTGGTCGTGCCCGACCTGGTCTTCGTGAGGCGGGAGCGCCTGGATATCGTGACCAACCGCGGGATCGAGGGGGCGCCCGACCTCGTCGTGGAGATCCTCTCCCCCGACAGTGCCCGGCGCGACCGCGTGGAGAAGGCCCAGCTGTATGCGCGGTATGACGTGCCCCACTACTGGCTGGTGGATCCGGAGGCGCGCGCCATCGAGGCGTTTGAGCTGGCCGAAGGGCAGTATCGTCGGACGGCTCGTCTGGCAGGCGAGGCCACCGGATCCGGAGGCGCGCGCCATCGAGGCGTTTGAGCTCTTCGAAGGCCAATACCGCCGTACCGCCCATCTGGAAGGCGACGCAACCTTCGCGCCATCTCTGTTCCCGGGCCTCACAATCTCTCTTTCCTGTCTTTGGGGGTGACATTCTCTCCACCCTCACCCTTCCCTCTCCCTCGGAGGGAGAGGGTGCATTCCCGCGCTCCGCAAGGATATACTGACCCGGTGATCCACGGAGGCGCCTCGCCGTGAGCATCAAGGCGGTCCGGGGTGTCCACGACATTCTGCCTGCTGACACGTCCCGGTGGCAGCGGCTCGAGGCCGTGGCCCGTCAGGTGTTCGAAGCGTATGGCTACAAGGAAATCCGCCCCCCTATCTTCGAGCGGACCGAGCTCTTCGCCCGCGGCATCGGCGAGGTGACCGACATCGTCCAGAAGGAGATGTACACCTTCGAGGACCGGAGCGGCGAGAGCCTGACCCTCCGTCCCGAGGCGACGGCGTCCGTGCTGAGGGCCTACGTCGAGCATGGGCTCCACGTCCAGCCGAAGCCCGTCCGCCTTTACACGATCGGCCCCATGATCCGCTACGAGCGCCCCCAGGCCGGGCGCTATCGGCCCCATGTTCCGCTACGAGCGCCCCCAGGCCGGGCGCTACCGCCAGTTCCACCAGTTGAACCTGGAGGCGATCGGCGAGGTTCACCCGGCGCTGGACGCCGAGGTGATCGGAGTGCTCCTGGAGCTGTTTCGGAGGCTCGACCTCGCCCAGCGGCTCACGCTGTCCCTCAACTCCATCGGCGACGCCGCTTGCCGGCCCGCCTATCGAGACAAACTCGTGGCGTATCTGCGCCAGCATGCGGGGGCCCTCTGCGAGGAGTGCCGAGAGCGCACCGAGCGGAACCCGCTCCGCGTGCTGGACTGCAAGAAACCTGACTGCCAGGAGGTTCTGGATACGGCTCCGTCGATCCTGGACGCCCTCTGCCGCGACTGCGCCGAGCACTTCTCCCGGGTGCGTCAATACCTCGATGCGATGGGGTTGACGTATCATGTGGCCCCTCGGCTCGTGCGCGGGTTCGACTACTACGTGAGGACCACCTTCGAACTTTTGACGGGGGAGCTGGGGGCCCAGAACGCCGTGGCCGGGGGCGGCCGCTATGACGGCCTCGTCAAGCTCCTGGGCGGTCCGCCGGACCCCGCGATCGGCTTCGCGGTGGGGATGGAGCGGGTTGTCTCCCTCCTTCCGTCCGACTCGCACGAGGCCGGGGCTCTTGCGTTGCTCATTCCCTTGGGGGACGAGGCGCTGGTTCGGCTCCTGCCTGTGGCCCTGGCGGTGCGCAGCCGGGGTCGGGCGGTGGAGCTTGCCTACGGGGCGCGCAAGCTCAGGAACGAGCTGGACCGGGCGAACCGCCTCAAGGTGCCTTACGTTGTGATCCTGGGGGAGCAGGAGCTCCTGAAGGGGGAGGCGCTGATCCGTGAGATGGGCTCGGGCACTCAGCGGTCGGTGCCGCTGGCCGGGCTCGAAGGCGAACTGATGGCGCTTCCGGTGGCGCGATGACGGCCACGCCCGGCGGCTGGCGCCGGAGCCACACCTGCGGGGAGCTCCGGGCCGCCCATGTGGGCCAGACGGTGACGCTCATGGGGTGGGCCTTCAGGCGGCGGGACCACGGCGGGCTGATCTTCGTGGACCTGCGCGATCGGGAGGGGCTGACCCAGTGCGTCTTCAACCCTGCCACGAGCGCTGAGGCCCACGCTGGCGCCCAGGAGGTGCGGGCTGAGTTCGTTTTGGCCGTCCAGGGCACCGTTCAGCGCCGCCCGCCCGGGACGGAGAACCCGAAGCTCCCGACCGGGGAGGTGGAGGTCCAGGTCAGCCAGTTCAGGATCCTGAACGAGTCCAAGCCGCTGCCGTTTCCTTTGGAGGACCAGACCGAGGTGGAGGAAGCGGTGAGGTTGAAGTATCGCTACCTGGATATGCGTCGGCCTCAGGTGTTACGGAACTTCGTGATCCGGGACCAGGTCTACCGCGCCGTGCGCGACTACCTTCACGCCCAGGGCTTCCTGGAGGTGGAGACTCCCTTCCTGACGCGCTCGACTCCCGAGGGCGCCCGCGACTTCCTGGTCCCCAGCCGGCTCGCGCGCGGGAGCTTCTACGCGCTCCCCCAGTCGCCCCAGCTCTTCAAGCAGCTCCTCATGGTGGCGGGCTTCGAGCGCTACTTCCAGATCGTGCGCTGCTTCCGCGACGAGGACCTCCGGAAGGACCGGCAGCCGGAGTTCACCCAGATCGACATCGAGACCTCCTTCCTCGATCGGGACGAGTTCCTCCCGATCGTCGAGGGGATGCTCGTGGAGGTCTGGAGAAGGGTCCGGGGGATCACGCTGCCGACCCCGTTCCCGCGGCTCGCCTACGACGAGGCGCTCGCGCGCTTCGGCACCGACAAGCCCGACCTTCGCTTCGGCCTCGAGCTCGTGGACTGCTCGGACCTCTTCAGGGGCGGCCAGTTCCAGGCCTTCGCCCAGGTCGTGGCGGGGGGGGGCGCGGTCAAAGGGCTCCGCGTCCCCGGAGGGGGGCCGCTGAGCCGGAAGGACTTGGATGGGCTGGTCGAGGCGGCGAAGGGGGCCGGGGCCAAGGGGCTCGTGTGGGTCAAGGTGAACCCTGACGGCCTCCAGTCCCCCGTGACGAAATTCCTGGAAGCGGTTAAGCAGCCCCTCCTCGCCCGGCTGGCTGCCGAGCCGGGAGATGTGTTGCTCCTCGTGGCGGACCAGATGCCGCTGGCGGCCACGGTGCTCGGCCGCCTGCGCCAGGAACTCGCTCAACGCCTGAACCTCGTCCCGCCTCACGAGTTCAGGGTCTGCTGGGTGATTGATTTCCCCCTGGTGGAGTGGAGCGAGGAGGAACGGCGGTGGGACGCTGTGCACCATCCGTTCACGGCCCCGCGGGACGAGGATCTCCCCCTCCTGGACACTGACCCGGGCCGCGCCCGGGCCAAAGCGTACGACCTCGTGATCAACGGCCAGGAAGCGGCCGGAGGCTCGATCCGTATCCATCAGCAAGCCGTCCAGGAGAAGATGTTCAAGCTCCTGGGCATCGCCCCCCAGGAGGCGCGCGCCCGCTTCGGATTCCTCCTGGAGGCCCTGGAGTTCGGCGCCCCTCCCATGGGAGGCATCGCGGCCGGACTGGATCGGTTGGTGGCGCTCCTGGCGGGGGAGGAGTCGATCCGCGAGGTGATCGCCTTCCCCAAGACCCAGAAGGGGACGTGCCCGCTCACCGACGCGCCGGCGCCGGTGGATCCGGGCCAGCTCAAGGACCTCGGAATCCGGCTGGTCGAGGAGCCCTGAGTTGCATCAGGCGCGGCGGTCGTTTCCTTGACACCTCAAGGGGGGGTCCGTTACAGTGGCCGCGTAAACATCACCCGGACTGAAGTCCGGGGCTTTTGAAGGAGCCCGAGACTTGGACAGTCGAGTGTCCGCGCCTTACAACGCGGAGTTGCCGTTTCATCGGGGGCCTGATAGCGCCTTGCCCTCCACGGCCAGCGTCACCGCCGTTTCGGCGGCTGAGGAGCACGATCGCGGCGTTGACATCTGCGTGGGCCTCGTGCCCGCAGCCCACGCAGCGGAAGCGTTCTCCGTGTCGGCTGGCGGCATCGATCGTGCCGCAGGCCGGACAGGTCTGGCTGGAATAGGCGGCGGGGACCTCGACGAGCGTGCCGCCGGTCGCCTCCAGCTTGTAGCGGAGCATCGAACAGAACGACGACCACCCGGCGCCGCTGATCTGACGACCGAGCCCGCCACGCACCATGCCCGCTACGTTCAGCTTCTCCACAATCACCACGCCGTGGCTCTTGGCGTAGCGGTGGGAGAGGACGTGCAGGAGGTGTTGGCGTTGGCGGCGGATCTTCCGGTGCAGCTTGGCGACGCACCGCTTGGCGCGCTCACGGCGGCACGAGCCCTTCTGCCGGCGGCTGACGACCCGCTGTGCCCGCGCCAGCCGCGTGAGCGCCGCCTCCAGGTGTTTCGGATTGGGGACCAGCCCGCCGTCCGAATCGGCCAGCAGATTAGCCACGCCGCAGTCGATGGCGACCGCCGGCCTGGTGGTGGGTTCGGGCTCCTGGATATCCTGCTCGCACTGGACCGAGACGAACCACTGGTCCACCTCGCGGACGATGGTGCATCGGTTCGGGATGCCGGCGATGGGCCGGTGGAAGACGGCGCGGATCTCGCCCAGCTTCGGGAACACCACGCCAGTCTCAGTCAGGCGAAACGTCTTGGGATGGGGCTCGGTGATGGCGACGGTATCGCGGCCCTTCTTTTTCCACCGAGGGCGGCGCGCGAGCCGCGCAAAGCACCGCTGCCACGCCGCGTCGAGATCCACGAGCAGTTGTGCGCACACGTTGCGCGGGACATCGGCCAGCCACGGCACATCGGCCCGGAGCGCCGTCAACTGATTGATCTGGTCGAAGGCGCTTGGACACCGCGCGCCTCGGCTGAGGTAGACGCGCCGCTGCTCGTGAGCGAGGTTCCACAATGCGCGCAGCGCCCCCTCCCAACACCGGAGCCGCGCCTCCTGCTCTGGCGTGGGGTAGATGCGATAGCGGAAGCCGCGCCGGACAAGCACTCAGCGCCTCGCTCGGATGGGCTCGGTACGCTCGATGTAGCGCCGGATCGTCTCGGCCGAGACCGAGCCAGCCGTCCCGATATAGAACGACGGCGCCCACATATGGCCGCGTCGAAGCTGGGTCCGCAGCGTCGGAAACTCAGCGAAGAGCGTCCGCGCCGCGATGCCCTTAAACCACTGGATCGCCAGCGAGGGCGCGATGGCCCCTACCAGCACCTTCTTGCGGTACTTGGGAATCCAGACGGCGTGGTAGGCCGTCTGGTACACCGCATTGCGGGTGCGCTTGAGTCCGAGTTCCATGCGCGTAGTCTACCACATAATCCGAGATCGGCGCTTCCTCCCCGCGCTGAAGCGCAGGGTTTCCGCGCCGGGAAGGCTCCATGAACGTGGCGGTCACCCCCGAGTTCATCGCTCGGCGCCTTCGGGATCTGCCGAGCGCCGTGCCTGATCTCCAGCTCCTCGTCCTGTTCGGTTCCGTCGTCGAGGAACGGACCCGTGCCGGGAGCGACGTCGATCTTGCCGTGCGATGCGACGGCCCCGCAGATCTGGATCACCTGTATCTGGCCATCGCCCCGCGTCTCGGGACGGACTGTCTGGACCTGATTGACCTCCGTCGGTCCGATCCTCTGCTGGCATTCGAGGTGGCGCGGCAGGGACTCCTTCTCTTCGAGCGGCACCCGGGAGCATTCCGCCAGTTCCAATCCCTGGCCTCCCGCCGGTATTGCGATACGGAGAAGCTGCGCCGTGCGCAGCGTCGGGCGGTGCATGTTTTCCTCGAGCGAGAAGGTCTGGCGTGAGCCCGGTGGACGCGGCGATCATCCGGCGAAAGCTGGCGCGCATCGTGACCTCGCTGGACGGCCTGCGCCCCATCGGGCGCTTGACCGCGGAGGAGTACCGGGGGAGGTTCTACGAACGGAAGGCGGCCGAGCGGCTCCTGCAGGAAGCCATCGAGGCTGCCCTGGACATCAACGCCCACCTGATCGCCGAGCTCGGCGGTGAGGTCCCCAGCGAATATTTCGGGGGATTCCTCAAGTTGGGGGACCTCGGGATCGTGGCGCCTGAGCTCAGCCGTTCGCTCGCCCCGTCGGCCGGTCTCCGGAACCGCTTGGTCCACGAGTACGAAACCCTCGATGACACGAAGGTCCTGCAGTCGATCCGGACGCTCTTGGAACTTTACCCTCGCTATGTCCAGGCTGTTGAGGCCTATCTCAGCAAGGCGGGTCTTTGAACCTCTTACCAGAGTTGAAAAGCTCGCGGCTCCAAGGCAATTCTTTGAAGATGCTTCAAGGGGTTCCCTGCCGTTGACTGAGGCCGTTGTCACCCGCCGCATCCTGCTTTCGTCCGAGGCCGACCTGCTTCCCCTCCTTGGGCGCAGCGACGAAAACCTGAAGGCGCTGGAGTCGCTGCTCGCCCTCCGGATCGTGGCCCGCGGCAACGAGATCATCCTGAAGGGGGAGGAGCCCCGGGTGGCCCGGGCCGAGCGGCTGCTGACCCAACTCTCCGATCTGGTCCATGCGGGAACGCCGCTGCACGCAACCGACGTGCGGGCGGCGCTCCGGATGCTGGCCGACGACGAGACGGCCAACCTCAAGGGGATTCTCCTCGACACGATCTCGGTTCCCTCGCGCAAGAAGCAGATCAGTCCCAAGACGGTCAACCAGAAGCGCTACGTGGATGCCATCCGCACCTACGACGTGGTCGTGGCGATCGGTCCGGCCGGGACGGGGAAGTCCTACCTGGGCGTCGCCATGGCGGTCTCGGCGCTGACGAAGCGGGAGGTGGCCCGCATCATCCTCACGCGCCCGGCCGT